>JAGBFI010000033.1 GCA_017936585.1 Clostridia bacterium | reverse complement strand
CAATATAAAGAACATTGGAATTCAAAATTATGGATATGTCACATTCAGCGACACAAACAAATTTCATGAAAATTCTTTTCAATTGAGTTTGTCTTATGACATGACGGGGGTTGAAGGAACTTACAAGATTTACTACACAACTGACGACAGTGCAACAATTGCTGATGACGGAGACACTTTGTTTCAAAATGCAATCACAATTTCAAAAACAACAAAAGTGACAGCAGTGGCTTATGTTTATGACACAAGAGGGTCTCTTATCAGAATGAGCTATGCCACAAGCCATGTTTATTATTACAACAACATCGATATTTCCAGTCATTTTGTTTTGGAAAATGATGGCTCTTCTGGGGCAAAGATTCTGACAAAATATATCGGCGAGCTTACAACATTGAATTTGCAAAGTTACATCAAAAGCGGCTATGTGACAAAAATTGGTGAGTCGGCGTTTGTGGATTCTTGTGTTGAAATTCTGTATTTGCCATCGACAATCACGGCAATTGGTGATTACGCGTTCAGCAAAAACACCAATTTGAAGGAAATTTATTGCAGCAGCAGAGATATCTCGGTTGGGGACTATGCTTTCTATATGTGCACAAATCTGTCGATCTATGACATCGAATACACCACAGATGTTGGTGCCTATGGCTTTGCTTATTGTTCGTCTCTGACGGAGCTTTTCTTGCCAAACATCAGTACTGTTGGCAGACATGCAATTTCTGTTTCGGGTGTGAAGGAGATTTTGCTTGGGGCTTCGCTTGAAGAGCTTGGTGAGCAAAAAGCTGGCACTTTAAGTTTGATAAAAATTTATGGCTATGCCTCAACTGACGCGAAAACATTGGCAAAGCTTCACGATGTCGAATTTTATGATTTGACCCTTCGCGTGGAGGAAAAATTCTCAACAAAAATTGTTCAGAAACAGGAAGAATCGCTTGTGCTTGAATTTAAAGTTGTTGGATTGTATGCGGGATATGGGGTGTATATTGACGACGAATTCTTGCAAAACCCTGTTTTGGAGGAGTCGAGCAAAGAGTTTGATATCTCCGAAAAAATCACCGAAATTTCTGCAAAAGTGACACTTGATCAGCTTTCAGAAGGAAGTCACACATATGTTGTGAAGGCGGTGGATGCTTATAATTATGTCGTTTCAAGCAAAACGGCAAAACTTACAATATTGGGAAATTCTGTTGAAACAGTTGATGTGACTGTTTCGGGCTTGAATTATAACATCTACATTGACGGCGAGCTTTATGACACAACAACAAAACTCTATCAAGGGTTAGCTTACACTGTGAATATCCAAGCGAAATCAGGCTATGATTTGAAAAGCGTCCAAATCAATGGAAAAGAACAAGATTTAAATCGTGATTTTGTGATGACAGGCGATGAAGCAGTGTTGAACATCAGTGCTCAGGTCACACCAAGAGAAAAACTTGACGTTTCGTTCAATCTTGGTGACTGTGGCGATGTTTTTGTGAAGGAGAGCAGCGGAGATGTTGCTTTGAACACGAAAAAATGTGCTGTTGCACGCGGCGACACCTTGTGTTTTAAGATAGTTCAAAAAGAGGGGTACATCATTGACAGCATCTATGTCAATGGGCAGGTTGTGACCGCAGTTGATGGTTATATCACGCTTGAAAACATCTCTGAGGATGTCACGATTTCAGTCGAATATGAAGAGGTTTTCTGCACAGTGAGCTTTGTGTGGGGGATCGGTGGCGAGGTTGAATCTGTTTCGGCTTCGGGAGGAATTGAGACGGACATCCCTTATGGTGCAAGCCGAACTTACACCATCTCTCCAGAAGAGGGGTATGAGGTAGATTATGTGACAGTGAATGGTGAAAAAGTTGAAGTTGTCAATAATGCGTTTGAGGTTTCTGAAATCAAATCGGAAAGTTGTGAAATTGTTGTGATGTTCAAAAAGACTTCCTCTTCATTGCTTTCTGGTGATGTTTTGACTTATTTCTGGATTTTCTTGATTATTTTCATTGTTTTCGTTTTTGCAAAAATTCTTTTGTATGTTATCAGAAAACAGAAGGATAAAGTGGGATATTAAAAGAAAAAAATGGATAAAATATTTTGAATATGCGTTTTTGATGTGTTAGAATGAAAATATAAAACAAAATAGGAGGGTTTTATGCCAATTTGGGGAATTGTGTTGATTGTTTTGGGCATGTTGATTGTTTTGGCAGCGGTTTGCATTGTGGCTTGGGTTATCAAGGTTTATAATGCGCTTGTGAAGCTTCGCAACAATGTGAAGGAAGGATATTCAACAATGGATGTGTACATGAAAAAGAGATACGACCTTGTGCCAAACCTTGTTGAAACAGTAAAAGGCGTTGCAAAGCATGAAAATGAAACTTTGGAAAATGTTATGCAGGCGAGATATTCTTGCATGAGCGCAACAACTCCAAAAGAAAAAGCCGCAAATGAAAATATGTTGACAGACACTTTGCAAAAGTTGTTTGCTGTCACAGAAAACTATCCAGAACTTAAGGCAAATGCAAACTTTACTCAGCTTCAAAACGAACTTTCAAGCATCGAGGGAGAAATTGTGAATGCGAGAAAATATTACAACGGATGTGTGAAAATTTTTAACAACAAAATCGAGGTTTTTCCATCCAATCTTGTGGCAAGAAAGTTTAAGTTTGAGCAAGCTGATTTGTTTGAAATTGAAGACAAAGAAGAAAGAAAAACTCCTCAAGTTAAGTTTTAATAGGGTGTGCCTATGAAAAATGGTCTGCTTAAGGGCTTTCTTAGTACGTTTTTGGGAATCAACATCTTTTTGTTCACATACATCGAATCGTTTTTTATCATCATAAGCGATTTCTTTTGGGCGATTGCTGGTTTTGATGTGATGTGTGTCATTTTGGGTGTGGCATTTGTTGTCACGCTGATTGTTTTTATGGTTTATTATTTCAAGCATAAAGACAAGGGGGACATGGTGAAGGTTGTTGAGTTTAACAGTCCTGACGAAATGACTCCTGTTGAGCTTGGATTTCTTGTGGACGGAATGGTTGACAGTGAGGATGTGTCGTCACTTCTTGTTTATTGGGCGAGCAAGAAATATATTATTATCTCCAATGACAAAGACGACCAAAAGCTTTATAACATCATCGAAAAGTTGCCAAACAATGCAAGCGAATATGAGAAAAACATTTTTAACGCGATTTTTGCGGGCAAAAAGGAAGTTCTTGCAAGTCAAATTGAAACGAGCGTGGGAGTAAGCCAAGCCGTGAGTCAAGCAGTGTCAACTGTTGAAAAGAATGTTGGCGGAAGATATTTCGACGCTAAGGCGCTGTGGGTGAGACAGGTTTTTGTTTGTATTTTTGCGTTTTTATTCTATTTTTCTGCGATGTACTTCAGATTGGAATATTTCATTGACTTTGTTCCAATTGTTGAAATCTTTGCGATTGCTGCGACTGCGCTTTATGTTTTTGCGTCCGATTGGTTTTTGAGGTATTATGACTATCGGCACAAAAACAATCAAAAGAAGGGAAAAACTTTGGCGCTTGTGTGCTTGATTGTGTTGTTGGCGGTGATTGCGGGGCTGAGTTGCTATTTCTTCTGGACGGACATCTATCAAGTGATTTTCCTTGTTTGCGCGGCTGCTGTTTTGTTTTTTGTGTGCTTTATGTCAAGAAAAATTCAAATTTACAAGAAAGATGGACTTGTGAAACTCGGTCAAGTTTTGGGATTCAAAGAGTTTCTTGAGGTGGCAGAAAAAGACAGAATTAAAATGCTTGTGGAGGAAAATCCTGAGGTGTTTTTTGAGGTGTTGCCATATGCATTCGTGCTTGGTGTAAGTGAAAAGTGGATTGGCAAGTTGGAAGTCTTGGAGGTTGAAGCTCCAAAACTGGTCGACAAGAGCATGATGGTTGACGTTGCTGTTTGCACAGCTTTCTATAGATCTCGTCATATCAGGGTGAGACGCATCATTTCAAACGGTTCTGGCCCACATAACAGCAGAGGTGGACGTGGCGGTGGTTCTGGACCACGAATTTCTTTTGGTTCGAATGGTGGCGCCGGACGCTCAGTTGGAGGCAGCAACTTTGGAGGGATTAGACGAAGATAGAAGATGTCAATTTTGATGAGAATTTTTTGAATGCTGTGGAGTGTGAGAAAATCCCGAAAAAGAAGGGAAAAGAAATGGAATTAATTTGCAAATAAATAAAAAAGGCTTTCTAGTTGAAAGCTTTTTTTTATTGTGATTCTGTGGATGATGGGACTATTTTTTTTATTTGATATATCCAATTTTTTTATCTGATATATTTTTCAATTGTTTTGTTGATATCTTTATTTGATGTCATCACATAAATGTTGGCAGAGCTGTTTGTTTTGTCGTGTGCAACGATGGGAGCGGCCTTCTCCGCATCAATTTTTTCAGCAGTTTTTTGTTGGTTGTTTCTTACATCTCTAATCTTGATTTTTGAACCTTTGAAAGGATTGCTTTTTAGTGTTTTTTGCTTGTTTGTGTTGGATGTTTGAGATTTGTTTTCTGAATTTTTCAAATCATTTTCTGAATTCTGAACTTTATCCTCTGCGTTTTGAGAGTTGATTTCCGCGTTTTGAGAGTTGATTTCTGCGTTTTGTGGGTTGCTTGTGCTTTGAGTGCTGCTTTCAGCCTTTTGGTTTGGTGCTTCAGATTTTGTGCCTTTTTCATCAGATTTTTCAACACTTTGATCTGTATTTATAGTTTTTGTTTCAGATTTCTTTGTTGACTTGTCAACTGTCGTATTAGTTGATTTTTGATCCTCATTTTTTTTAATCGACTGAACTGCGGGCTTAGTTGTTGCATCGGCTGGTGTTGCTGAAGTCTCCTCTGATGTTGCATTCTCAAGGGATGATTGATTTTTTATTTCGTTAGTTGCATTTGAAGAGTCAACTTCGGCTGTTTTTGTTTCGGCAACCTTTTGAATTTCACCATCTTTGATTTCCTCAAAACTTTCAAGGCGTTGTTTTTCATCGGAATTTGAAACGGGCTGAGCAGCCGTGTTGTTGATGTTGTATGTGTTTTGGGCGGCATTGCCGCTGTTTATTCCATTGGTGACTGTGTTGTATGCATTGTAATTGTTGCCATAGGCACCATTTGCTGGATTGAATCTGTATGTGTCAATGTTGCGTGCTGTTGGGGCGTAGGTGTCAGTGTTTTTCGAAGTGTTATAGCGGTTGTAGCGCATATTGATGTTGTTTGAGTTGTAGCCATATGGCTGACTTGGATACATCCCACTTGGAGCGCCGAATGCTGCATAAGCATTGTTTGTGTTGTATGGTGCGTTCATGCCGTTGGACGGATATGCTGGTCTTGGTGGAATGGCATAGGGTTGAGCGGGTGCGATCGTTCCGTTGTTTGCTGGATTTGAGTTGTTTGTTTCGGCTGAGTTGTTGTTTTGTGTGTTTGTTTGATTGGTGCAATTTGGACAATTTTCTACTCCGCTTGTTGTGTCGCTTGGTAAATATGTGTCAATGTTTTTTGTGAGTGAGCCGTTCTTGTTTTCGGTTGATTTGCTGTCAGAAGTCTGCTCTTGTTTTTTTGTTTCTTCAGAACTTTGAGTGCTGTTTGCTGTGTCTATGTCAGTCTGGGTTTGTTCGTTGCCACATGAACCGCTGATGTAGCAATCCAATTCGTTGAGAGTGCTCAAAATGTTTTCATAATAAGCAGCGCGTGAGTTTGAGTTGCATGCCAGTCTGTTCAATTTTGCGTTGATCTTGTCGCTGTTTTTCTCAACATTTTTCTTCATTGAAACAATTGATTTCACGCTTGAATTCATCTCAGTTTTTGAATATTCAACTGAGTTTGTGTATTTGGCAAGGTTGTTTGTGAGTTCTTTTATGGCGTTTGTTTGAGCCTTTGAAAGTTTCAAATCTTTTCCAAGAGAATTTTTGATTTTAGAGGTTTTGTTTAAGATGTCCATCTTATAATATTCCTCATTCAGAAGTGCTTGTTGTGTGTTGATGACGTTGCTGTAGACAGACGCGTCTTTGTTTGCAATCGTCTCAAGAGTTTTTGTTGATAAATTCAGGTCAGTTGGGTTGACTGTTTGAATGTTTGAGATTGTGTTTGCTGTTTTGTCAAGCTGATTGCCCAAATTGTTGAGTGCGGCGTCATTTGCTGAAGTTCCGCATGCAGTGACAGTTACGCACATTGCAGCTGCCAGTGTTCCTAAAATAATTTTCTTCATAAAACCTCCATAAGATGTTCTTAGTTTTTGCGAAACTGTTTAATTTATGCAAACTTTTATGGTGAAATTTCGATTCGGGAGGTTTGGGTTTTTCAGTTTCTTATTTTTAAATTCATGATTTATGATTCCTGTTTGTTTTATCACCGGTTGTATTTAATATGTTGTTTTTTTTTGACTTTTGGGTTGAAATTTTGTTTTTAAAATCTCATTATGTGTTTATTTTTCTTTTTTATGGATAAAATTTTGAAACAAAGGGAGTTATTGAAGAATGGAAGATAAAAAACGCAATGAGATGTACAACAAATATGTTTCCGCTAAAATACCAAAAACCAGACCTTGGCCAACGCTTTTTAATTCGTTTTTGGTGGGCGGAATTATTTGCTTGATTGGGCAGGGTATAAACGATTTGCTTATGCTTGGCTTTCCAAATCTGTCTCAACAATCTGCTTGGGCAATGACACTGATTATTTTGATTTTTATAGCTGCGTTTTTGACAGGAATTGGCGTTTATGACCAAATTGGAAAGTTTGCTGGCGGCGGCTCGATTGTGCCTATCACCGGATTTTCGAATTCCATCACAAGCCCGTCAATTGAGTTCAGAAGTGAAGGTATCGTCTACGGAATCTGTGTGAAGATGTTTACGATTGCTGGACCCGTGATTGTTTTTGGAGTGGTTTCGAGTATGGTGGTTGGGTTGATTTATTGGATTATTTCTTTATTTTAAAAGGAAGACGTGTTTCGATGCAAAAAGAACAAACATTTATATTGAAAAAACAACCGAGGATTATTGGCTCGTACACAATTGTGGGGCCAAAAGAGGGAAATGGGAATTTTGGCGAATATTTTGATTATGTCATGAAAAATGACTGTTTTGGGGAAAAAACCTTTGAGAGAGCAGAGCGAAAAATGCTGGAAACAGCCATAACGGGAGTTATTCAAAAGGCGAATCTGCAACAAAAGGATATTGATTTAATGATTGCGGGCGACCTTTTGAACCAAATCGTCAGCTCATCATATGCTGCACGAATGTTTCAATTTCCATTTCTTGGGGTTTATGGGGCGTGCTCGACCATGGCGGAAACCATTGCACTCGGGTCAATTTTGGTGGACAGTGGGTATTGCAAAAATGTGGTATGCTGCACGGGCTCACACTTTTCGACCGCTGAAAGACAATATCGCTTCCCGCTTGAACTTGGGAATCAGCGCCCACCAACGGCACAATGGACGGTCACGGGTGCGGGGGCCTCGGTTTTGTCGCTTGATGGCAGAGGTCCAAAAATTTCCATGGTTACGCTTGGACGTGTTGTTGATTGGGGAGTGAATGATGTCAACAATATGGGTGCTGCAATGGCACCGGCAGCGAGAGATACGCTTTTAAATCATTTGGCAAACACAAAGACAACACCAGATGACTATGACCTCATTCTGACCGGAGACCTTGGAAAGTTGGGCAGTGAAATTTTGATTGATTTAATGGAAGATGAAGGTGTGAATTTGGGGGTAAATTATGGCGACTGTGGACAGATGTATTTCAAAAGTGAACAAGAAACGCTTTGCGGAGGCTCTGGATCCGGTTGCTGTGCCACGGTTTTCAACTCATACATCATTCAGAAACTTAAAGAAGGACAATATAGAAAAATTTTGTTTTTGCCAACAGGGGCTTTGCTGTCGCCAACTTCAACACAGCAGGGAGACACAATTCCTTGCGTTTGTCATGCAGTTGTGATTGAAAATGATGTTGATATGAAGGCTGAAAAGCAGCAGAAAAAACAAACTGAAAAGCAAAAGGAGGATTATGTTAACAAGCAAAATGAAAAGAAAATTGCAAATATGAGGGGAATGAAAAATAAATCTATAAAATCGACAAAGAAAGGAGAGAATAGTTCTCAAGGGGTTTGAAATTGAAATATTTTTGGATTATTTATGGGTGTTTTTGATAGGTGGATTTGTGTGTATGTTGGGTGAGCTTTTGATTATCACAACAAACATGACATCTGCGCGTATTTTGGTGACCTTTGTTTTGATTGGCATTTTCCTTGAGGCAATTGGAGTGTTTGATTACATCTCCGATTTTGCAAAAGCAGGCATCAATGTGCCAATTGTTGGGTTTGGGGCTTCTCTTGCAAAAGGTGTGATTGGGGCAGTGAAAACTCATGGGCTTTTGGGAGTGTTCACTGGTGGCTTAACCGCCACGGCAGGAGGTATTGCTGCTGCAATTGGCTTTGCATTTTTGTTTGCCTTGATTTTCCGCTCTCACACGAAGAAGTGAGAAACTTTGCAATTTGAGGTTTTTGCTTCTAATTCTGCATAATACACTAAAGATTGTGGTGTTATGCAATACGTACTACACAATATGTTGGTGTTGTGCTGTAAGTAGAACACAACAAAAAACTTGAAAAATTGTTGGAAAAATCTGTCTGTTTTTGTCATATACATATTTTGATATGAGAAAAAACTGCAAAGTTAAGCTCTATGAAAGCAAATTCAAGAAGCGCCAACGAAGAAAAGCCAAAGTTGTTTTGGTGATTTTTTTGAGTATTCTTGTGGCGGCTTTTGCATATGTTTTTTGTGTCGTTAATCCAATTGTGGTTGAAGCGACACGGCATATGGTTTTTTCGCTTTCAACCTCGGCAGTTAGTGATGCGATTTATGATGTTTTGAATGAAGAAAATGTGACTTATGACGATTTGGTGGATGTCACATATGACAATGAGGGGAATGTCAGTCTCATCTCTCTTCAAACGGTGAGGCTCAACCTTATTGCAAGAAAGTTTTATCAAGTGGCGCAAGTGTATCTTGACAATATGGGCAAAAAAGGCATTGATGTTGCGCTTGGAACTTTCACTGGGCTTCCGTTTTTGTCGGGTGTTGGTCCAAAAATTAACTTGAAACTTGTGTCGATTGGCGCGATGACGTCCACTTTTCAAAGCAGTTTTGCAAGTGCGGGGATAAATCAGACAAATCACTCAGTTTATATTCATCTTTATGCCAGTGTCAGCATGATTTTGCCAGCGTATACTGCAACAATTGACAGCGTGACGGAAATGCTTGTTGCTGAAAGTGTCATTGTTGGAAAAGTGCCTCAGGTCTATCTTGGCAGCAACAGTTCTTTGAATTTCACGCCAACAGCTTCGAATGTTGAGACTTAATATAAAAATTTGAAAAAGTTTTGTGGCTTTCTGCTTTCACTTGTTTTTTCGCTTGCTTTTTTGTCTGTTTTTAAATCTTTTTGCAGCAAAAATTTTGTGCTTGAATATGAAATTTTTGAAAACTGGCTTATTTTCTTTTGATTTTTTGCGATTTTATGTATAATAAAAATATAATTTTGAATTTTGAGGGATTATGGGAAGAGTTAAACAGGCAAAACCACAAGATGAAAATGTTGAGGTTGCAAATGATATTGAAACAAACGATGCAAAAACCAATGCAATGAGATTTTTGTCGGCGTTCAATAACATTGATTATGCAATAAAGTCGAGATATAACTTCAACCGAAGTATGGGGTTTTCTGAGGCTGTGAGAAGAGCGGTGGCGTTCAACTACACAATCAGAAAATATGAAGACGATTTGGTGGGCTATGGCAGACTTAGAAACGCCATTGTTCACAGCAACGAGGACTATGTGATTGCTGAGCCACACATTGAGGTTGTTGAAAAAATCGAAAAAATTGAGAAATTGTTGACGACTCCACCTCGCGCGCTTGACACAGTTGCAAGAAGAGATGTTTTGTCGGTTCACGCATCAAAAAACATGAAGGATGTCATTTGTTTGATTTCTTCTTCAAACTATTCAAACATTCCTGTTTTCAATGATGACAATGAAATTATTGGCATTGCAAATGGTCAGAAAATTTTGGATGCTCTTGGAAAGTTCTTGCTTTCGGGCGGCAAGGTTGACACCTTCCTCAACGCTGTGAAGATTGAGGATATGCTTTCAAAGATTGAAAACAGCTCCTATTATGCCGTTGCAAGCAGAGATATCACAATTGAACAGTCACTTGCCCTTTTTCATCAAAATTCCAAACTTTTGGTGGTGCTTATCACACAAAATGGTGGGGCGAAAGAGAAGCCTCTTGGCATTTTGACAGGTGCAGATGTTGTGAAGATGAACAAACTTTTGGAGAATTATTGAAAATAATTGACAATTTCAGTCAATGATGATAAAATAATCATGTTACAAAGACGTTTGAGAAAAGACACGATTTAAGTTTTCAGATTTTCAGAGAGTTGCCATTTGGTGAAAGGCAACATGAAGGGGCTTGAATTATCACTTTTCGAGTTGCTTTCTGAGAGTAAACAGAGGCTTTAATTTGAAACTTTGTTTGAAGTAAGAAAGACGGCATGCTTCCCGTAAGTTTAGCAGGTGTGTGATGGCACGCTGAAAGTTTACAAGTGGTTTGAAGCCTTGAGGGTTCTTGTAACTTTCAAGGCTTTTTTGCATTTAAAAGGAGAAAACGATATGAAAAAGGAACAAACAATGCCAAATTTTGTGGGAATGGAACATGACATCCTCAAATTTTGGGAAGAAAACAAATCTTTCAACAAGTTGGTGGAGAAAAACAAGGGACATGAACGCTTCAGATTTTTGGACGGCCCTGCAACTGCAAACAATCGTTTGGGAATTCACCACTTCTGGGGAAGAACGCTCAAGGATATGACAATTCGTTACAATGCACTTAAGGGCAAGGATTGTCAATATCAAAACGGCTTTGATGGGCAAGGTCTTTGGGTGGAAGTCAACATTGAAAAAGAACTTGGACTCAACGGTAAGCCTGAGATTTTGGCTTATGGTGTGGACAAGTTCACAAACAGATGTATGGAGAGAGTGAACCATTTTGCAAATGAAATCACAAATCAGTCAATCCGCATGGGACAATGGATGGACTGGGAGAACTCATATTTCACAAACACTGACCACAACATCACATCAATTTGGCACTTTTTGAAAGAATGCGACAAGCATGGCTGGATCATCAAGAAAAATCGTCCTATGGCATGGTGCCCACGCTGCGGAACAAGTTTGTCAGAGCATGAAATGTCATCTTCTTATCACGAAGTTGAGCATACAGCTGTTTTCATCAAACTTCCTGTTAAGGGCAAGGATTTCAAGATGGTTGCATGGACAACAACCCCATGGACGCTTGCTGCAAATGTTGCTCTTGCTGTCAATCCTGAATTTGACTATGTAAAAGTCAACTTTGAGGGTGAAAACATTGTGATTGGAAAAGACCGCTTGAAGATTTTGAAACATGATGTTGAAATTTTGGAAGAATTCAAGGGGGCTGACCTTGTTGGACTTGAATATGAAACTTGCTTCCCAGAACTTGGAGAGCAAACCTTTGCACACAAAATTGTTGCATGGGATGAGGTTGACAATGTGGAAGGATCTTGCGTGGTGCATATTGCTCCAGGTTGCGGTGCGGAAGACTTTGAACTTGGTCAAAAGTTGGGGCTTCCAGAAATTTGTCCAATCAACGAGCAAGGGGTTATGCTTGACAGCACAGGGTTCCTTGCTGGAAAGAAAACAACAGATGTTGTGGAACTTGTTGTTGACAGATTGAAAGCGGATGGAAAGCTT
>JAGBFI010000032.1 GCA_017936585.1 Clostridia bacterium | reverse complement strand
TTGAAGTTGAAGTGGCAGAAGGCTACACATGGAACAACTTTGCAGAGACATCTGTGGCACTCACAGGTTTTGACAACACGAAAGAATCTCAACCAAGCCTCAAGATGGGACTTGACAATGTGACACTGACAGCACAAGCAAAAGCAGAAACATACACAATCACACTTGACAACAACAATGGCACAGCTGGCTCAACATCAGTTGACGTAACTTATAATTCAAATGTGATTACTGCCATCACAAACCCAACAAAGGTTGGTCATGAATTCCTTGGCTGGACACTCACAGCTGATGCTGAAGACTACGTGATTATCGACAACGCATTTGTTGCTCTTGATGATTACACAGCAACAGTTGATGGCGCAGTTGTATGGGCAAGAGACCTCTCAGATGAAGACATTACAATCTTTGCGAAGTGGACACCAGAAACATACACAGTTGCTCTTAACAACAATGGTGGCGAAAATGGTTCAGATTCAGTGACTGTGACATATGGTTCAAGCGAAATATCAACAATCACAAACCCAACACGCACAGGATATGTATTTGTAGGTTGGACGCTTGTTGGTGGAATCAATATGGTGATTGAAAACAATGCTCTCGTTGTTATTGAAGGTTACACAACAACAGTTGAAAGTGTAGTTGTATGGAACCGTGACTTGACTTACGAAACACTCAGCTTCTATGCTAAGTGGACACCAGAAACATACACAATCACACTTGACAGCAATGATGGGGAAAACGGCTCAACAGAAGTGACAGTGACATATGCTTCAAGTGCAATCTCAACAATCACAAATCCAACAAGAAATGGATACACATTCCTTGGCTGGACACTTGATAAGCATGCAGCAAGTGAAACGGCAACTGACTTTGTAATCAAAGACGGTGCTCTTGTTGCGCTTGAAGGTTACACAACAACAGTTGAAAGTGTAGTTGTATGGAACCGCGACTTGACTGATGAAACACTTACAGTTTATGCTAAGTGGGGAATTGGTTCAGGAAGCTATAAAGTTGAATACTACCTTGAAAAGGTTGATGGAGAATATGCTCTTGATACAGCAATCAAAGCAAGTGAACTTTCTGACATCACAACCCACACAACGACAATGACAGCTGACACAGAATCTGAAGTTGAAATCGATCAAACAGTGAAATATGAACACTTCACTCTTGATCTCACACATGAAGACACTGTGACAAGTGGAATTGTAAGCGGCTCAGAAACAATCGTTTTGAGACTCTACTACACAAGAGCAAGATACACAGTGACAGTTGTAAGACCTGAAAAGGGTGTTGTAGCAGTGACTGGAGAAGGAACTTATAAGTATAACGATGAAGTTACACTTGAAGCGACTCTCAAAGCAGGATATGACTTTGTGACATTTGACGGAGAAACAGACGGAACAACAAACCCATACACATTCAACATTGCAGGGGATGTTGAGTTTGCAATTGAAGTTGAATCTCAAACAAAGTCATACACAATCAAGTTTAGATATGAAAACTTGGACGGCGAGTATGTTGAAAATGCAAACGTTGCTGATGTGACAGTTGCAGACACAGCAAAAGTTGATGACACAGTGAAGTATGCAGACATCAAGACAATCGTTGAAGATGAATCAAGACTTCTTGAAGGATTTGAATTTGATGATGTAAATGACTTGACAATCGGCGTTGATGAAGCAACCAACATCATGATTGTTAAGTATGGCAGAAAAGACCTTACATTGACATTGACAACATCAACAGGCGTTGCAGGATTTGTTGCAACAGGGCTTACAGCAAATGCAGAATCAACAGAAAACGCAAATGTTTATACTGTTAAGTATGAACAAGTGATTAACCTTTCTGCAACAATCGCAGCTGGTTATGAATTTGCATCATGGTCGAACGAAAGCGTCACAGGAACAGCTACAGCTGGCAATGTGACAACAGGTCAATTTGTTATGACTGCAACAAGCACAAGCTTGAGCGTGAACGTAAATGCAGTTGGCGTTGAATTTACAATCAAGTATTATGTTGAAAACTTGCAATCAACAGGCGGAGACGATCTTGAAAACGACTACACATATAAAGCCCTCAAGGATGACGGCGTGACATCAATGGACGGAATCGGACATGGAATCACAGGTGAAGACATTGAAAGCCTTGACGGACTTTCACTTGAAACAATCGCAGGATTTAAGTGTTACACATTCTCAGCAAGCGGAAAGATTGCTGGAGATGGCTCAACAGTTCTCAATGTATATTACATCCGTGACACAATCACAGTCACACTTGAAGCTGACGAAGGAATTGACACAATCACAGCAACTGTTGAAAACTATAACAATGCTGGTGAAACAATTTCTTACACATTCCCAGGCACAACATCATTCGAACTTCGTTATGGTGGAACAATTGTTCTCGCTTCAACAGTTGAAACTGATGAAGATGGCAACACTGGCTACACAGCAGCAGAATTCGAAGGTGCGACATTTGCTGACGGGAAATACACATTCACAGCAGCTCTTGAAGATGTCACAATCAAGGCTATGGCTGACAACAACACATATAACGTTTCATTCTATGCAAACATCGCAGCGGACGAAACAGCAACTGTTGAGACAGCAACATACAACCAAGAATTCACAATGATTAAGGCATTCGCAAGAACTGGCTACACTCCACTCTACTGGTCAACAGACAAAGCGACAAAGGCTTATGAACTTGACGAGACATTCACATATCTTCTCAAGGAAGATTTGACATTGTACATGATCTGGAGTGAAAACAGGTATACAATCGAATACGTTGCTGGCGAAGGTTCAACAGGAACAATGGATGCTGATGAAGACATTTTATACACTGCTGAACACACATTGAAAGCAAATAAGTTCGGCAAAGTTGGTTACACATTCGCAGGTTGGACATATGTTGACGACGAAGGCAAGACGCAACAACTTGTTGACGAAGGCAAAGTGACAGGACTTACAGCAACAGCTGGCAAGATAGTGACACTCACAGCACAATGGACAGAAAACTCATACACGGTGAAGTACAAGTCAAACTATCCAGCTTATGCACAACTTGAAGGGGTTGTTGTGACGGATGCGGACTATCTGTACACAGCACTTGTGACAATCAAAGATGTTGAAACTGTTGGATTTGAAGTAACAGGTTACGCATTCGCAGGTTGGACAAGAAATGCTGAAGGAACAGGCAAGGTTTATGTTGCAAATGAAACTGCTGATAAACTTGCAGAAGAAGGCGAAGTTGTGTTCTACGCAACATGGACAGAAAATGCTCATGAAATCACATACAACGCAAATGGTGGTGAAGGTGAAATGGCTGCAACACCAGTTGATTACTCTAAGTCAGTGACACTTGCAAAAGCAACATTCAAGCGCACAGCTTACACATTTGAAGGTTGGTCAACAACAGCCGGAGGTGAGGTTGAATATGCAGATGAAGACGCATTCACTTGCTATACAGATTCTGACACAGAATTGTTCGCAGTTTGGACTCCAATCACATACACAATCACATACAAGGCAAACGAAGGCGAATTTAAGGATGTTGAAACTGACGAAAACGGCAACCATGTTGTTGAATACACAGTTGAAGATGAAATCACACTCCTCACTCAAGTTAACATCACATATGTAGGATACAGATTGTTGGGTTACACAAGAGAAGGATACGACGAAACAACAGCAAACTGGCATACCCTCTTCACAGGAGACATCTCATTGCCACAAGAAACACTTGAAGCAGGACTTTACGGTGACGTTGTTCTTGTTGCTAAGTGGGAAAAATCAGAACCTATCCTCACAGTTAGATACGTGAAGGCAACCGAAGCTGGAGATGTTGATGTTGCTCAAGCAAACATCCAAGCAGTTCCATACAACGGAAGCGTTACTGTTGTATCTCCTGAGGTTGTGGGTTATGTGACAGACCAAGTGTCAATCACAGTGACAATGGACAGCCTTGAAGGAAAAGAAGTGAAAGTATATTACACAGCAGTTGAATACACAATCACTCTTGATACAAACAAGAAAGCAAACACAACAGGGGACATCACATCAACATATGAAACACTTAAAGTTATCTTCGACAGTGCATACTCAACAGCATACACAGCAGAAGGAACAGTTGTTGGGCTTCCAACAGGAAACGACATCACGAGAGTTGGCTACACATTTGGTGGATGGTTCACAGATGCAAACTGCACAGCAGGAAATGAGGTTGAAGCTTCTGACATCGTGAAGACAGCTGAAAACCATACAATCTATGCTAAGTGGGATGCGGCAGAAGTAACATATGCAGTTGACTTCAGATTTGAAAACCTTGCTGGAGACGCTTATGTTGAAGGAAGCGTTGCTTCAATTGAAGATGCAACAGCACTTGCTGACACAACTCTCACAGAAGCAGACATCTTGAAGTTGTTTGCAACAGAGGATGACGCTGATGGTGCAATGCCAACAGTTGATGGATTCGAATATCGAGGAGATATTAAACTTGCAAAAGTTGATGCAAACGGCGAAACAAGAATTATTGTAAACTACAGCAGAAAATACTTCACTCTCACAGTTGTTGCTGGAGATGGCGTAAGCGTGACAGCTGCAACAGAAGAAACAAATGCTGATGACGAAAACTTCTATATCGAAGACTTCAACAATGGCACATACAGCGTGAGATTTGAAGCAAACGTTGTTTTGACAAAGACAACAACAGACGAAGGTTATGCAGCCGGCGACTTTGTTGTTGAAACCGAAACAGATGCAGACGGCAAGTTTGTGATGAACGGCGACACAACAGTCACGGTTGAAACAACACCAAGAGACTTCACAATCACATTCAATGGCTTGGGCGGAAAGGATTCAAAAGACGCAGAATCTTACACACAAACAGGCACATATAAAGAAACTCTTGTTCTCACTGAAAACGACTTCACAAGAGAAGGATATCACCTCCTTGGATGGTCAACAGACGAAGCAGGCGAGAGAAGAGACTACACAGACAAAGACAACTTCACACTTGAAGTTTACGCAACAAATGTTGATTTGTATGCAGTTTGGGAAGCAAACACATATGAACTCAAGATTGTTCCAGACAAGGGAATTGACGCAAGCAAGCTTGCAATCCTTGTGAACGGCACATGTGCAACATATGCAGAAACAATCAGCGTGAAGTATGCAGACACAATCAAAGTTGATGCAACAAATGCACTCGTTGCTGGATATGAATTTGAAGGATTTGAAATCAACGATGTTGCAGCTGATGAAGCAGGAGCTCTTGCTCTTGAATCAACAATTGCTGGCGATACAGTGATTGATGTTCTTGCAAAAGAAATGACAGGAATCAGCTTCAATGTGGTTTATGCGTTGTCAAATTGGACAGACACAAACTACACGGACAGCGACCCTATCGTATGCAACCAAGGCACAACAGATAAGGTTGTGACATACACAGATCTCACTGGATGGGGACTTGTGAAAGCAATTGAAGGTTTTATGTTCTCTGGTTACACAGACAGAACAGGTGCTGAAACAGTGACAATCAAGTATGCAGAAGAAGCAGAAGATTACACAACAATCTACTTGAACTACACAAGACAACACTATGGCTTGACATTGAACACAGCCGGAACCGTTGGAGTTCAATCTTTCGAACCATATGAAATCTACAACAACACAATTTCTGGAGCAACAAGCACAGGATATAACATCTACTTTGAAACAATCTATGATGTTGTTCTCAACATGCAAGACGGCTACGAATACACAGGCTTCACAGCAACAGCAACAATGGGTGAAGGTTCAAAAGCACTTGTCGACGGAGAAACATCATGGACACTCACATGGGGTAACGATGGTGTTTATGACGGATTCTACTTCAACGGCGAAAAGGTTATGGGCTTTGCTCTTAACGAAGAAACCGGAAGATATGAAGTAAGCGGAATGCCAGCATACTACATCACAATCACTCCAGTGACAAACGCAAAAGTATACGACATCACATACAACAAGAACGCAGGTGATGGCACTGAAGAAGTGACAGAGCAAGTGACATATAACGAAGCTTACTCAATCAGATACATCGCAGGCGAGAAGTTTAACTGGATCAGAACAGGATACAACTTCCTTGGATGGGCAATTGGAGCTGAAGAAGCGGCAAGAGGCGAAGTTGATGAACGATACGCAGTTTCAACATTCATGGTTGAAGAAGGCGTTTATGCTGACAAAGCATACGATGCATACACAGACCTTGCAGGCAAGACATTGTATGCAGTATGGCAAGCAACAAAGCAAACATATGAATTCAGATATTACTTTGAAACTGTTTATGGAACATATGAAGAAGACGTATCTATGTATGTTTCAACAACAGGTGAGACAAATGAATTTGTTGAAATTGCAATCAAAGATAAGACAGGATTCGAGTTTGACACAAACAACGAAAACAACGTTCTCAGCGGAAATGTTCCAGCTGAAGGATCGTTGACACTTGTTGCTTACTACACAAGAAAGGCATACACACTCACAATCAACGCAGATGAAAAAGCTTTCAACTCAATTTCAATTGAAGGAGTGGCTGAAGAAGGCAAGACACTCAAAGCTGATGCAATCAAAGACGTAAACTTCAACCCTGAAACTAACGTTCTCACAGCAACAGTACTTCATGGCGTTGAAATTCAAATCACTTCAACATTTGAAACCGGCTATGAAAATGCAAACTATGCAGCAACAGACGTGACATTCACAGATGGCAAGTTTGTAATGACAACAGCTGACCTTGTTGTGACAGCAACTGCAAGTCCTAAGTATTACACAATCACTTTCAATGGAAACGGAGGAACAACTGAAGCTGGTTACGACACTCACACACAAAGCATCCAATATACAACAACTGTGAAACTTGACGCCAATCCATTCAAGCAAACAGGATTCCACTTTGTACATTGGGAAATTGTGATTGGTGGAGAAACCAAGACATTTGAAAACGGTACTCCATTTGAATATAGTGTGGCGGAAGACTTGACAGCAATAGCAATTTGGGAAGAAAACACTGACACAGCTTACACAGTTAACTACTTCATCTATGACTTGGCAACAAGAACATACATCGCAGTTGGCAGTGAAGAACTTGTCGGAATTACAAACAGCACAATCGAAGAAGCAACAGTGAAAGCAACATTTGAAACACTTGATTTGACAGCTTATGGAGTTGAAAAAGCAGGTTTCACATTCGGACGCATCAGAGAGTCTGGAGACGACCTTGTGATTGCTCCAACAGGTGACACAGAAATCAATGTTGAATATGACCTTGCAACATTTGGCTTGACAATCGATTGGACAGTGGATGAAGAAGAAAACCCAGTTGGAATTGATTCAATCGAGGTTGCTTACAACTCTTCAGAAGCTGAAAACAACATGTTCACCGCAACACATGGTGGAACACAACAAGTTGAATACACATCAAGCATGACATTCACAATTGCAATTGCAGAAGGATACAAACTCAACAAAGTGACAATCACAGGCGAAGGCTTGAAGCAAGAATACACAGAACTTGAAGATGGCAACACAATCACATACACAATGCCATGCAAGGCGATTGCAGTGAACGTTGATGTTGAAGTTAAGACATTCACAATCACATACTTCAAGAATTTTGATGAAGATTTAACAACAAAGACAACACAAGCTGTATCATACTTTGACACATTCGCATTCAACGGAACATTCTCAGTTGAAGGACACACATTGCTTGGATGGGCAGATGAAGCAAACGCAACAGAAGCTCAATACGATTTGGCAGCAACTTATGAAGGATATCCATGGGATGCAGACAAAGAATTGTACGCAGTTTGGGAAGCAAATGCTTACACAATCAAGTATAACTACAATGGCGGCGAAGGTACACTTTCAGACATCGACACTGTTTATGGTGAGATTGAAGAAATCGCAGGACTTGAAGGCCTCACAAGAGCTGGTTACACAGCAACTGCTTGGTCAACAAGCGTAGACACCTCAACTCTCAAGACTGTTGAAAGCGTTGATGCAATCACAGAAAGCGGAATTTACTTCAGCACAGCTGACAGCAAGTATTATGCTTACAACCTTGCAGGAAAGAGTGCAACTGACACAGAAGCAACAATCTATGTTGTTTGGACACCAATCACATACACAATCGTGATGCACTATGACAGTGTTGATGGTGCTCAAACACACAGAATTGAAAATGTGGCATATGGCAGCCAAGTTACACTCCCATCACTCAATGATTTGGAATGGGCAATCAAAGAATCTTATGACTTTGGTGGTTGGACATATGTAAATGGTGCAGGAGAATCTAAATTCCATGCAACTGATGAAAGCACAAAACTTACACTTTCAAACTTGACAACAGAGGATGGAGACACAATCGACATTTACGCAAGATGGTTTGACAGTGAAGCAAGCATCACAATCAGAATTATGCTTGAAAAACTCACAGGTGGCTACGATGAAACAGACAAATCAAACTATGTTGACATCGAAGACTACACATATGACGTTGGAAGCACAATCACAAGTGCAATCGCATACAACAACATGCTTGTAAGAGATGAAAGGGCACAAATTGAAGGATTCACTTACAACGTTGACAAGAATATCAACGAGGGAGACTCTCAACTTGTAACTCGTGAAACAGCTGCAATCATCAGAGTTTACTACTCAAGAAATTCTTACAATCTCACACTTAACAAAGCAGTTCATGCAACAGTTGTTCTTGAATCTGGCGAAGCAGGCACATATGCATTCGACTCAGAAACAGGCTCATACATCAGATACACAGTTAAGTACCAAGCAAAGGTAACTCTTGGATTCACCTTGGCAGCTGGTTATGAAAATGGAAGATTTGCAATCGACACAGAAAACAGTGCAGAGGGCTATGCTCTTGAAGCTGACGGCGTAAGTGTGAAGATGCTTGCAGGTGAAGTTGCAATCAACTTGCTTGCAGCCCCTAAGACGGACACACCTTACAGAATCGAAGTTTATATGCAACAACTTGATCTTGGTTATGCAGCAACAGCAGACAAAGTGATTGCAGATGTGGTTGGAACAACAGCAGCTGACATCACAGACGCAATGCTTCAAGCAGAAGTTGAAAAAGCAATGAGCGTTGAAGGATTCACTTATGCAACATTCGAAACTGTTGACGGAACTGACAAGATTGCCGGAGATGGCTCAACAGTTGTGAAGGTTAAGTACACAAGAGATCACTTCAGCATCACAATTGAAAATGTTGACGTTTCAAACGCATTTGTTACACTTCCAGAAAATGAAGATGTGCTTTATGGGCAAGCAGTTTCTCTTGAATACACACTCAACAAGGGTTACTTGCTTGAAACAACAAGCTTCACATTGAAGAATGATGATGGCGACACATTGACTCTTGACCTCAATGTTGCAAAGACAACAAACAGCGACGGATACAAAGTGTTCACACTCACATTCACAATGCCAGCAGAAAACGTTTCTGTGAAAGCAGAGCCAGCCGCTGACCCTAACGTGAAGTATACGGTTGTTTACATGTTCCAAAATGAAGCTCGCGATGGATATGTTGAAGATCCAAATTATCCAGCAGTTGAAAAGTATGGCGAAACAGGCAAACGCGTGTCTCGTGAAGATGTTGACTTTGGAGAACTTCTTGTGACAGGATTTGAATGTGTCAACACAAACATCCCTGAAACAGAAGAAACAGGTGAACAAATCTACATCAAGGGTGATGAATCAACAGTTGTTTACATCTACTATGACAGAGTTGTGAAGAACGTGACACTCATCAAACTTGACAACAACATGCAAGGTATCAAGACTGACACGTTGAAGGTTGTTGCTGAAGGAAAAGAAATCCAACCTACAACAAACATGCAATATGCAGTGGCATATGGACAAAGATTCAAAGTCACATTTGAAATGGCAGACGGATTTGTGTTCGACGGATTTGTTGTAAACGGACAATCAATTTCAACAGCAGGCACAACCCTTGAATACACAATGGGTGCTGACAGTCTCGAGATTGAAATTTCACTCAAGGCAAACACAGACACACCATATGTTGTGAAGTATTACAAAGAAGAAGTTTCAGCAGACGGCAGCAGCACAACATTCAAAGAAATTGTTTCTAAGACATTGGTTGGAACAACACACAAAGCTCTCACAGAAATCAAGAAAGATTATGTGGACCGCATTGCAGATGTTCTTGGCTCTGACTATGTTGCAGACGACTTCTACGGACTTGAATACTCTCGCTACACAGCATTTATGAACGGCAAAGAGGTTGACGAAGACGGACTCGTTCAAATTGCAGGTGACGGTTCAACTGAAATCTATATCTACTACAAACTCACAACAGTGATGGTTAAGGTTGAATACGAAAGCAAGCACGTTTCAAGCGTGACAGGTGCTGGCGAATATCAATTCGGTGCAACTGTAAATCTTGCAGCAACAATCAAAGCTGGATATGGATTTAAATCTTGGACAATCACATGGGGAACAGCAGATGATGAAACAATGGTTATCACATCACCTGAATACTCATTTGAAATCAAGAGCACAAACGCATACGAGATTGTTCTTGAAACAGAACCTGTGATGACAGCATACACAATCAAGCACTACTTCGAAGACATCGCAGATGGCAAGTATGTTGAAAAGGCAGAATACACCACAACAAGCGAAGGCTTGACAGAATCTGAAATCGATTTGTCAACACTTGTGAGAGTTGAAACTGGCTACACATACAGCCACAACGGCAACAATAACAAGACCTATGTTGTTGCTGGTGACGGAAGCACAGTTGTTGAACTTTACTACAGACTCAACACTGTAGAGTTCACAATCACACTTTCAAACGGAATCACAGCAGTGAATGTACTTGGATACACAGATCAAACAAACATTGAATTGATTTCTTCTGACGCTGAACACAGAGTTTACACATACAGAACAAAATACAGCAAGCATCTCCTTCTCAGCGTGACATTGGAAGACGCATATCAATTCTCTGGATGGTTCTTGAATGACAGCCAAGAAGCATATGAAAACTCAACAGATGAAAACGGCTTCAACTTCAAGGCATTTGCAGAAAACTTCACATTCAGAGCGATGGCTGCTCCAGGCGTTGTGACAATCGTATTCGATCCAAACAATGGCTCAAGCGAAGTTATTGAAGAATTCGAATTCTTTGGAGCAACCTACACATTGAGATACAATACATTCACATATGACAACAGAACATTCTTGGGATGGGCACTCACGGCTGATGGAGACGTTGCATACTATGACGGCGCCGAAATCACACTTGACTTGTCTGTTCTCAACGAAGACGGCAAACTTGTTCTCTATGCTGTTTGGGAAGAACCAGAAAGCAACATGATGCTTATCATCATAATCATCATTGTGGTTGTACTTCTCATCTTGATTATCATCATAATAATCATCATCGTTAAGAAGAAAAACAACAAGAAGATGAAATATATGAGCAAGCAATAAGTTGTTCGGCAAAAACAAAGAAAGAGGTTGAAAATTCAACCTCTTTTTTTGTGCTTGATAAAAATCGTCTTTGACATAAAGTGGATTTTGATGTGTATTTTGTTAAAAAATGTGACGAAAATAAAAAATTTTTACTTCGTGGTTATTTAATTTTGATTTTTTGAAAAAATATATTACAATGTGAATTAGGAGGAGCAAAGAATGGAAAAAATCAAAGTTGTTCAATATGGATGCGGCAAGATGTCCGTATACACAATGCGCTATGTTTTCGAAAAAGGTGCAAAAATTGTTGGAGCTTTTGACATCGCAGAGGATGTGATTGGCAAAGACATTGGAGAAATTATTGGGGACAATAAAAAATATAAGGTGAAGGTTCAATCGGCTGAAAACTTCGAAAAGTTTTTGATGGAAAACGATGTTGACGCTGTCATTGTTACAACAATGAGTTTGCTTGCTGATGTTGGCGATGCACTTCTCACTTGCGCAAAATGTGGGGTGAATGCAATCACAACTTGTGAAGAGGCTTTCTTTCCACAAAACAGCAATCCAAAACTTTTCAAGAAAATTGATGAACTTGCAATTCAAAACTGCTGTACAATTTGCGGAAGCGGCTATCAAGACGTGTTCTGGGGAAATCTCATCAGCGTTTTGGCAGGTGCAACTCACAAAATCACAAAAATCAAAGGCAAGAGCAGTTATAACGTTGAGGACTATGGCATTGCACTTGCAAAAGCACATGGCGCAGGACTTTCTGTTGAAGAGTTCGACAAAGAAGTTGCTGCAGCTGACAGAATCAGCGATGCAGAACGCAAGAAAGTCATCAATTCCGGCAAATATGCTCCAAGTTATATGTGGAATGTGAACGGTTGGCTTTGCTCAAAGCTTGGCTTGACAGTGAAAAGTCAAACACAAGAATGTGTGCCTCAAATTGCAAAGAAGGCAATGAAGAGCAGAACTCTTGACATGACAATTCCAAAGGGCGCATGCACTGGAATGAGCGCAGTTGTGACAACAAGCACAAAAGAAGGAATTGTTTTGGAAACGGAATGCATTGGCAAGGTTTATGACAGCACAGAATTTGACTGCAACGATTGGACAATCGAAGGTGAGCCAAACACAAGAGTTGTCATCGAACGTCCTGCAACAGTTGAACTCACTTGTGCAAGTGTTGTAAATCGTTTGCCAGAACTTTTGATGGCGCCTCCAGGATATTTCACAACAGAGTTTATGCCTGAAAACTTCTATAAACAAGAAAGTTTGGAAAAATATCTCTATTGTGAAGAGGATGAATGTGGATGTGGCTGCGATGATGATTGCTGCTGCGGGCATGAGCATGACGACAAGAAAAAAGGCTGCAAGTGCTAAGAAAAAAACAAGAAGGGTCACAGACCCTTTTTTGCTGAGTTGATTTCATTCCTCAAAAAAAAAGATGTCTAAAAGATAGCAAAAAAAATCAAAATTGAAACAAAACAAAAAAGTGGAGAAATTCAAATGAAAAAAGGATTTTTAATAAGTTTTGAGGGCGGCGAAGGCTGTGGCAAAAGCACACAACTTAAAAAATTTGCAATTTTTTTGGAGGAAGAGGGATTTGATTTTTTGATAACGCGTGAGCCGGGCGGAACTGAGGTTGGTGAAAAAATCAGAAACATTTTGCTTCACGACAAAGCGGCGTTGTCATCAAAAACGGAATTTTTGTTGTTTTCAGCCAGTCGCTGCAAGCTGATTGAAGAAGTTATTATCCCAGCGCTGAATGAGGGCAAAATTGTTGTTTTGGACAGATATTTTGACAGCTCTTACACATATCAAGGCTATGCTGGCAATCTCAACTTGCAGGATTTGCAAACAATCACAAATTTTGCGATAGGGGATGATGCTCAGCCGGATTTGACAGTTTTGCTTGACCTATCCTATGAGGAAGGTTTTCAAAGAAAGTCGGCGGATGAAAGACTCAAAAATCTTGACCGAATTGAACAAAAAGGAAAAGAATATCACGACAAGGTAAGGGCGGGATATTTGCAGCTTGCAAAAGATAATCCTCGGCGTATTTTTGTTGTGGACGCAACGAAAACTCAGGATGAAATTTTTGAAATCGTCAAATTCGAATTTAAAAAAAGATACCAAAACTGCCAAAACGGCACAAAATAAATGACAAAAAATCTGAGCGGCGATTCTCAGATTTTTTTTCTTGTTTTAATTTTCAATTTTTTGATTATGAATAAACTTTTTTTGATTTATTTGCAAGGAAATTGATTTTCAAAAAATTTTGCTTATTTTATGCGATTGTGATAAACAAAACTGAAATTGCGATCAAAATTTGCGCTGCGTAATACAGAATGTGGTTTACATAAATCAGAGACTTTGATGTGTTGCCTCCAAAATATTGCAAAGACAGCACAAGGTCTGAAAGGAAGAACACAATCATTCCTACTGCAAAAATCCAGAAAATTGGATTGAAGATTGCAATTGAAATTGCATATGCCATCATGAAAGTCAAAATGAAGCTGTAAAGAGCAACGATGTAAATCATTTTTCCAAAGTTGAGTCCAAGTTTTTTTGATGGGAGCATAATTCCCAAAGTCAGCACAATGGCAACCCCAATACAAATCAAAATGTTCCATGGCATGATTGCTGGCACAACGGCTGTGTTATAGAACAGCACTGCCAAGAAATAGAAAACGTGACCAATTGCAAAAGATGATGTTCCAACGATGAAATATTGGTTGCCTTGATCTGGATACATAATCTTAAGGTCAAGAATGATGTCTCCGATAAGCCCAAGCACAAGCCCTGCAATGATAAGCAGGTTCACATTGTTTGAGCCCATTGTTTTGATGGCAAAGATGCCACACAAAATGAAACAAACAGAAGAAATTGTTTTAAGAGCCAGCGAAAGCACATTTGCCTTTTTTGCTCTGAAAATGCAGAACAAAATGCAGAAAACCATGCTGAAAGCTCCAAATAAAATTGTTCCAATCATAAAATACACCTCCAAATTTTAATTATTGAAGAAGTCAAGCACATCTTGATAGACTTCTTCTTTGTTGATTTCGTTTAAAAGTTCGTGTCGTGCGCCGTTGTAGATTTTGATTTTTGCATCAATATTGTTTTTCAAATAAATCTTATGAAGTTTTTTCACCTGTTTTCCATTTTCGCCGACGGGGTCTTTATCACCTGCAATAAGGAAAAGTTTTTTGTTGCCAATTTTTCCCATTCCATTATTTGTTTTTGTCATATTTTTGATCATGCTGCGATAGAAACTGAATGGAAATGAACCTCCGCAATATTCGTCTTTTTGATATTCATCAAACACTTTTTCGTCTCTTGAGAGCCAGTTGCCGCGTTCAAACTTCTTGCCATAAGACTTTATGCACATTGCTTCAACAAGCCCGCCGCGCTTGTCTTTCTTTTTGAAAGGAGACATAAGCGAAATCACCATGCTGCCCAAATGGAAGAGGGGGCTGCTGCCGTTTGTTGTTCCACAGATGACTGCTTTTTCAACGAATGGAGTCATTTGAATGAGATTTTGTGCAAGCATTGAGCCGTAGGAATGTCCAAACAAATAAATTGGAAGGTCATAAGTCACATGTATGGATTCGATGATGCTGAGTTGGTCTTTCAGGGTCTCGGTGAAGATGTCTTTTTCGCCATATCCCAGTCTTTCTTTGCTTTCGGCAGTGTGTCCATGTCCACGTAGGTCACTGGCAACAACAATATATCCGTTTGCATTCAAAAACTCTGCGAAGTGTTGATATCTCATGCAGTGCTCTTGCATTCCATGAACAATCAGCACAACGCCTTTTGCTGTCAATGGGAGGTTGTCATAGATGTAAGTGTTAAGTTCCAAATTGTGATATCCCAAAACTTTGACGTTTCGTGGATTTTCTTCTTTAATTTCAACTTGATTTTCAGTTTTGCCCTTCTTTTTTGCAACTTTTTTTGGTTTTCCCGCATTTTTTGTTGCTTTTTTAGGCTTTTCATCAGTTTCCGCCACTGGTTTTGTGGGAACTTTTGCTGATTTCTCAGAAGGCTTTGCCTCATTTTTTGTTTCGTTTTTCGGTGAGACTTCTTTTGTTTCAACCACTTTCACTTTTTCGGTTTTTGAAGAGGCCTTTTTTGCCGTAGGCTTCTTGGACGTTTCCTTCGTTGCGGTTTTGGTCACCTTTTTCGTTGGGGCCTTTGATTCTTTCTTCGTGATTTCTTTTTCAGGTGTCTTTGCGGCTGCAGGCTTTTTAATTTTTTGTTCTTTGTCCACAGCTTTTTCCGCTGCCACTTTTTTTTCCGAAGACTTCTTTTTTTCTTCTTCCACTTCATCCTCCTTAAATTTCACAATTTCCAATGGCTTTTTTCCAGCCGGCATAATATTTCTTTCTTTCAGTTTCTTTCAGATTTGGAAAAAATTTTTTTTCTTCAGCTGCTAGTTTTTTAATGTCCTCTTTCTTGATGAGTTTCAATGACAGCATCGCAATGTAGATGGCTCCAAGTGCGGTCGATTGAGATTGTTTGCTTTTGACAACCTCATGGTTGAGCATGTCTGCCATAAACTGCAAAGTAAATTCACTTTTGCTTCCGCCACCGTCCACGCTGAACATCTTAAGTTTCATTTTGCATTTTTTCATTTCGTCCACAATGTCTTTGGTGTTGTAGACCATGCTTTCAAGGCAAGCTCTGACGAGATGTTCTTTTTTCGTTGCAAAAGTCATTCCTACAATGCAGGCTCGGGCGTTGTCGTTCCAATAAGGGGCTCCAAGTCCGGTGAACGCCGGCACGAGATAAACCCCTTCGTTGTCAGTGAGTGAATTTGCCATTTTGTCGGTTTCCGAAACACTTTCATATTGTCCAAGCCCACTTTTTAACCAGTCAAGGGCGCTGCATGCGCTGTACATGCTTCCTTCAATTGCATAATCAGTTTTGTCACCGAGGGTGCAGGCAACTGTTGTCAAAAGCCTTGGAAGTTTTTTTGTGCAGTCCTTGCCGATGTTTGTCAGCATGAAAGCACCAGTTCCAAGCGTCAGTTTTGTGTCTCCAGAGAAAATTGCTCCTTGTCCCACCATGCTGGACTGTTGGTCTCCAATCATTCCAACAATAGGTGCGTTCAAAAGTTGCTTGCAGCTTCCGACATTTGCGTCACAAGGCAAAATTTCTGGCAAACTCGCTTTTGGAATCTTAAACAGCTTCAAAAGTTCGTCATCCCACTCAAGAGTTTTGAGATTCATAAGCATTGTTCTGCTTGCGTTTGTTGTGTCCGTTGCAAAAGAACCAGCAAGTTTGAAAGCAAGATAGGTGTTGATGTTTCCAAAACACAAATTGCCACTTTTTGCAAGTGTTTTTGCTTCTGGAACGTTGTCCAAAATCCATTTCATTTTTGAAGCACTGAAATATGGATTTGCAATCAGCCCCGTTTTTTCTTTGATTAAATCTTTTTGTTTTTGAGTCAGTTTTTCAATCATGTTTGATGTTCTTCTGCACTGCCAAACGATGGCGTTGCAGATTGGCTCACCCGTTCTTCTGTCCCACGCAACAACAGTTTCACGCTGATTTGTTATTCCCACACCCAAAAGTTCGCCTTTTTCAACGCTGTTGCGTTTAAGCACAGCTTTTGCTGTCCTGAGAAGAAGCTTGAAAATCTCGTTGGCGTTTTGTTCCACCCACGCAGGATGTGGATAAAAATTTTTGAAAGTGTTTTGTTCAATGTCAGAAATCTCTTGCTTTTCAACATCATAAAGCACGCATTTCAAATTTGTTGTGCCTTCGTCAATTCCTAAGATGAATTTTCTCATTTTACCTCCAATTTAGGTCAACAAAGTTCAAGATTGCAAAGCCAAAAATAAATCTTTATATAGACACATTTTAGCACAAAAATTTCCTATCTAAAAACAAATTATCAAAAGTTTTTGTTTTGTTTGACATTTATTTGAAAGAATTTTAAAATTGAGTATATCATGGGAGGATGAATGAAACAAATTTTTGATTGTTTGATTGTGGGAGCTGGTGTTGTGGGAGCCTCTATATTCAACAAGTTGACATTGGTTGGAAAGAAGTGTTTGCTCATTGACAAAGCAAGCGATGTTGCCACCGGTGCCAGCAAGGCAAACAGCGGACTTGTCCACGCAGGCTATGACCCAGTTCCGGGAAGTTTGAAAGCGGAAATGAATGTCCGCGGGAACAAACTTATGCCAAAAATTTGCAAAAGGCTTGGTGTTCCGCTCAAGAAATGCGGGGCTCTTGTTGTTGGGGACGACAAAGAAAGAGTTGAAAATCTCTATTCACGCGGACTTGAAAACGGCGTGAGTGTTGAGGTGTGGGACAGAACAAAAATCGAAGAAAAAATCCCGGACATAAACAAACAAATTTCTGTGGCACTCTATGCCCGAGACTCCTATATTGTCAGCCCATATCTTCTGACGATTTGCTTGACCGAAGAGGGAATTTTGAACGGTGGGCAGGTTTCATTGGAAGAGGATGTTGAAAGCATTACAAAAAGTGGTGATTTGTTTGCGGTGAAAACTCAGAAAGGGACATATCTTGCAAAAAACATCATCAACAGTGCAGGAGCAGGATATAACGAAATTGCAAAATTGATTGGGGCGGAACAATATCCACTTGAGCTTCGCAGAGGGGAATATTTTGTTTTCGATAAGAGTTATAAATTGAACGTGCCATGCACAATCTTTCCGCTGCCAACAAAACTTGGCAAGGGGGTGCTTATCACTCCGACTGTGGACGGAAACTTTCTCGTGGGGCCAACAAGTGAAGAGAATGATGGCAAAACGGACACAACTGCTGTCGGGCTTGCAAGCATCAAAGAAAAGTCAAAAAACATTTTGGATACAATTGATTTTCGCCAAGCAATCAGACAGTTTGCTGGCGTGAGAGTGATAAGCGGTGATGATTTCATCATCGAAAAATCAAAGAAGGTGGAAGGGGTCATCAACCTTGCGGGGATATGTTCGCCGGGGCTTTCCTCGGCACCTGCAATTGCGGAAAAAGTTTTGAAACTTTTGAAAATTCCAAACAAAGAATTCAAAGACAGAAAACAAATCACTCCATATGTGATGTTTAAGGACATGTCAAAAGCAGAGCAGAAAAAACGCTTGGCGGAAGACAAAAACTATGGCGAAATTGTTTGCAAATGCGAAAAAATCACAAAAGGTGACCTTCTTTTTGTGCTCAACAGACCGCTGAAAATTTCGTCAGTTGATGGAATCAAACGCCGTACAAACGCGGGCATGGGAAGATGTCAAAGCGGGTTCTGTTTCACAAAAGTGATTCAAGCGATTTCGGACACACGAAAAATTCCATATGCTTCGGTTAAAAAAGAAAATCGTGGCAGCGAGGTTGCCGTTGGCACAATGAGGGAGGTGAACCATGATTAAAACAGATTGTGTTGTGGTTGGTGGCGGCCCTGCAGGAATGTGTGCGGCGCTCTCAGCCAGCGAAAATGGAAGCAATGTGATGATAATCGAACGGGATACCTCTCTTGGCGGAATTTTGAGACAGTGCATTCACAACGGATTTGGTTTGCACTATTTCAAAGAAGAACTCACCGGCCCCGAGTTTGCACATAAACTTCGTGTGCAAGTGGAAGCGGACAAAAACATCACTGTGAAAACAAACACTCTTGTCACAAAAATTGAGAACAGAAAAGTTGAAGTGATGGGGCAAAACGGCGTTGAAACAATCGAGACAAAAGCGGTGATTTTGGCAATGGGTTGCCGTGAGCGTACAGCGGGCAATATCTCTCTTTGCGGCACGCGTCCAATGGGAATTGTAACGGCCGGTGTTGCACAAAAAATGGTCAACATTGACGGACAAATGGTTGGCAAAGATATCGTGATTTTAGGAAGCGGTGACATAGGCTTGATTATGGCAAGACGTTTCACACTTGAAGGAGCAAGGGTTCACGCAGTGCTGGAGGTCAACAAAACAAGCAGTGGCCTTCGCAGAAACATCATGCAGTGCGTGGAGGATTTCAACATTCCGCTCTTTTTTAACACCACAATTTTTGAGGTGGTTGGAAGAGACCGCGTTGAGGGCGTTTGGTATGGTCAAGTTGACGAAAAAATGCAGCCGATTGAAAGCACTAAAAAATTTTTAAAATGTGACACCATTGTGCTGTCGGTTGGGTTGATTCCTGAAATGTACATCGCTCCGTTTGTGAAAACATCTCCAGTGACAAAGGGTGCAGTTGTCAATGAGTTCTATCAAACAGAACAAGAATGGCTGTTTTCATGCGGCAACATTTTGCACGTTCATGATCTTGTGGACAACGTGGCGCTTGAGGCGAAACAGGCGGGCAAATTTGCATCGCTCTATACCCAAAACAAACTCCCTCATCAATCGAAAGAGATTGCCATCATCCCTAGCAAAGGCTTTTCATATGTTCTGCCAAGCCGCCTTTATGAAGGCGAAGGGACTGTCACTTTGAAATTCCGTTTGCGTGAGAAAATTGTCAAGAAAACAATCGTTGCCAAGTGCAATGATGTCAATTTGGGGCAGAGATTTGTGCTTGCTGGAGTCCCTGGCGAAATGATGACGCTTGACATCAGCAAAAATGGTGCAACTGGCGAGATTGTTTTGGAAATCAACTAGAGGAGGGGCGAAATGAAAAAGGAAATGATATGCATCATGTGCCCAATGGGGTGCAATATGACGGTGACGGAAGAGAACGGCGAAATTCAAGTGACAGGCAACACTTGCATTCGCGGAGCAAACTTTGCGAAAGAAGAAATGACCTGTCCAAAAAGGGTTGTCACCACATCAGTTAAAACTTCCGCTGGAGTCAAGTCGTGCAAAACGACACAAGCCATTCCCAAAAGCATGATTTTTGATTGCATGAAGGAAATTGAAAAACTCCGCCTCAAAAAAGTGAAGTTCGGGCAAGTTATCATCAAAAACATCCTTGGCACCGGAGCTGACGTTGTTGTGACTGCGGATGACTAGAAAAAAAGAAGAAGGCTCCAACACCTTCTTTTTTATTGCTTGTTTTTCTTATAGTTTTCAATGATTTGCTTGACAGATTTCTTTTCATCTTCTGTCAAACATTTTTTATATTTTGCTTTTGATTGCGGTCATGATGATTTCAAAGGATTTATCTTTTTTCTTGTTTTTGATTTTCTCATAGATATAAAACGGCAGGATTGATACCAAGGCGATCACTCCAACCAGCACGGCATAGGTGAGCAAATATGAAAACTCCCAATTCATGAAAGCGAACAGGTCAAATGGCAGACCATTTTGCATGAGATAAAGATAGTTTGCGTCCTCAACAACAAGGTTGCCAATCATGCTCCAAGCAGCCAGAAGAATGATCCCGACAAAAGCCTGCCAAAAATCCTTCACGCGAACCTTGAAATAGCCACTTGCGATGCACGTGATGACAACAGTTGGCATTGCAAAGTGCAAAAACAAACTTTCAATATGCAAAAATGATAGCGTGGAGAGATAATAATAGTCGCCAAAAATGAAGGTCAGAATACCGCCAAAGAAGGTGACAACAAGCACTGCAAGAAAGAACTTTTTTGTTTTTGTCAAGAAAAAAAGGGGGAAGACAAAACTCATGACGTGGCACAAATGCCAAGGCAAAATTTCGACAAAAGTTTGAGTTCCGGAGCACAAAAGCAGCAACATCCTAAATAATCTTGAAAAAATCAGCATACAGCACAAAATTGTGGTCATAATCATTGCAAAGCGGTGATGTTTTTTGCAGATAAACCAGCACACAACAAGCCAAACGGCGAGCAGCCCCATCAACACAAAGTGCAGTGGGCACCAAAGTCCGGGGCCATCGCCCATAACATCTTTGTTTTCAATCAGCCAGTCATAAAAAGTGAAAAGTTTCATTGTTTTCTCCCAATGCTATATTGTAATATAAAAGACATGCAAAAACAAAACAAAAAAGCTTCAAATTTTGATTTTCATTTTGTAAAAGCGGGCGTTTGTGATATCATGTTGTCAGAGGAGCGGAATATGTTGTTTGATAAAAAATTGAGAGCTGCAAGAAAAGAGATTTCTGACGTGAAAGAGGTTATCGTTGACAGCGAGCATAACGTTGTCATCACGGCAAAAGCTGAAACGAGAGAAAAACTTTTCTCTGCATATGACTATGACAGTGGTGAAAAGTTGAATGCGGAATTGAGTTCTTACATTTGGGAGAAAGCAAGTGCAGCCCCAACGACAAAAGATTTGAAAATCAAGATCTACACTTCCAAGGATACTGACGAAAAAGAGGTCGACAAAGCCATTCGCAACAACTTCCGCAAAGAATACCAAACTCTTCGCGGTGAACGCAAAAGAAATTTGACATTCAGCCTCATCATGGTGCTTTTGGGGATTGCCTTCATGGGGCTGCTGGTGCTGCTTCACACTTTCATCAGAAACGAAATTGTGGACATCATCATGGAAATTGCCACATGGGTGTTTTTGTGGGAAGCGGTTGAGTCCTTCTTCTTGGGGCGCAGTGCCTTGCGTCACAAACAAACGGTCTGCTTAAGAATTTACACAGCAACAATTGAGGTTGTCAAACTTGAGGATATCCAAGAAAAAATCAAAACAGTCAAGAAAAAAGCAAAGCAAACAACTCGAAAGGCGTGAGGATTTTGCTAAAAGAAAACCACCAAGTTTATTGGTGGTTTTTTCATTTAGTGCGTTTTATTATTGTATTTCCTGTTTTCAACTTTTTAAGCAATAAAAAACTTTTCCTTGTTTAATTCAAGATTTCTTGAAAGGTTTTTGAAAACTTCCATCAAGCACGAAGGGTAAGCTTATTTCTTTTGAAACTTTCCGTCTTTTTTGTGAACAACAAAATTGAGTTCATTTGAAGTTGAAAGTTCCTTCACGCGAGAAAGAGCTTCTTCTTTGGTTGTGAAAGAGGCGATTGTGCGTTTTGCGCCATCTTTTTTGATAAGCCAAGTTCTTGCCTCTTTGTCATATAAAACTCTGTAAATTGGTTTTTTTGATTTTTTCTCTTCAGCCGTTTTTTCTGCTTTGTCAGTTTTTTCAGTTTTCACTTGCTTTTCGGTTTTTGCAGTTTCAGCCTTCTTTGCAGGCTTTTTCTCTTCAACCTTTTTTGCAGTTGTTTTTTTAGCCTCAGATTTTTCTTTGCTTGTGGCAGGTTTCTTTTCAGCAGATTTTGTTGTTTTTTTCTTTGGTGCAGGTTTTGTTTCTGTTGCAGGTTTTTGTTCTTCTGCAACCTCTTCAACCTTGGTTTCTGCCACTTTGCTTTCTGCAGCTTGTTGTTCTTTCAATTTCTTTTCTTTTTTCTTCTTAAAAAAGCACATGTTTTCCTCCAAAAATGTTTGTTGTGATTATTTTAATATATTTTGTCGGATTTTGCAATTATCTTAAATAAATTTTTTTGAAAAATTGCCCATTTGTTTTTGACGCAGCGGATTATTATGCTATAATAACAACGTATATTTATTGCGAGGAAATTTATGAAGAATATCATTGAAATTCGTGATTTAAGAAAATCCTATGGAGAAGTGAAGGCTGTTGATGGCGTTTCTTTTGATGTTGAAAAAGGCAGTTTGTTTGCTTTTCTTGGGCTTAACGGTGCAGGAAAATCAACAACAATCAACATCATTTGCTCCATTTTGAAAAAAGACAGCGGAAAAGTTTTTGTCAACGGACTTGATTTGGACAAAGACTCAAACGACATCAAATCTTTGATTGGTGTGGTTTTCCAAAATTCCACTTTGGACAACTTCTTGACTGTGCAAGAAAACTTAACTGCCAGAGCAGGCTTTTATGGCTTGAAGGGAAAAGAATGGAAAAAGCGTTTGCAAGAACTGACTCAACTTTTGGATCTTCAAAAAATCCTGAAAAAGCCATTCAAAAACCTCAGTGGTGGACAAAGAAGAAGAGTGGACATCGCACGCGGGCTTATCAACTTGCCAAAGATTTTGATTCTTGACGAGCCAACCACAGGGCTTGACCCACAAACCAGAATGAAAATTTGGGATTTGATTGATTCGCTGAGAAAGTCAGAAAAAATGACAGTGTTTTTGACAACGCACTACATGGAAGAAGCCAACAAGGCGGACAGGGTTGTGATGATTGACCAAGGGCATATCGTTGCAAACGACACGCCACACAACTTGAAGAGCAAATATTCATCTGACTACATCAAAGCCTACATGCCAAAGAATGAGGAATTTGAAAAGGCCTATGGCAAGGACATTGAATATGTTGGCGATTGCTATCGCATCAAAATCAAAGACAGTCAAGAGGCAAAAAGAATCCTCACAACTTTCGACAAATATCTCACCGATTTTGAAGTGGTGAAGGGTGATATGGATGACGTTTTCCTAAACATCACAGGGAAAAATTTTGTACATGGAGAGACAGATGAAGAATAAGAAAAACAACACAATGCTTTCACTTGTTTCCTTGGTGAAGCGTAACGTAACTTTATATTTGAAAGACAAAGGAATGGTTTTCTTTTCGTTTCTGGCACCTGTCATTGTTTTGATGCTTTACATTTTGTTTTTGGGCGATATGCAGGTGGACGCAATCAGAGCAATGCTGCAACAACCTGAATATGCCGGCGTAAACTTGTCAGACACACAAATTTCTGCAATCATAAACAACTGGATGATTGCGGGGGTAATGGCGGTTTCTTGCATCACAGTTTCATTCAACGCAAACACAATCATGGTGCGTGACAGAGAAAGAGGAAACATCAATGATGTTTTGGCATCACCTGTCAAACGCTGGGTGGTTTATGCAAGCTATGTGCTTTCATGTTTCATCATCACACTTTGCATCTGCCTTGCAGTGCTTGTGATTGCACTCATTTATCTTGCTTGTACGGGCGGCTTCATGATGAATTTTGCCGAACTGTTGGCAATTCTTGGGATCACAGTGCTGTCAATTCTCTCGGCTTCACTTATGACGGTGCTTATGATTGGGTTCATCAAATCTGAGGGTGCACTCAGCGCCATTTGCGGAGTTTTCAGCGCAGCCATCGGTTTCTTGATTGGGGCATACATCCCAGCAAGCATGTTGCCTGAAACAGTGCAAAACATCTCAGGGTTCATTCCTGGCACATATTCGGCTGGGCTGTTTAGAAACTATTTCCTCAGCGGACCTGTCAGAGTGCTGAGTGACCAAGTTCCACCAGAAGTCATTCAAAATCTTCTCAATCAATATTCAATCGACCTCAACTTCTTTGGAATGAAAGTTTCAGCGGGCTGGATGGTTGGAGCAATTTTGATTTCCATTCTTATTTTTGCAGTTTTGATGGTGATTTTTTATTCCAACAAAAAGACAAATTTCTTCTCAATGACAAAAAAGAAAAAGAAGAAAAAAATCAAAAAAGCAAAGGTTGTAAAAACAACAAAAACCGCCACAAATGAGCCTTCAAAAGTTGAATTGAATGTGGGTGAAAAAGCGGGTGAAAAGCAATCTTCACAATCTGAGGAGCCCGAATCTGAGGCGAAAACAACAGAAACAGTTGAAGAAGCAAAAAGTGAGCCAAACAAAAAAACGGAAGGTTCTCAGCAAAACTAAAAACAAAAATTTGAAACAAAAAAACAGCTTAAATCGCTGTTTTTTCTTTTTCTACAAGTTCCTCGAGTTTTTCTTTCAAAGATTCACGCTTTAATTTTCTGAAATGTTTGCTCAAAAGAATCCTCAAGATTGGTCGAGCACAAGGGCTGAGTTTTTTATACCAAGGAATCTTTTTTGATTTTCTGATATATTTGTTGTTGGCTTTCATTTCACGATAAAGTTCAACGATTTTTTCGCTTTTGTCATATTTGCAATAGAACATTCTGAAAAGCATTTCAAGAGCAGAAATTGCGATAAATGCTCTGACATATTTGACAACTTCTGGATTTTTTTCCTCACACGTTTTCAAGTTTTGATAGTGCCCCACAAAAACTGAAAGCATTTTTTCTTTGAAGCGACTTTGAACCGCACTGCCTTTTCTCATGCGATAGTTATACACTGGCTGCTTTGTGAAAATGGCGGTTTCACATTTAGTGAGATATCTGAAATTGAAATCCAAATCTTCTCCGTAGGTGATGTTGGAGGAAAAAATGTTTGGATAGGTTTCCATTGATTTCAAGATTGAAATGCGATACAGTTTGTTGCAAACACTGACGTTAAACTTTCCGGTGCTATAAAGTTGAGACAAAATCTCCTGCTTGCCTTCAAACAAAGCCGGCTTTGTATTCTTTTTCTTTTTTGAAACTTTTTCATTGCTGAAAGATTCTTTTCTGAATTTCAACTTGCCAACAGAATAGTCTGCATCAAACTTTGTGATGTTTGAGTGCAAAGTTTCAAGATAGAAAGGGGACAGGATGTCGTCTGCATCAATGAAACAAACAAATTCTCCGTTTGCGTTTTGAATCCCTGTGTTTCTTGCTCCGCTGACCCCTTGATTTTGTTGGTCGACATAGCGATAGTTTTCATTTTCCTCGCAAATTTCTTTTATGATGTCAAGGGTGTCATCAGTTGAGCCGTCATTGACAAAAATCACTTCAAAGTTTTTGTTTGTTTGATTTGCAAGAGACTTGCAACATTCTTCCAAAAATCTGCCAACATTGAAGCAAGGGATGATGATTGAAATTAATTCCTTTTGCATTTTATGATTTTCCTCCATTTTTGGATTTTGCTTGCTTTTTGACTCTTCTGAAATGTTTGTTCATCAGCACTCTCAAAAGTCCAACAGACAGAGGGTGAAGTTGTTTAAACCAGTGCACTTTCTTTGATTTTCTGAGGTCTTTCAAAGTTGCCTTGGCACGTTTATACATTTCCACAACATTTTGACTGTTTTGATATCTTGCATGAAACATTCTGAAAAGCATTTCAAGGCTTGCGCAGCATATTGTTGCATTCACATATTGTGTTGCAATTGGAAGGGTGTCCTTGCAGATTTCCACACCGGCATCAAGTCCGCGGAAAAGAGTGAGCATTCTTTCGTTGAAACGGCTTCTCATCAAACTGCCGCCTCGTTTGCGATAAAGATATAATTTTTTGCTTGAATAAACAGCTGTTTTGCAGAATTGGAAATATTTGATGTTAAAAGAAATATCTTCCCAGAACAAAACTTTTTCGTCAAACACATATGGGAAGGATTCAATCTTTTCAAGATATTCTCTTTTGTAGAGTTTGTTCCAGACGGAAAAACAAAGCAGTTTGCATGACAAAAGTTGAACAAGAATGTCCTCAGTTCCCTCAAAACTCAAAATCTTTTCTTTTTCTTTTTTAGGTTTGAAATTTTTATATTTAAATTCGTCCTTAACTCTGATAAATCTGCAACAAGAAATGTCTGCATTGCTTGTTGTCAAAGTTGAATGTAAGGTTTCAATATATTCAGGAGCAACTAAGTCGTCAGAATCAACAAAGCAAAGATATTTTCCTTTTGCAACAGCGATGCCGGAATTTCTGGCGCCGCTCAGTCCGCGATTTTGTTGGTCGACAAATCTGAATTTTTCGTGAGTTTCGCAAAAAGCCTTAATCACATCCAAGGTGTTGTCTTTTGAGCCATCATTGACGCAAATGACCTCATAATTTTCATATGTTTGCTGTGCAAGACTTTCCAAACAGTCGTCAAGATATTTGCCCACGTTGTAGCAAGGCACAATCACTGAAATTAAATCTTTTTCCATTTTAAATCCTTTTATTGTTTTGATTATATCAAATAAAACCTAAAAAAGAAAACAAAAAGCAGCAAAAACTTTGTTTATTTGATTGGAAAATTCAAAAAATTGTGTTTTAATAAAGAAAAGCAAGGGGTTTTTGAAAGACTTGAATTTTATGTCAAAACTTAATTTTAATAGATTTTAAGAAAAAACGATATGCTAAAGAAAAGGTGGGGGAATTATGAATTATTGGATTTTGGTTGCATGTATTGCAGGGGTCTTTGCTCTCTATGGCCTTGTCAGGTTTGTCATTTGCAGAAATTCACCAGCTGCAAAATACGCTTTCGACAAAGTGCTGAAAGTTTTGGTGATTGTCTATTGCGTTATTGTGTTTCTGTCTGTTCTTCTGCCAGATTTCATCACGCTTTCACAGTCAAAAGAATTTTTGGGAAGCGGAACAATGCAAGGCTACGCCCTTGTGCGCTGGTTTTCAAGTGTTTGCTTTGTGGTGCTGCCAATTGCGGTGTTCTTCAAAAATCGAACCATCAGAAATATTGCCATCTATTTTGGAATTGCCATCACAATTGTTCAGATTGTTTATTTTCCACAATATCTTGAAAGTGCAACATCCACGCTTGGCAGGGGATTAAACAGCATTTCAATCATGCCGGAAGGTGTCAAAGAATTTTTGATAAATCCAACTTTCAGAATGGTGATTTTTGCAATTACGGTTGTTATGCAAATCAGCATTCCAATTATTTTGGTTTTTCAAGAAAAACATTTCTTCAAAGTGACATCTTTGAAAGAGTGGGGAAAGTTTCTCCTCACATTGCCTTGCTTAATTTTTGCGGCACTTCCAATCTATGTGCCACAATATTTGTTCGGGCACAGCGAAGTGATGTTTGAGGCATTTTCACTTCCTCACATTTTGTGGCTCGTTGCGGTTTTTGTGCTTTTGTTTGTGCTGTATTTTGTCTTCAGAAAGAAGAGCGCGGAAACACAGCGAATTTTGCTGCTTGTGCTTTCGCTTTGCTTGGTGTTTCAATATTTCCAAATGTTTGGCGCAATTTCAATCAGCCTCAAACGCTTGCCTCTGCAACTGTGCAATTTAGGTGCATTCTTCATTTTGTTCTCACTGATTTCAATGAACAAAAAACTCTTCAATTTCACGGTTATCATCAATGTTGTTGGGGTGATTTTTGCCTTGGCAATGCCTGATTTGGACGGCGAAGGATTCTTCTATCTTTACAACATGCATTTCATTTTGGAACACACAAATGTGCTCATCATTCCAGTTTTGGCACTGATGTTTGGGCTTTTCCCTCGACTCAACTGGAAAGCACTTATCCATGCACTTGTTGGCTTCACGATTTATTTCCTTGTTGTTTGGGCACTCGGCACAACCTTCAATGCAATTGCAACAGCAACTGGCAATTCGTTCTATTCTGCAAACTATCTGTTTATGTTTGACGGAGAGGTGGCGGCTGACCTTTTGCCATTCACAAAAGCCCTCTTTGACATCAAATATGTTGTTGGCTCGGCAACTTTCTATCCTGTTATTCAGGTGCTTGTCTATGCCGTGTTTGTTGTGGTTTGTCTCATTTTGTTCCTTGCAATTCGATTGATTTATTTCATAAAAGACAAAGCTATGCGAAAAAAGGTGAAGACTGCCTGAAGAAATTCTGTAAAAAAACTTAACGAAGCGTTAAGTTTTTTTATTTTTTTATGATTTCAATGTCAAGCAAATCGTCAATGTGAATTTTCTTTATTCCAACTTGAAGCTCGTTTGTGTCAATCAAAAGTTTTGCGGCTCCTTGAAGGTTCAAGTTGTGTCCATTTTCGAAATACACAACTTTTGCAACGCTTCCCTTTTCAAGACTTATCAACGCTTTCGAAATTTCGTTCGCCTTTTCTTCTTGGATATCTCCTTTCTGCACACGTTCGTGTTGATATTCCTTCAAATGGATGGCGTCTTGCAGCCCTTTCAGTGCGTCAAAAGGTGCAAATTGTTTGGCGCGATTTTCGCGTGACATCTTAGTTCTCTCCACTTTTGTGTCCTCCAATTGTTTCATTTCTCTCTCGCAGCGTGGCTTTTTCTTGCAAATCCATGCCCTTGAGAATGGAATTCTTTCCATATTTGTCCTGCAAATTCAAAATGCTGAAAACAAGTTTTTTTTCTTTTTCAATCTGTTCCATGTCAGTGAAAAAGTCGTATTGCTCGTTGTCAGCAGGTTGCAGGTCGGCAAAGCAATATCCCACTCTGCGAATTGGGCGCTTTTTGTCCACAATTTCATCAAAAATTTTGTCGGTGTAGCCACTGATGATGGAATAGAGGTTTGTTGTCACGTTCATGCGGCTGCTTCCTTTTGCAAAGTCACCCTTGCTGTCGCCATAGCCAATGTTCAACTGCACAAGTTGGGTGACAAAGTGCTGACGGAAAAGGTCATAGCATCCATTTTGCACCATTTCACGCATAACAAGTTTGGCATCTTTGAAGTTATAGTTGCACGGCAAAATTTGTGACGATGAAATAGACTTGGACTTAGATTTATAGTTTTTTATGTCGCTCATCAAACAGCTTTCTCTGCCCCAAGCGTGATCAATCAAAAGTTCAGCGTTCACGCCAAATTCGTCATAAAGTAAATTCTCATCCGCCTTTGCAATTCCTTCCATGTCCTCAATGCCATATTTTGCAAGTCGTGCGATTGTTCCTTTTGAAATCTGCCAAAAATCGGAAAGAGGTTTGTGGTTCCACAGTGTTTTGATGTATTTCTCTTCGGTCAGCCAGCCGATGCGGTCTGGTGCGTGCTTTGCCGTGATGTCAAGGGCAATCTTTGCCAAATACATATTCGAGCCAATTCCTGCCGAAGATGGAATATGCAATTTTTCACTGATTTCGTTCATCAGTTTGGTGACAAACTCTTTTGCTTTGAGATTGTAGATTTTCAGATAGTCTGTCGCGTCAATGATGCATTCGTCAATTGAATAAACGTGGATGTCGCTTTTATCGATATATTTGAGATAAATGCCGTAAATTTCCGCGGCATATTCGATGTATTTCTTCATGCGTGGAGGAACGATCATGAAATCAATGTCTTTCGGAATTTCAAAAAGACGACAGCGATTTTTCACGCCAAGAGCTTTCATTGCTGGGGTGACTGCCAAACAAATTGTCTTGTCAGTTCGGCTTTCATCTGCAACAACAAGATTTGTTGACATCGAATCCAATCCGATCTCCGCGCACTCCACAGAGGCGAAAAAAGACTTCATGTCAATCACAAAATAAACGCGTTGATTTTTTCTTGCCATTGTGACCTCCAAGCTTATTATATCACAAAGAGAGAAATTAGTTAAAAATTCTGCAAAAAAACTTTTTGTTTTGAATTCCAGAAAAAAAGAAACACTGAAATGTAGTAATATTTCTTTCTTGGACTTTTTATTGTTTCGCTAATAGGACGCAAAACATTTTGGGGCTCAGATTTCTTTGCATGGTGCATCGCAAGGGGTCGGCGCGTGAAGAAAACTTGCCGGTGTGCAAGTTTTTAGCCAAAGACGGGCGTGGATACGTTCTGCTGGGATGGGCGAACCTTGGTTCGAATCCCATAAAAAAAGACTGCAAGACGCAGTCAATTTGGTGCGTCGCAAGGGATTCGAACCCCTGACCTTTCGTTCCGTAGACGAACGCTCTATCCAGCTGAGCTAGCGGCGCATGATTGGGATGTGATTTTTGACTAATTTGAATTGTTTTCTTGCATACTTGTGAAATTTCTTTTCCTTCAAACTGCGAGAGTATTATAACAAATCAAATTTAAAAAGTAAAGAATTTTCATAAAATTGGCGTAAAATTTGCAAAAAAAAGAGCTATTTAAGCTCATTTTTCAAAAAATCCTTAATTTTTATTGCAAGAGTTTCGTGGATGCCGCGCACAAGACAAAGTTCTTCTACACTGGCGTTTTTGATGTTTTCAGTTGTGCCGAAGGCGCGAAGCAAAGCCTCTACCTTAACCTTTCCAAGTCCTGGGATATTCTCCAAAATGGTGAAGGTTTGTTTTTTTGTGCGAAGCTGTCTGTGGAAGGTGATGGCAAAGCGGTGAGCCTCATCGCGCAGACGTTGCAAAACTTTCAATTCCGCGCTGGCATATTTCAAAATCACTGGGATGTTGCTTTGTGGGGTGAAGACCTCTTCAATTCTCTTTGCAAGGGATATCATTTCAATGTCGTTGTTCAGCCCAAAGTTTTTCAAAATGTCATAACAAGATGAAAGTTGCCCTTTTCCACCATCAATGACAAGAAGGTTTGGCTTTTCTTTGAAACTTTCGCCATTCTGCTCTTTATATCTTGTCAATCTGCGTGTCAGTGCCTCCTTCAAGCTTTCGAAGTCGTTGTTTCCTTCCACGGTTTTAATTTTGAATTTTCGATATTGTCCTTTTGCGGGTTGTCCATCCACAAAAACAACCATTGAGGCAACTTTGTTTGTTCCGCTGATGTGGGAAATGTCATAGCATTCCATGCGGCGAGGCAAACTTTTCAAACTCAATTTTTCTTGCAGCTGTTTCAATGCACCAATACTTTGATTATAGGAAATTTTTTCTTTTTCAAGATGCTTTTCCAAATGTTCGTTTGCGTTTTCTTTCGCCATTTTCAGAAGAGTCAGATTGATTCCGTGAGGATTTGAAATGATTTTTGCCTGCTTGCCAAGGAAACTTTGCAAAAGCTCTTCATCCATATTGTGGCTGACAACAATCTCGCTTGGAACAAGCACATTGGCATAATATTGTGTGATAAAGTTGAAGAGTGTTTCGCTCTCCTCAAGTTCGGCGTCAGACTGCTCAAAGTCTGCAATGCCCAAAATTTTTCCGCCACGAACAACCATCACAGTGACAACACCAGACAGCCCGTCTGTCGCATATGCAAACACGTCTTTGTCAACATCTTTAGGCAGATTTGCCACCACACGTTGCTTAAGTTTTGCCACCATTTTCAAGGCTTCGCGCAGTTCAATTGCACGCTCAAAGTTTTGTAGTTCGCTTGCCGTTTCCATCTTTTCTTTCAAAACTTTTTCAATTTCGTCGTCATTTCCAGAAAGAAATCGAACAACCTTTTTGATTTCTTCAGCATACTCTTCCTTTCTCACTCTTCCAGTGCAAGGTGCTGGACACAATCCAAGCGAAAAATTCAGACATTCGCGTTTTGCTTTTCCGTTGATTTTCTGGGTGCAGGTGCGGATTTTGAAGGCAAAGTTGATTGTTTTCAAAATTGCTCGTGGGTCAATGCCTGAGATGTAGGGACCAAAATATTTCGCCCCGTCATTTTTTTTGACCTTGCGGACAATTTCCAATCTGGGAAAGTCGTCTTTCATATCAATTCGAATGTACGGAAAAGCCTTGCCGTCTTTGAGAAGGATGTTGTAAAAAGGTTGATGTTTGTGAATTAAATTGCTTTCCAGCCCAAGTGCGTCAAGCTCCGAAACGGTGATGAAATAATCGAAATCGTCCACATGGTCGACCATGGCTTGAACCTTGCTTGGTTTTGGAGACTCGCGAAAATATTGACTAACCCTGTTTTTCAGGTTTTTAGCCTTGCCGATGTATATAATCTCGCCCTTTTCATCACGCATGATGTACACGCCGGGCTTGGTTGTGAGTTTTTTCAGTTTTTCGCGGATTTTTTCGTTCATGGAAATAGTATAAACAAATTTTTGCCCTATTTCAAATATTTTAAGCAATTTTGTTGCAAAATGTAATTTTATTTGTTAAAATGATAAAAAATATATAGGTAAAACAATTTTATCTTAAAAAACGGGAGGGAAGTGTGTCAACTTCAATGTTATTGGGATTGTTTGACTGGATTGGCGATTTTTTCAAATCCCTTTTTGATTTAATTCCAAAAATTATCTATTTGCTGGTGTCATCATTTGCCTGCGTGTTGGACGTTCTTCAACTTTTCTTCCGTAAACTTGCAGGTTTGGATGTTTATTATGTTGACGGCAAAGCGGTGTCAGGAGACCTTGTCACAAACTTTATCGGCGGAATCATCGGAATCAATCTTAACGCAACTGATGGCGTGACATTTGAATACTCAGCACTCACAACAGTTTTCTGGTCTTTTGTTCTTTTTGGTGTCATCATCACAATTGTCAGCGTTTTCATTGCAATCATTAAAAGCCATTACAGTTATGATGATAAATCAGCAAAAGGCCCAATGCAATATGTTTACACTGGGGTGAAGTCAGTCATAAACATCTTTGCAGTGCCAATCATTGTTATGCTTGGACTTTATGTTTCTCAGGCAATTTTAACTGCACTTGACAGCATGACCTCCATCACAAGCGGAAATGTCGCTGCCATGTATGGGAAAGATAAAACGCAAATGTTATATTACATAGACACGGCTCGGTCCGCCACAGGTGTATCGGATGAGAAAACGTGTATTTTCTATGATATATTCGGCTTTGGTGCATCCATTGCGTATGGGCCAACTTCGGATGCTTCGCGGAATTGGACAACTGAACATGCAAAACAACTGGCGTACATTGGTTCGTCCAATCAAACCTTCTCGGGTTCGCTGTTTAAGGTTGCGGCATTCAATGGAAATCGTGCACGGCTTGGGCAAATGACAATTGACAAAAGATTTTCGGGGTCTGCAAGCAGTGGAATGACATTGTTTGGAAATGCTGAAGACAATGATGAACTTGCGGATATGATTGACACAGCGTTTGCTTGCAACTTACACCTAAAAGAATTTTTCACGCTAGAATATGAATTTGCAGATATTGTGTCAATGAAATATTTCACTAACTTTTTGACGATAGGGGCAAATAGTTTCTCAAAATTCAATGTCGGTTTGGTTTGGTATTATTATGACTTGTGGCAGTACAACTTTATTGTGGGATTTGCAGCATGTATCATATGTGTGACGCTGTTCATCAACATCATCATGGGCATGATTGCCAGATTGTTTATGTGTATAGGTCTCTTCCTGATTGCTCCGCCAATGTTTGGCTTAACGGTGCTTGATGGTGGAAAAGCTGCCAAGGGGTGGAGAGAAAACTTCATAAAACAGGTATTGATGGCATATGGCGCCGTTGTCGGGATGAATCTGTTTATGTTGATATTGCCGTATATGAATGAAATTGATTTCTTCAACATTCTGATTGCGGACCGATTGGCACAGACCTTGGTGATTATTGTCGGGCTTATCACAATCAAAACGTTCATTGCATTGATAAGCGGACTTATCGGCGCGGCTGACGCAAATGCGGAAGGAAAGGCCATCTCTGAAGAAGTCCAGGGAACAATTGGAAAAGCAACATCCATGACTGTTGGAGCAGCAAAAGTTGCCGGAAAAGTTGGGGTTGGTGCTGCAAAAGCCATAGGCCATGGTGCAAAGGCAGCTGGGAAAGGAGTTGTTGCAGGTGCAAAAGGTGTCAAAGCTGGCGTTCAAAGAATCGGGCAAGCAGTGAATGAGAAAAAGGCTGCCAATTTTGAGAAAGCTCTTAAACAAGACAAAGTTATTCAAGCAATGGGCAAGAAGGATCTTTCAAAACTCAGCAAACAAGATGTGCAAAAGATGGCTGAAAAAGAAGGACTTTCAAAGAGAGATGCAAACAGGCTTTACAAGGAATCTCAACGTGTTGTTGGATATCATGGCAACAAGGCGTCAAAACTTCTTGGAAAAACTCAGTATAAAAACCAAGCTGATGAACTTAGGTCTGGATTAAGAGAAAAAGATAAAAACTTCAGAACACAATCAGATAAGCTTTCTGGAGCAAAGAACAATGTTCAAAGAGGGCAAATGATTGCGGCTGAACGTGGAAAACTTCAAGGTTCGATCGCTAAATCTAAGCAAAAGGTTCACATGAGCATGGAAGGCGCCAAGAAATGGGGCGGTTCTGCATTGAAGAGTGCAGGAACAGGAGCAAAGACGTTTGGTGCCGGTGTTGCTGCAGGAGCAAAAGAATCCAAGAACTTTGTGATGGATCATGTTCTTGGTGAAAAGGGCTTTATTGGTGGGGCGGTTAAGCCAATTGGAAGCAAGTTTGGTGACCCTGCGAAGAAGCGTAAGGAAGATGCGAAAGAAGCGAAGTCTAAGTCAGATGCTGCAACTGCAAAGGCAGAAGACGATGCAATTGAAAAGAAGCGTCATGAGGAGGACATGAAAGTTTCACAAGAAATTCTTAAAGAACTTAAGGAACTTAGAAAAAACAATAAACCATAAAAACAATAAAAAAAAGAGAGGGAAAAATTTCCCCCTCTTTTTTTGTTGCATTGTAAATGTGCAACACAGAAAAGCCATTGGATTTTTTTAAAAATGAAAAACAAGGTTTTGATCCTAGTTTATTGTTGTTATTAGTCCAAAGTTGCATTCAAAAAAAGGGGGGGCGGATATAGTTGATTTTGGTTGTGATAGGTGGGATCGCTTTTGAGGAGCGGTGAGCTGAAAGTTCACGGGAAGAGGATCAAACTGGCTGACGGACAAACGGGCGATGTGCAGACGGCGAGCAGGTGGTTCGATGTGGCGGCTGCCACGCGTGATGCAGGAAGCATCACAAGTCCACCTAAATAAAAAAGTCAGGATAAACCTGACAAAACTGGTGGAGCATTGTCTATGGTGCTCGAACCATCTTCTTTTATTTTGTCCTTGACTTTTTCAAGACTTATTTTTGGCTGTAAATTTATAATATTAAAATGAATGTATATATAATCGTCGAAAATATATATTGCATTTATTAGATGTTTGGCGATTCTTTGTTTGTATATAGTACTATCTGTTTCTTCAAAGAAAATGTTAAGATATTCTTCTATTTCTTGTTTTGTGTGAGGAGTTTTTATTGCAAGTTTTAGTTTTGAAATTTGTTTTTCATATTCCTGTTTTTCGTTTGTGAGTTCATCAGCCATTTTGTTTATTCTTGCAAGCATACTTTCGTTTTTAGTTTTAATAAGTTGTTCGGTTAGTGAATCAAGCTTATTATCTATTTTTGAGATTTGTTTAAAAAGGTTGTTTATAGTTTTTTCGTTGATGTTGTTTTCATATTCTTTTACTATTCTTGTTGCGAGTTCTGATATTTTTGCTTTTGTTAAAATTTTGTTTTTGATTATGGCGAAAACTTTTTTTTCAATTTTTTCTTTCTGTTCATTTCTTTTGTTGCAGATGTGTGTTCTCAATTTTTTCATACATCCGTAATAAGTATGTTTAGTTCCATTTCTACTTGTGCCGGATGTTCCAATCATTGACGATCCACAATGTCCGCAGAATAACTTCCCTGTTAACACAAAATCTTCTTCGGAATGCTTTTTGTATCTTTGTTTATGTTTAAGCATTTCTTGTACTTTATTAAATAAATCTTGGGTTATTATTGCTGGATAAAAATTTGTACTTTCTGTGTAGTTATCTTTGTATATTCCGATGTATTTTTGATTTGAAAGCATTTTGTCAAGGCTTGATCTTGAGAAATTTTTGTTTTTATTGGTTTTGTATCCTTGTAAGTTTAAATTCTTTATAATGTCTTGTTTGTTTAGTCCTTTTGCATATGATTCAAAGATGAATTTGACTGCGGGGGCTTTTTCTTCGTCAATATAGATTTTTTTGTCAATTGCTTTATAACCATATAGCATATTACCGCCGCTATAAAGTCCTTTTAGGCTGTTTTCACGTATGCCTCTTTTTACTTTTTGGCTTAGGTCTTTAGAGTACATTTCGGCGAACATCTCAAGTAACCCTTCCATCAAAAGACCTTCAGGAGTGTTGCTTATTGATTCTGTTGCCGAAATAACTCTTACACCATTTTGCTCAAGTCTGTGTTTATAGATTGCGTTATCGTACTTACTTCGACTGAATCTGTCAAGCTTGTATACTAAAACGTATGTAAATTCTTTTTTATTGGAATCTTCAATCATCTGTTGGAAAGCAGGTCTGTTGTCATTTGTTCCAGTCATTGCACGGTCTATATATTCTTTAAGCACGATGTAGCCCATTCTTTCTGCATATTCATGGCATACTCTTAATTGGCCTTCAATGCTTTGTTCTGTTTGGGCTGCAGACGAATAACGTGCATAGATTACTATGTTTGTCAATTTTCTCTCCTATGTTTTTTTTGTTTATATTATTTTTTCTTTTTTAGTTCCTTTTCTAATTTATTGATTTCGCTTTCGAGGTTGTCTCTTAATAGTGCTTTGTCGTTAAGGACGTCTTTACGGTAAATTTCGATTAAAGGCAATTCTTCTTCTTTGTATAATTTTATTTTTTCTTCTTTGTTTCGCTTGTAGTCATCTGTTTCCATTCCCCATAATTCTATGTAAATTCCTTTTGTGTCACTTAGTACGGGGATAAACCAATCGCTTTTTACGCCTCGAGTGGTGATTTCGTTTACTTTTTTAGCATATACGTGTGTTTTTCTTAATTGATATAACATATCGTCGATGTCTCTTTCAAGGTCGTTTTCGACCCAGTGACCATCTATGCATTTTACTTGTCCGCTCACATCATTTTTTTGCATATCAAATTCGATTTCAATTTTTGATATATCATTGTTTGATTTTTGGGTTTCTATTAAGTTCCCTATGTCATTGTAAACGCGTGAGATTAAGGAATCGTCTCCGTGTAAATCTCTACATAAAATTGCTAAAGCTATTAATTTGTTACAGTTTGATTGTTTTTTGTTTAAATTCTTCTGTTTGTATATTGTTGCTTTAAGGTTGTAATACCATTCTCTTAATTCGTGTGCTTTTCTATTTTTGTCAATATTATCTTTATAATCTAAAGTTTCGTAGTAACAATCTTGGCATTGTTTTCCATAAGGGGCTTCTTCTTTACAAACACAGCAAAGTCCACTTTCATTTTCATATTCTATTAACTTTTCTTCTTGAATTTCAATAAGTTCGTCGTCAAAATTGTTTTCGAGATTACTTTCATATGTTTTTTGTTCATAGTAGCAATCTTTGCAAAGTGGAAAGTTCCCTGAATATTTATTACATATTTTACATTTCATGATTTTTTCTCCTAATGGTTTTATATATATTAAAATTTCCCTCTTAGTTCAACGACTTTACCTATAATTTTGATAGGTAGTTCTTGAATGTCTTTGTTGGAATAAAACATTTCTTTATATTCTTTATTGAAAGGTACAAGGGTTATACCGTTGTAGTCTTTTTTTATTTGTTTAAGTGTTGCATCGAAACCATTGACCATCACAACGCATACGTCTCCTGAGTTTGCGTCTTCTTGTTTTTGCACAATAACAACATCACCACTTTGAATACGTGGAGACATGCTATCTCCTTTAACCTTGAGTCCAAAGAATTCTCCTTTGGCTGCCATAGTTTGAGGGATTTCTTCATAGTCAATGATTTCTTCGATTGCTTCTATAGGTATCCCGGCAGGGATTGTTCCAAGTACAGGGATTTTATTTTTGTTAGTGTTTTCAATAAAGGTTTCTATTGGTACTTGAAAGATGTTTGATAGTTCGTTCAGTCTTCTGATGGAAATAGATTTTATATCTGTGCTTTCAAGACGAGCATAACTTTGTTGTTCTATTCCTAGTTGCTGGGCAACTTTTTTTTGTGTTAATCCTTTATTTAATCTGATTTCTCTTAAAATATTAAACATGTTATTACTCCTTATTTAGATTTTAACACAATAATTTCGATTATGCAATAAATATTATGCTATAAAATACAATATTTTATTTGTAAACATCGAAAATATATGATAAGATTTGAATATAAAAGAGGAGGAAAGTATGAATTTGGGGGAATTGTTGAAGAAAGAGAAGGTATCACATGAGTTTGTTGCAAAAAAGCTTTGCGAGAAGGGTTGTTTTAAATATCGTCAACAAGTAACGTCATGGGTAACAGGAGTTAGATTGCCAGATGCTGAGTCGATTTATTGGTTGTCAAAAATTTTAAAAGTATCATCAGATGTTGTACTTGAAGCTGCGCTTAAAAGTGCAGGCCGCCTATGAGGGTTGAAGTTGGTTGCGTTTTGTATAACTCAGGACAAAGGATTCCTGTTTACGAAGACGTTGAGGAAGATTCTCTTGTGGTTTTCAAAGCGAAGCAAGATGAAGAGCTGTTTAGTATTTTACTTGATTATGTGTCTGAAAAATTAAATAAGAAAGAGGGGGAAAAGAAAAATGTTAAAACCAAAAAAAGTAAGTAAGAAGAATCACTATTCTATTGTTGTTGGTGAATGGGGAGTGTCAGGTCTTGATGATAAAACTTTATGTCAGTATGAAGATGTTTTGAAAAGGTTTCATATTCCATATCAGGTTTTTATATTTATCAACAGCGTTGATGAAGATGGGAAAATAAATTTTAAGGAATAAAGGTGAGGTGTGAGATGACTCAAGAAACTTTGTATGAAAAGATTTGTTGGTATAACTATTTGTATTCAATTGGAAATAAGAAATTTTTGGATAGGCTTATGACTTATTGTGATGATTTCACAAAGAAATTTCGTAAGGATTTAGAGGTGGTGTCTGTTCGTCAAGTTATAAACTATATGGCTGTTTGTGATTTTGAAAATAAAATTCATTTTGACCCTCAATAAAGTCGATTAAGTTCTTGGGAACAAAATTTTGTTAAAAGGAGAAATTGTTATGAAGAAAAGAGATTTGATTGCGCTTATTTGCCTTTTGGCTGTGGCTGTTGTCTTTTTGGTTGTCTCTGTAATTCTTGCCCATGTGCATGGCGTTGGGCTTGTTGCTGAATGGCAATCATGGTTTGGCATTGTAAAAGAAACAACTGAACCTGTTGCTGAAGCTGCAAAATCTGTGTCAAATTTGATGATTAAGTAGGTGTTGTATGAAAACGCTGTTTTGGGTTTTGATTATGGCTGTTTTGTTCCCTAGCCTTTTTACAGGTTTATATGAATTTATAAAATATATTGCAAGTTTGATTTAAAAGGAGAAAATTATGAAAAATATTTGGGCATATGTTGTTGTTCTTATTGTGGTTGTTGCTGCTTGTTTTGGTATTTATTATTTGGGTATGCAAAATAAAGATACTTCTCCAAGTGGTTATATTGATACATATATTGATAGAACACAGGACATTTTGAATTTTACGCCTGAGACAGATGAAGAATACGACGGAAAGACAAATCTTCAGCTTGGTTCTGTTTCAAAAAAATATGGACTTGGTGATTTGGTTATCAGTTCTTCTTCTGAAAAGGTTGATTATGATTTTTCTAAGTATATGAATGGGTTTTGGTTCTCAGAGCATGCTTCTAATTCTTTTTTGACTTTTGAAAAATATCCTAGTGAAAGTGGAGCTCCTGTTTTTGTATATGCTAAGATTTCTACGAAAATTGGTGTAACAGTTGATGGTCAGGTGACTTACTACGACGGTAGCGTGGTTTTTGGTTTTGATGAATTGACTGATGGAACTTTGAGCTTGAAATATACTTATGCGGCTTACGGAAGCAGAGGTTATGTTAGTACGTTTTATAGGACAACAGGTTCTAATGGAAGACATAATATTGCTGTTGATTTGCGTTGTCCTTACTTGCTTGCGGATGATTTAACAGAGGTTTCTGCTTTGCTTTCTCAAGTTGGACTTGAGACTACATCTGGAATTTGGAAAATCTATTCAATGGATGGAGACCAAATTTATTTCAAAGATTCTGCTTTGCTTGCTATGGCTGATTTGGTTGAGAAATTTTCGAATTCTCATTTGAATCTTGCGTCTGGAAATTATCTTTATAAATTTGATGCTTCAAGTTATCTTGATGTTTTGACTGAAACTGCTTTTGACAATGTTTTGTGTGATGTTGAATTTAGAAATACTGTTTCTGTTTATACTTACAGAGATTTGTTTGATTTAAACGAAATTTATGCTTTTTGGCACTGGTTTAATCATGAATATTCTGTGTATAACGTTCAGTTCTTGGATATTGTTTGCTAGGGGGTGATTTTTGTGAAGAAAATTGTTCCTTGGTTAGTAATTGCTTTAATTGTTGTTTTGTCGGTTTTTCTTGTCTTTTTTATTATTTTTGATGAAGACGATGCTGAAGATTTAACTTTTAATTATAGTAAAGATGTTGTTTTGCGTGCTGTTACAAATAAGTTTATATCAGAGAATGATGGCACTGGTTATGATTTGGCTTCTTCGTTGTCAATAGAATATCTCTCTTTGGATGAAAATTTGTTGTTGCTTACTGCTGGGGAGAATGATGAATTTTTGTACAGATTTTACCTGTCAGATAAAAGTGCTTTCTCTTATGAGCAAAATGTTGATTTGGCTTTGTCGGAGAGAATTGCCAGTTCTGATTATAATCAAGGAAGAGATTTTGATTATTATAACAAAACATGGGGTTATGATGGTTCTTTAGAATCAAGATTTTTGTCAGATTATTCATCAAAGAGAGATGTTGATATTTCTGAATTATATATTTTTTCTGGAAACAAGACTCAGGATGAAACAGATTTGAATTTGTACTCTTCACAAGCAACGTTTGTTCTTGTTGTGGGGGATTACGAAAAAATTATCATTGAAGAAGCTCCTTATATTGTGCAGGTTGTGGCTGGCACTAACAGTTCAAGCACAGTTATGACAATGCTTTCAATGTTTCATGATTATGGCGTGGATGATACAACTGGAAAATATGTCTGTGTTAAAGATGATGATATAAAAAGTGTTGTTTTGAAAACAAGCTTTCTTATATAAAAAATTAATTTTAAAAGGAAAAGATAAAAATGGAAAATAAAGGTTTGATTTTAGGAATGTTTGGGCTTGGTTTGGGCTCAGCACTTGTTGGTGGTGTTGGTGGGTTCTTGCTTGCACCTCAGGCTGAGTCAGCTCAGTCAATTGTTGATGAATCTAGAGAAGAATTTAAATTGCCGGATGAGTTTGCGCACGTTTCGTTCAATCGCTATTCTTCAAGTAAATATGATTTTTTTACATCTTCGACTTTAAATGCTACGTATACTTTGGATGTTGAGAAGAATGATTTTAAATTGCTTTATAACTCATCCCTTACAGGTTTTTATGACGCTGGTGATAAAATTTTCTTGAGGTATTCAGATGGCAGATTTGGTTGTTTGGATTCTGATCGAGAATTTACCTCTGTAAAAGCGCTTGAAAAATATTCTTTTTTGACAATTTTTGGTTCAGATTCTTCAAATTTGTACCTTCGAGTTGCGTTGAATAACGTCTACTCCCTTTGTGTTTTGAATTTGGAAACGCTTGAGTCGGATGTTTTTGATTTAAATGGGGTTTCTTCTGTTGATTTGGGAGCTGGTTGTGTTATTGGAGATTATTATTGTTTTTCATCTGTAGGGAATTCTTCAACAAAAGTTTTGCATTTTGTAAATAAAGAAACTAAAGATGTTAATACAGTTTCTCAAGCAGGCTTTTTGGATATCACTCAATTTGTTGTTAAAGACAACAGTTTGTATTCTGTTTTTGCTAAATCATCGTCATCTTACGTTCTCGGTAAGATTGATTTGGGGACGTTTGAATTGACCTCTTTAAAGACGTATTCAGGTTCACAAACTTCCCTCAAGTTGCGCGAAACTGAATTGGGAATGTTCGTTTACTGTGGGGCTTATAACATTGATTACCTTTCTTTTGAAGATGATTCAGTAACCTCTATTACAACGGCATCTTCTTTCGGTTCTTTTGAGCTTGGTGGCAAGCAGTATTTCTCGGCTTCCAAAACTGAAAACCCTTCAATCAGTGTTTTTGATGAAGAAACAAAAACTCTTGTTGATGTGTATGTTTATGACTTAACAAATTCTTCAAACTCAAGCCTGTATTTTACTTTGGCTAATTTTGAAGGTCATAACATTTTGGAACTGTGTAAAGGTTCTTCATCAGGTTATGTTGCTTTTAACGCTACTGTTGTTGATGGCGAATTAAAACTTGAGCAAATTTTATTGAAGCGTTCTATCTCTGGCGATGTCTTTAAGGTGTCGAAAGATGCATACATTTGGTCAGGCAGCGGGGTTGAGTATTATGATTTTGAAAGTGATACATATTTGAATCTTGTTGCAAATTCTACAATTGTTGAGTTGACTCAAGAAGGGGATGTTGTGACACTCTATGCTTCAGACAATGTTAAGTATGAATTTAATGTTAAAACACTTTCAATTAAAGCAGTTGCTTATTGGGAGTAATTAAGGGCCTTCGGGCTCTCCATCCCTCGGTAGTTTAAGAGAGAATGAGCGTATTATTGGTTCTTCGCTTGGTGTGAGTTTGAACCTCACCCGAGGGGCCGTCCCCATAGGGGAGAATATGTCAAGAGGGTTTGCTTCTTCCTAAGATGATTTTTCCTTCTTGAGAACTATGTTGCCTCCGACATAGTTAAGTGCGATGGTGGGGCCACTTAAAATACTACCCACCGCCACTGCGCAAGCAGAAGGTTTAGTTACGCTGCAGAGTTTCTGAGCCGAAAAATTTTAATTAAAAGGAAAGAAACAAAATGGAAAAGAAAGTTGAAATTAAAGTAAGGGAAGATTTGCAAGACATTGTCAAAAGTATGGGTTGGAACAAGCAAGAATCACGTTATGGTGTTAAGTTCGTATTTGACGTCAAATTCTACAACAACGAAGTTATTTCTTTCAATGACAAAGACGGTCTCTATGGCTTGTTGAAATCATATCAATTGGCCGGAGATGAAAAGTTTGTCAAATCAAAAAAACTTGTTGAGGAGTTGAAATCTTCAAGTGCTGATTTTGAAGATGATGAAGATGGTACTGCATCATTCTTCTGTGTTCGCTTTGACCTTTTTGATGGCGGTGTTTACAGACTCTTTCCATCTGGAAAGTATGACAAGAAGAAGATTGCAAATTTCTACCGCGCATTTAAAGCGCAACAAAAGACTGCATCAACTCCTGCAAAATAAAATTTAAGGAGAAAAGTTATGGCTTATAAGACAAAAACCGGGATTGTGTTGAGAAATCCTGCGGAAAAGGCGAAAAGATATGTTCGTCAAATGAAAAGCGGTGTTGTTCGTGAAACTGGTGAAAAGATTTCACGTGAAGGCATGGCTTATCGCGCCGGCTATTTGGCTGCACGAGCAGATAGCGCAGCTGCATTTAACGCTGGGCATGGTGTTAAGAAAAAGTCTTCTAATAAGAAAAGAAGATAAGATTTAATAAAATTTGATAATCGAAAAAACAGCTCGAATTGAGCTGTTTTATAGAAGGGGTTGACCGCCCTTTTACTGATGAGATAGGTCTGAGGAGTTTTTATGCAGAAGATTAATGGTGTTTTGTGTATTTGCAAAAGCGATATTGATAAGGATTACAAATATTTGTGTTCACATGGATTTGGGTCTTTAACAAAAGCTGAGCTTAAAGACTTTTTTGATGATTACGTTTTTTATGTCGGGGTCGATGAGGTAAAAATAACTGGTCATCCAACAGATAAACATAGGCAGAGAAGTACTTGGTTTATTTCTTTGAATCATTTTTATAGATACATTTTTAAATTTTAGGATAAACAGTTGCACATTTTATGTTGTCAATTATTTCAATTTTAAGTTCAAGATTTTGTTTTGCTAATATTCTTTTTATAATTTCAAAATCGAGGTTTTTGTATTGTTTTTTTTCAATATTTGTTCCTGAGCAAACAAATTCAGGATCGTCTTTAAATGCGTTATAATAAGCAATAAAATGTTGTGCAGCTTCAAATTCGTTCATAAAATTTCTCCTTTTAAATTTTATTTTAGTTAAGTTTTTTCAAAAAGTCAAGTGGAGGTGTGATTGTGGAAAAATCTTTTGAAGAATTTATTGATTTGTCAAAGCCAATAGGCAAGATGTTCATATGCGGTAAAGAAGGTTCAGGAAAGACTCTTCTTAGCGCCTACATTGGAGTTGAGCAGATGCTTCGTGGTCGTGAAGATTGTTGGTCAAGTTACGATACAGTCAAAGAGTATAACGCTCTTGGTTATAATTTTGAAACTCCTTATGAACATCTTTGTGTTTCGAATTTTGATATAAACTGTTTAGGAACTGAGCAACCAAATCAGTCAACGTATCGTGTTAATCCATATCGAATTGGACTTTGGGATGAAGAGTTTGACACTGACTTTTTCCCTCCAGGAACATGCTTTCATATTACAGAAGCTCACCAGGTTTTTAACTCACACATGTGGATGTTTGTTCGCCCTCAGATTAAAGCTTTTTGGACAACAGCAAGACAGGCTAAGTATAATGGCATCTTTGATACTAACATGCCAAATGAAGTCATCAAAGATTTGAGAGAGCTTTGCAATAGGTTTATTTTCTTACATAAAAAGCTTGAAAATATTTATAGAAACGGAGATATTGTTGGGCATAGACTTTTTGTGCTTGAATTTAAAGATTGGTCAGGCTTATCTAATTTTTTAAAGACTGACAAGAAGGATAATGCTGAAGAGTATACTTTGCTTTTGAAACGAAACACGAGAGTTAATTATGACACTTATTTTTGCAAATATTTGCACTTGAAAGGGCGTGAAAATCAACAGTTTTTTCTCGAAAAATTTAAAAAGATTGAATCAGTTGAGGATGTTGAAAATTTTGGTGATGATTTTGGTTTGACTCCGCCTGAGGGTTATTATGTGAAAGGCAGTAAGTTTACAAAAAAGAAGGATAAAAATCCTGAAGAACTTGATATTACTGAAGATTTATATGATTTTTGAGAGGTGAGATATGGAAGAAGAGAAAGGGTTACTTGATGGTCAACAACCAATGCTTAGAATTGCATTGAAGGGTAAATTGATTAAGGATTGTGATGATGTTTTTGACAGTTTGGAAAAATATCGAAAGTGTCATTCTAAAGCTTTTCATCGCAAAGCTCGAAAGACAATCTTTCGGGACTTTAAGAAAGGGTTAACTCAAATCAATAATAAGGTGGATATTTATGTCGAGCTTCCCAAATTTGAGAGTACATCGACAGGTCATTCTGAACATCGTGAGGATGTCGATGGTAATCCAGAAACTGTTATTATTGAGAATCCGCTTGTTGAACAGGTGAAGAAGCGTGGTTTTCTTGGTTGGCGTGGAAGAAAGAAGTAGGAGCCATCCGGCGATTGAGGAGCCAGCCAGCGTTTAGATGCAAAGCGAAGTGGTAAAGTTTGAGCGTAAGTGAGCGGTGGAGCGAGGGGAAAGAAGACATCCTTTTTCTCCAGCCCGGTGCTGACGGGCTTACGGAAACTGCCTGCTTGCACCATGAGCGAAGCTCTGCGTGCGTGAAGGACTTTCGCGACGCAGTTCTTAGTATTACCTAGAACTGCGTCGCATTGTCGCATCCCGCTAAATATCGCAAGATTAGGGTTTTTAAAAATGTCGCACAACTGTGTAACTGCGTCGCATTTTGTTAAAAATACAGATTTCAAAATATTTCGGAGGTTTATTTTGGAAGAATTAGAATTGCAAGATAATTCAATAAATGAAGAATTTGAAGAACTTTCAGTTAATACTCAGGCTCGAAGGTGGATATTGACAATAAATAATCCAACAGAGACAGATGAAGAGATGGAACAGTATATCTCAAACCTTGAGCATATTAAATATGCAATGTTTCAAAGAGAACGTGGAGGGATTGAAGGTACAGTACATTTTCAAATATTTGTCACCTTTTCAATAGGCAAACGTTGGAAAACGGTTAAGGGTTATTTTCCTCGTGCTCATATAGAGCAGGCGAAAGGTTCGAATCTTCAATGTCGTGACTACTGCTCAAAGAAAGATACCCGCGTAAGTGGCCCATATGAGATTGGACAATTTGCCGAAGAACGTGCTCGTACAGATAAACAGGGGTTCCTTCAAGCGATTTGTTCGGGGTTATCAGAGCAAGAGATAAAAGAGTTATATCCTTCTTTGTATTTGGATAAATACAATGACATTGCTCCAATTTTTAGAAAAAAAATGGAAACTGAGTTTAAAAATAAGTGGAGACATGTTGAGGTTACATACATTTGGGGTCCATCGCGTTCCGGTAAAACAAGATTCGTTTTGGACAGACATGATAGAGATGATATCTACCGCGTGACACTGTTTAATAACTCCGCTTTTGATAGTTATTTAAAAGAGGATGTTTTACTTTTTGATGAGTTCGATTCTTCTTTTAAAATTACAGATATGAATAACTATTTGGACGGTTATTATGTTGCACTCCCAGCTCGCTATGGTAATAGGTTTACGCTTTATACAAAGGCTTATATTATTTCAAACTTACCTTTATCGAAACAGTATATGGATGTTCAGGAACGCAAGCCGGAAATCTATGATGCCTTTGTAAAAAGAATTCACAACATCATTCGTATTGATGATACTGGAGTTCATGTTGAAAAAGGATGTGTGCAAGGGATTCAACAAGAGATGGAATTGAAAGAATTATCTAAAGAAGAGGCTGG
>JAGBFI010000031.1 GCA_017936585.1 Clostridia bacterium | reverse complement strand
TGTCGCCCCCAAAGGCGTCCACAACAATTTTCATATATAAATCTCCTTAGAAAAAGATGAAAATTTCTCTACATACACTATAACAAAAAAAACAGATAAAAGTCAAAAGAATATGGACGAAAACCTGTTTTTTGTAACAAAAAAACTCAATCGTTTGATTGAGTTTTTTAAATTATTGTTTTTTTGAATCTTTCTTGTCTTCAACAACAGTCTTGTTCTTGTATGTTCCACAGTTTTTGCAAACAGTATGAGGTTTTTTCAACTCATGACATTTTGGACATTCAACAAGTGTTGGAGCTGCTGCTTTGAAGTTTGCAGAATTTCTTGTATTTCTTCTTTCTTTTGAGACTTTACCCTTTGGAACTGCCATTTCACCTTTCTCCTTTTAGTATTTTTAAGAAAACGGAAAATTTCCGTGTAATCTTATACATGCCCAATCATTTTAACCCAATTAAAACAATTTGTCAAGTATTATTTGCTGTTTTTCAGATTTTTTGCAATTTCTTGTGTGTCGCGAGCCATCATAAGTTCCTCATTTGTTGGAACGATGTAAATCTTAACCTGTGAATCGTCCGCAGAAATAAGTTCAACTTCGCCGCGTTTGAAGTTTGTGTTTTTCTCTTTGTCAAGAACAATACCAAGCCCATCAAGATCAGAAGCAATCGCCTCTCTTGTTTCGTCACCATTTTCACCAATGCCGCCTGTGAACACAACCGCGTCAACATGGTTGAGAACAGCCATATAACTTCCGATATATTTTCTGACAGAGTATGCAAGCATGTCAAGAGCAAGTTGGCTTCTCGCATCACCCTCATTTGCCTTTGCAATGACATCTCTTTGGTCTGAAGAAACGCCTGAAACGCCCAAAAGCCCACACTTTTTGTTGAGATAGTCAACAACTTGTTCAGCAGACATTCCTTTCTTCTTTCCAAGGAAAGAAACAACTGTTGCGTCAACATCGCCGGCACGAGTTCCCATCACAACACCTTGAAGTGGAGTGAGGCCCATTGATGTGTCAACGCTTTGTCCATTTTTCACAGCAGTGATGCTGGAGCCGTTTCCAAGGTGACAGATAATCAAGTTGACGTCTTCAACCTTCTTGCCCAAGATGTTTGCCATTTCGTTTGTGATAAATCTGTGGCTTGAGCCATGAGCACCATATTTTCTTACATTAAACTCTTCGTAATCTTTATAGTCAATGGCATACATATATGCTTTTGCTGGCATTGTTGAGTGGAAAGCTGTGTCAAAAATGAACACATGAGGGATGTTTGGCATAGCTTTTCTGCACGCCAAAGCACCTTTCACGTTTGCTGGATTATGAAGTGGAGCAAGTTCGTCAAGTTTCTTCAATCTTTCAACAGATTCATCTGTCACAAGAGTACTTTCCTTGAAAAGCCATCCGCCCTGAACAACACGGTGTCCAACAGCCTCAACCTCGTCAAGACTCTTGATGCAGCCATATTCAGGATTTGTCAAGATTGCAAGCAATTTTTCAACAGCCTCATCATGAGTTGAAGCTCCGTCAAACTTCTTTTCTTGTCCATTGTGCTTATAAGAAATCACTGGAGCATCAAGTCCAATTCTTTCGCAATTTCCTTTTGCAATAACTTTTTCTGTTTCCATATCAAGAAGTTGATATTTAAGGGAAGAACTTCCCGCATTGATAACTAAGATTTTCATTTTTATTCTCCTTTTTTCTCTTGTTTGTCTTCACATTGAAGTGCCGTGATTGCGGAAACAACCACAATATCATTCACAGAACATCCACGAGATAAATCATTCACTGGTTTTTTAAGCCCCTGCAAAATTGGGCCAATAGCGTTGAGCCCCCCAACATATTGCATTGT
>JAGBFI010000030.1 GCA_017936585.1 Clostridia bacterium | reverse complement strand
GTTGGTAGAGCATTCGACTCTTAATCGAAGGGTCCAGGGTTCGAGCCCCTGGCAATCCACCAGATTTTAAAGAACGCTTCGACGTTCTTTTTTTGTTTTCAATGTAGTTAGTGGCTCAGCAAAATTTTCAATTTCGCTGCTTGCGTCCGCAAGGTGAACCCTGGACGTCTTTCCGCACCTCAAAAAAATAGTTAAAAATTTTTAAACTTTTTAAAATTGCTTTGCAAATTTGTTTATTATATGTTATGATATAAGCATCCACTCCCCAGATTTGGGAGTCACAAAAATAAAGGAAAAATTATGATCATAACACTTGTCACAGATCAATTCTGGCAAAATAATCACGGCACAAGCGTGTCCGCTCAAAGATTTTACAACGGTCTTATTGGCAAAGGCCACACTGTTAGGGTTGTCGCAATCGACCCAGAAAACAACGGTGCATATTCTCTCAAGGAAAGACAATTCGGCAAGCCAATCAACAAAATAATCAATTCGCAAGGCATGCAACTTGCAAAGCCTTGCAAAAAAGTTCTTCAAAAAGCCATTGACGGATCAGATGTTGTTCACGTATATCTTCCATTCAAGCTTGGATATAAAACAATTGCTCTTTGCAGAGAGATGAATGTTCCATGCACTGCAGCATTCCACATCGTGCCAGAGAACATCACTTCAACAATCTACATGAACAAATCACACCTTGTGAACGGGGCTCTCTGGAAGAACTTTTACAACAAAACCTACAAGTATATCCAACACATCCACTGTCCTTCAGAAATGGTTGCAAAGCAACTTGAAAAACACGATTATCGAGCAAATTTACACGTCATCTCAAATGGCTATAACGACATTTTTCAGGTGAAGCCTGCCGAAAAGCCAATGATGTTCAAAGACAAATTTGTCATTGCTTTTGCAGGCAGATTTTCAAGAGAAAAACGCTATGATCTCATCATCAAAGCGGTCAACAAAAGCAAATTCCGCGACAAAATTCAACTTGTGTTTGGCGGAAAAGGTCCAACAAAACGCCACATCATGAAAATGGCGAGAAAGTTGCCAAACTATCCTGTTTTCAGTTTCTTTACAAGAGAACAGTTGATCGATTTATTCAACTATGCTGATCTCTACATTCATCCTGCTGACATTGAAGTTGAAGGCATGAGCTGCCTTGAAGCAATCGCGTGCGGCTGCGTTCCAATCGTGTCAAACAGTGCAAAAAGTGCCACTCCACAGTTCACTGTTTCAGAACACAGTCTCTTCAAGCATGGAAACGCCGACAGCCTTGCACAGCAAATTGATTGGTGGCTTTCACACCCTGAGGAATTGAAAACTCACAGAGAAATCATCGCAAAACACGCTCAAAACTTCACAGTTGAACGCAGCATGGAATATTACATCGACATGTTTGAATCAGCAGTCAAAGATTGGAACAAAGACTATGTAGGCAAGGGCAAAAAAGCAATCGAGCCAAACATCATAAACAACTACAAAAAATCCTGAGCGCAAAAGCACATAACAATTTGATACATAATCCTCCACTCCAAACATTTCCAAGTGGAGTTTATTCAAAAAAAACAAAAAAAAACAGCCTAATTTTTGGGCTGCTTTTCTTTTTTTTCAATTAATTATTTTGATCTTTCGTCTTCTTTTTGTTTCGCATTCTTTGAGCCTTTGTCATCAGTTTTTCTTCCGTAGCCATAAATTGCCTTTGGACTTGAAAGATAAATTGAAGTTCTGCTGATTGATTGTCTCTTTTGTGGTTCTTGTTTTTCCATAGTTTTCACCTCTTTCTGTTTTATTATAACCCCATGCATCACTTTTGTCAAGAACCAATCAGCACCTGCCCCGAAATCCACGCCTCAAAGAAAGTTTCAAGATTGATTCTGGAACTTTTCGAAAAACATTCCACCATTTTTTCTGCGGAAGAATTTTTGAATTTCATAGCCTCAAAATAGTCCTTGAGGCAGTTAAAAAATTTTCTCTCACTCATGGTTTGTCTCAATGCATTAAACAGCAACATCCCCTTTGTGTAGGTACAATTCACGTATTCAGGCTCGGTGTCAAACTGCAAAAGATTTCTGTCCATTCGCTCGCTCACATCTCCATTGATGTCTGTGTAGATTTTTACAAAATTCTGATAAGTCGCCGTTGCATTGGTCATAATTTCCTGATATTCAAGCCCATAATCGGGATTTTTTTCATAGAAAAGAGCAGTCGAAAATTCTGTTAGACCTTCATCCACCCACGCCTCTTCAAATTCGTTGTTTCCCACCATGCCATACCACCACTGGTGCGCAATTTCATGGACAATAACATAATCAAAGGTTCCATCATCTTTCAAATCGTCCGCAATCATAACAAGGTTTGGATACTCCATCCCGCCAAAACAAAAACCAGCCTTCACCACCGAAAGCTGCGCGTATGGATAGTCTCCAAACAGTTCCTCAAAAGTGCCGACCGCCTTGCATGCAGTCTCAAGGTGCGCATGAGCATTTTCGTCCTCATAGGAAAAATAATTCACCACAACCTCTCCAACTTTCGCACTCAATTTTTGGAATTCAGTTGACAGAACAAAAGCAAAATCGCGCACGTTTTCAGCCCTGCAAGTGGTTGTTTTTGTCTCCCCGCCGCTCGTTTCCATTTGTTGTCCGCTTGTCGCCAAAACATAGCTCTCTGGATAAGAAATCTTCACCTCAAAATCCGAAATGTCACTGTAAAAAGGGTCTCCGTTTGCCGAAAATTGAGGTTTCACAAAGCCTTCGCCATCTTCATAGACGCACGCAATCGGGAAAAAATTTCCAAAGTTGACGGTCTTATCGTTAAACCCCAGCCTATGCCTAATGTTGGCCAATTTCACAACATATTCCATCTCAATCGTCACAATCTCTTCTTGAAACAACTCACTTTTCAGCCCAACATTCAAAATTGAATTTTCTTCCACCGAAAAAGCGCCCTCTTCGCCGCCAACTTTCACACTTTGAATTGTTATATTTGCATAACTTTCACCATTTGGATACGCCTTATGCGTGTATGCAGTCGAAACTGCAGTTTCTCCTTCTGCAAAAGAGTTTGCATACAAGAAAAAGCAAACCTCACCAAGAGAATTTTCACTTGAATTGACATATTCCACCCTCT
>JAGBFI010000029.1 GCA_017936585.1 Clostridia bacterium | reverse complement strand
GCCTTGGTTGTTGCCCCAATCAACGTGAAGGGCTGAATTTTGAGACGCATATTTTTTGCGGAAGGTCCCTTTCCGACAATGAAGTCAAGTGCAAAATCTTCCATTGCTGGATACAAAATTTCCTCAACGCTTTTATTCAATCGGTGAATTTCATCGATGAACAAAACATCGTTTTTACCAAGATTTGTCAAAATTGCAGCAAGGTCAGCAGCGTGTTCAATCGCAGGGCCTGATGTCACTTTAAACTGAGAACCAAGCTCGTTTGCGATGATGTGTGAAAGGGTTGTTTTTCCAAGCCCTGGAGGTCCATACAAAAGCACATGGTCAAGTGCATCTTTTCTTGTTTTTGCCGCCTGAATATAGATTTTCAAGCTCTGCTTCACCTTCTCTTGCCCAACATAATCCTTGAGCGAAGTTGGTCTGAGTGAATTTTCAATTTCGGCATCGGTCCAATTTTTTGTGCTGGTGATAAATCTGTCTTCCATATCAAAATTCCTTTTTTTTGTTGTTTTATCTGTTTCCAATATCATCAATATTGTTGCAGGGATGTTGCCCTTTCAAATTTTATTTCTTTAAGAGTTTCTCTGTATATAAAAAAGTCTGCCCTCACATCTCGGCTGCTTATCTTCCATATTCCTTCAAAACTTTCAGGATAATTTCCTCAGCAGTGATCCCCTCTTCGCTCATTTTACTTCTTGCAAGCCTGTAAGCTTCATTTTTGTTCACACCAAGGCTGATAAGTGTTTGAACAGCATCATTCAAAACACCCTCATCAACATTGACATTTGAAACAAAGTTCTCTTCAACGTCAATTGGAAGAGTGTGCACCTTGTCTTTAAGCTCCAAACAAATGCGTTCAGCACTCTTTTTTCCAAGCCCTTTAATTTTGGAAAGCACTGTTACATCTTCACTTGCAATGGCAATCATAAGCTCAGAAAGTTTCATTCCAGAAAGGACTGTCAACGCACTCTTAGGCCCAACACCGGACACAGTGATAAGCCTCATAAACATGGCTTTTTCTTCTTCTGTTGCAAAGCCATAGAGACAAACACCAACATTTTCACTAACTTGCATATAAGTCGACACTTTCACTGTTTCTCCTTCCATTGGAAGTGTGACAAGAGTGTTGTTTGAAATCAAAAGTTCATAACCAACGCCATTGACATCCAAAACGAGGGTTCCCTCTCTTTTCTCTTCAATTGTTCCAACCAAAAATGCAATCATCTTCTTCTCCTAAATCTCCTTTCTCCAAAATTCACGCCTCTGCTTAACCTGCTCGCAAGTCCGCCAAAATCTTTTAAAATTTTCACAGATAAAATCACAATATAGACAAGAGTTCTCTTGCGCAAGATATGTAACATCAAATCATGTTGAAATTTAAACTTGGATTGATTTGGCTGTGACAAATTGCCACTGCAAGCGCATCAGCAGCATCATCTGGCTTTGGAATTTTCTCAAGACCAAGCACATTTTTCACCATAAACTGCATCTGCTTTTTATCCGCACGGCCATTTCCCGTGAGCGCCTGCTTGATTTGAATTGGTGTGTATTCAAAAATACGCTCGCAATGTTTTTGAGCCGTCAAAACAATCACCCCGCGTGCCTCAGCAACAGGAATAACTGTTGTATGGTTTTTGAAAAAAAACAATTCCTCAATTGCCACTTCATCCGGCCTATATCTTTCAAAAAGCACCCTGAGAGCCTCTTCAATACGTTGCAAACGCACAGGCAAACTGTCCTCTTTTGGAGTTTCAATCACACCATAATCCACGACAGCGTTGTTTCTGTGGCTGTCAATAATTCCAAATCCCACAATCCCATAACCAGGGTCAATTCCTAATATCCTCATGAAATATATTTTAATAAAAAAGCCCTGCTTTGTCAAACAAAACAGAGCAATGTTTCAAAACAGAATTCTTCTCCAAAATGTCAAATTATTTTTCAACATCAGAAAGCATTTAAAGAGATTTGAACTTCATGAAAAATTCGAAAACTCTTCAGAACAAATTCCTCTTAAACTATTCCTCATCTGGAAGGTTTACATTGTGATAAACTTCTTGCACATCATCCAAGTCTTCAAGAGCTTCAACCATACGTTGGAACTTTCCAAGTTGAACTTCGTCCAAATCAACATAAAGATCAGGCACAAGAGCAGTTTCAGCAGAAATAACATTATATCCCTTTGCTTGCAATGACTCGCTTATCTTTGTATGTTCGTTTGGTTCAGTGATGATTTCAACTGCATCGTCATCTTCAACAACGTCAACAGCGCCCTCTTCAATTGCATCAAGCATCAACATTTCTGAGTCTTCAACATCAACAACAACCACAACTCCCTTTCTTTTGAAAAGATAAGAAACGCAGTTTGTTGAGCCAAGGCTTCCGCCGTGCTTGTCAAAAGCATGGCGCACATCGCCTGCTGTGCGGTTTTTGTTGTCAGTCAGACATTCAACAATAACAGCAGAACCACCAACACCATAGCCTTCATATGTTGAAGCTTCATAGTTCACACCACCAAGTTCCCCGGACGCCTTTTTGATTGATCTTTCAATGTTGTCGTTTGGCATATTGTTTTGTTTTGCTTTTGCAATGATATCTTTCAACTTGCTGTTGACATTTGGGTCAGGGCCGCCAGCTTTCACGCAAACAGCAATTTCTCTTCCAATTTTTGTGAAGATTTTGCCTCTTGCGGCATCAGTTTTTCCCTTTTTGGCTTGTATGTTATGCCATTTTGAATGTCCAGACATCGTGTTTTCTCCTTCATGAATATTTTTCTGTATTATTTTATAACAAAGCACCGTTTCTGTCAATCAAATCAGACAAAAATCGAAAAAAAGTATTGAATTTTTTGTTTATATATAGTAAAATTACTTAAGAGGAAAAACCGAATGTTTAATTTAGAAGAAATAAAAAACGAAATTCGATATTTGGAGAGTTTGAATGTTGCAGTTGCAGCGTACAAAAACGCTCCCGAACAGACGTTTTATGACGCAGTGAAAAAACAAAAGAAAATTCCGCTTATAAATTACATCCGAGACAGCGACGTCTTGCTGGCTTTGGACGTTTTAAGAATTGCCGTCACAAGGAAACTGTTCTCTCTTGCTGTGCGAGAGCAAGATGGCTTTGTTGACTTTTCAAGCATCAAGACCTCCCCTGACTACATCAAAGTCAGAGATAAAATTCTGAAAAAGCACCCTTCCCTTGCAAATGCAGATTGCAACAAAATTTTAAGACAAATTTGCAACGCGATTTCTCATGGTGACATCTTAAGTTCTTTTAATTTCAAAGAATATGAAAAAAGTGTCAGTAAAATTTATGCAATGAAAAAAACGCTTTCAACAAACAACAAAAGCGTAGTCGAAAAATTTTACGCAAAGCAACTGGTTGAGTCTTATTATCTTGCAAGCGATTTGGAATTTAAATACGAATCCTTCTTTGAATTTTTGCCGGACGGTTCAAAAGTGAAAAGAGACAAGCCAATGAAAATTACGCTGAAGATTTCTGAGGACGACATAATTCTAATCATGAATTTGATTTTGGATTACACCCTACACGAACAAATTGGAAAATCAATCTATGACTTAACATTGACCTCTGATGAAAAGAAAGAAAAAATGTTGAAACCCACAAAAGGAATGGATGGCGTGAATCTTTTGCCAGAACTTTTGAATTTTGATGAAGTTCAAAAAGACGCATTTGAAAAACTCAAGGCTGAATTTGAAAAAACAATTTTCACCCACACGGATATATTCAAACTTGATTACAAAAACTCAAACAGCATTACAATTCTTGAGCTGCTTGCAACTGGAAACGCCATGCACGATATTTCATTTGGAAGCACATTCACATTCATCAAACTTAACAGATTGTTGACAATAATCGAACTTTTACCAATCAATATAAACGATTCAAAGCGCAACTTGTTGGACATTGTTTCACAAAACTGCAATTTAGGCCAAACGATAAATGATTTAAATGAAGAGGATTATCAAGAACTCCTGCCTTACATTGAATACTGCACGGATGGCAGAATGCACAAAGAATTGTTGGCAATTCAAACAATAACGACTCTTCAAGACGTTGAGCAAAATAATCTAAAAAGGTTGGTTGGAGCTTGCCCTGCAATTCAGCAAATAGCGAAAGAAATATATGAAAAGGAAACGTTTTCGGATAAAGAAATTATCAAAATAATTGACAATATTCGAGACGCATTCACCCATGGAACATATATAAACAATATCGAAGATGAGTTTGACATCTATGACCAAGTTTCGCGAACAGACAAATCCTTGGAATATAAGTTCACTGTCACATCTGACACTCTTGAGGCAATCAATTTCACCGCTATTTCAGCACTCAAAGCGCTTGAGAAGCAACTGGAATCGATTGATTCGATTGAAGCCTCCATGCCAAAACCTAAAACAAAAAAAGAGGATGAAAGGACTCTTTAAAAGAGATAGAGCAAAAAAAACAACAATATAAAAAAAATGCCTAAATCAGGCATTTTTTTATATTTTCAACTTACAAAACAATTCTATTTGATTGATTTTGTTTCTTTTTGATTGATTTTGAGTTATTTAAACAATTTTTTATTAAGCTGATACATGATGATTGAGCCGCTTACACCAGCATTCAGACTCTCAATTCCCTCCATCATTGGAATTTTCACGGTTTTAAAACAAAGTGAAGCAAGCTCATCACTGACACCCTGCCCCTCGTTTCCAACAACAACGCCGACATTCTCTTTGCACGAAAATTCAAAGATGTTCTCACCGTTCATGTCGCAGCAAATAAGTTTCAAATTGTTTCCTTTTGCAAACTCAACAAATTCAACCTTTGTCATTTCAAAGACGTTACTGTTAAAAACCGCGCCAACCGAACTTCTGACAAGTTTGCTGTTGTTTGACTTGACAGAGTCAATCAAAAACACACTGTCAAAGCCAGCTGCTTTTGCTGTTCGAATCAAAGTTCCAACATTGCCTGGGTCTTGCAAGCCATCCAAAACCAAAAAGTTTCCTTCTGGCTTTTTCACAATATGTTGTGTGTAGTATGCAATGCATAATACTTTTTGTGGTGTTTTTGTGTCAGCAAGCTGAGAGATTGTCAAATCATCAACATGATAAATTTCTGCCCCGTCGCAATCAAAATCAAGCGAAGAAAGACTTGTCAAAACATACTTCGGAACAATCGTTTTGCTTGAAATAGTATCCTTGATTATTTTGACATTATCTAAAAAAAGCAAAGACTTGTTTTCTCGTTTTTGCTTTTTCAATTCTTTTATGAAGTTTTTGCTTGCCTTTTCCACTTATGCCTTCTTTGCAACTTCAACAAGTTGTGCAAAAGCGGCTGGTTCTCTCACTGCCATGTCAGCGAGAACTTTTCTGTTGAGGGTCACGTTGGCTTTCTTGAGTCCATCAATGAATCTGCTGTATGAAATGTCATTTTGTCTGCATCCAGCATTGATTCTTGTGATCCAAAGTGAACGGAAGTTTCTTTTCTTGAGTTTTCTGCCAATATATGCATATTGACCACTCTTCATAACTTGTTCACGTGCAACTCTGTAAAGTTTGCTCTTTGCTCCAAAGTAACCTTTGGCAGCTTTCAAAATTTTTCTACGCTTTTTAACTGCGTTTACGCCTCTTTTAATTCTCATAACTCCCTCCTAATTACTTGCAAAGCAATGTCTTGATGTTGTCAGCATTCTTGCCGGCAATATAAGAACCTTTTCTAAGCTTTCTCTTGCGACTTTTGTTTTTTGAAGTCAAGAAGTGACCCTTGTTTGGTCTTGCAAACTTAACTTTTCCTGATGCAGTGACTGAAAATCTTTTCTTTACACCGCTGTGTGTTTTTTGTTTAGGCATTTTCCTTTTCTCCTTTTACGCTTTTTTTGGATTGATTACGACAGACACATTTCTGCCCATAATTGCAGGTTCTTTGTCAATTGAACCATATTCTGCAAGGTCAGCAACGAACTTTTTGACAATTTCAACAGCATTCTTTGCATAAGCTTGCTCACGACCTCTCATGCGAAGTGAAACTTTCACTTTGTCGCCGTCTTGAAGAATCTTTTGAGCATTCTTAAGTTTGAAGCTTACGTGATATTCATCAATTCTCATTGAAAGTTGAATTTCCTTGATTTCACTGATTTTTTGATTCTTGCGAATTTCTTTGTCTTTTTTGATTGCGTCAAATTTATATTTGCCGTAATCCATAAGTTTACAAACCGGTGGGTTTGCACTTGGAGACATAAGCACCAAGTCAAGTCCTTCATGGTCTGCCATATCTTGGGCTTGTTGTTTGCTCAGCAGCCCGTGTTGTTCGCCGTTTTCTCCAATCAAACGAACTTCTTTTGCTGAAATTTGGTCATTGATTAAAAGTTCCTTAAAAATTGTCGTAATCTCCCTTTAAATAAAATTTTGGTAGGATGCATAGAACTTCCCACCAAAAAAATAAATCAATAAAACTAAAGATTTTAAATTTTTGACCACACCAAAACGAAATTCGATGGGTGAGAAGGGAAACTTCTACTTTTTCTTACTCGCATATGTTATCACACTTTTGTCGCCATGTCAACTATTTTTTCATATTTTTTAAGTTTTTTTCTTTTTCAGGCAATTTTCTTTCCTCAAAAGGAGTTTTTGAAAGACCACAACCAAAATCACCCTTCTTATTCCTCTTTCCCGTCTTCTTCCCAGAAAATCTGAAAAGGGAAAAGAATGAACCTTCCAAAACAAAACCGGTTTTCATGACAACAACGGCACATTTCTCCACTGCAAAGTTTTTCATGATGGCTTTTCCAAAAATGGTCAGTCCAGCAATAAGTGAACTTATAAGGCAAGTGACGACAAAATACACATTCATGTCGGGAATATGCATATTCACGACCAAACTGACCCCGCCAGCGCCGCTTAAAATGCCACAAATGTCGCCCACAACATCGCCGCAAAACGAAGAAACTTTCTCTCTGTTTTGGCAAAGTTTGAGAGCGGTTTCATATCCTCTTTTTCCATTCTCGTTTTTAAGTTGCTTGACATTTATTGTCGTCACTGCCACATTCACCATGTCAAAAATCACGCTCAAAACAATGAAGAAAGCAATCACAAAAAGCGACAAAGTTGCTGACAACTTTGGAAAAAGGCTTTGTGACACCATGCTGAAAACAATGGAAAGCGAAATTGATAAAATAAGAGTTTTGAAAGCCCACTTAAAACTTTTTTTCATATAAATAATATATTGTCGAAAATGGATTTTTAGGACAAAGTTTCGCTCGCAGGCATTAAAAAATTTCGCTAAACGCCTCTCACCCCTGCGAGAATATTGCGACATCAAAAAAAACTACGAATGTTGTGGAGTTTTTTGCTTTGTTTAATTTATTTATAAGATTTTTTTATCATCATTATCATTTTGACTTTGCAACCAGCTTTTCTCGGTCTGAATATTAATCCGCCACGTCCACAAGCACGCAAATCTCATTCTCTTGCACTTTTTTCAATCTCTTCGATTTCGTCCTTGATCATCATCTTAAGTTCGGAAATAAGGTCATGAATTGGAATGAAAATCTTTTCGCCCGTCGCTCTGATTGTCACCTCAGCCTTTGCTTCTGCCATTGTTTTTGGACTGATGACAACTCTGAGAGGAACGCCCATAAGTTCGCTGTCAGTAAGTTTGATTCCTGCGGAAAGATTGCGGTCGTCATACAGCACTTCAATACCGGCGTCAAGCATTTTCTTATAAAGTTCGTCTGCCACCGCACTGACATTTTCATCGTCAAGTCTGAGTGGACAGAAATGCACGTGCCATGGAGCAATCGTCATTGGCCATACAATTCCCTTGTCATCCGCTTTTTCTTCGATGATGCTTGCAAGACATCTGCCAACGCCAATGCCATAGCAGCCCATGATAGGCTCTTTTGCAGTGCCGTCTGGCATATTGATTTTCATTCCCATACTTGCAGTGTACTTTGTGCCAAGTTGGAAGATATTTCCAATTTCAATTCCTCTCGTGAGTGTCAAAGGTTCGCCACAAATTGTGCACTTTTCGCCCTCTTTTGTCATTGAAATATCCACAAATTCAGCGTTTGGAATATCTCTTGTCATGCTGATGTTTTTGATGTGAAAATCCTTTTTGTTTGCACCTGCAACAAAGTTCTCAAGTCCCTTCAATGTTTGGTCATAGAAAACATATGAACCTTCAGGCAATGTCAAATTCACGCAACCTATGTTTCCAGCGCAAAGTCCACGCTCTTCAACATCAACATATTCAAGTTCGCTTCTAACAAGTTTTGAAAGTTTGCTTTCGTTGATTTCATAGTCCCCGCGAAGGAACGCAACAACAAGTTTTCCGTCAGATGTTTGATAGCAAACAGCCTTCGCAGTGTGTTTCACGTCAATTTCCAGAAAAGAACAAACCTCTTCGATTGTGTGAGCGTTTCCGGTGAAGACCTCTTCCATCTCGCCAGCGACCGTGTGGTCGTTTTCATCTTTAACCGAAACTGAAACTTCCATATTGCTTGCATAGCCGCATTTTGGGCAAATGACAAGTTTGTCCTCGCCGACCTCAGTAACAGCCATAAATTCGTCCGCAACCTTGCCACCCATCATGCCTGTGTCACTCTTCACAGAGATGAAATTTTTGAAGCCAATACGCTTGTAGATGCGATTGTAAGCATCATAAACTTTTTTATAATATGTTTCCAAATCTTCTTGCGTGTTATGGAAAGAATAGGCATCTTTCATCGTAAATTCACGCACACGAATAAGCCCGCCGCGTGGACGCGCCTCATCACGATATTTTGTTTGGATTTGATAAATCATAAAAGGAAGTTGCTCATGGCTTTTGACTGTGTTTAAAGCCATGTGAACAGCCGCTTCTTCATGAGTCATTCCAAGCACCATATCGTGCCCTGTGCGGTCTTTAAAACGCAAAAGTTCGCTTGAAATTGAAGAATATCTGCCAGACATTTCCCAAAGTTCTCTTGGCATAACAACGGGGAATAAACACTCCTGTCCGCCAAGAGCATCCATCTCTTGTCTGATGATGTTTTGGATTTTCAAATTCACCTTTTGTGCAGGTGGAAGCAAAGAAAAAATGCCGGTGCTGACCTGTTTTATGTATCCCGCACGCAAAAGCAATATGTGACTTTTAAGCGAAGCACCATTTGGAACTTCTTTGATTCTCTCCCCAACAAGTTTGCTCAGTTTCATACTTCTTCCTCCACAATTTGGTCAAATTCTTTCTTGATTTGATACAATTTTCCTGTTGTCTTTGAAAGTTCTTCTTGGCAGAATTTGGCAAGAACGCTTGCTCTTTCAAAAAGCTCTTGTGCCTTTTTCAACGGCAAATTTTCGCTTTCAAGTTTTTCAACAATCTCTTCCATTTCTTTAATCGCATCTTCATAGTTCATCTTCTTCACTCCTTGATTTCGGCGTTCGCTTCGCCATCCTTGAAATAAATCTTAATTGGTGCATTTTTGTCAAGCTCACTGACACCACCAACCGGCTTTTCGTTTTGTTCTATTTTAGCATATCCCAGCCTCAATATGTCAAGCGGATTATGTTTGTTTAAATCAGCAACTTTCAGTTTAAGCTGATAATCCCTATCAACCACAAACCCGTCAAGTTTTGTTCGAACAGTTCCAACAAGTTTATCAAAACCTCTCCTTGCACTTTCGACTTTTTCTTCCATCAGCAAAACAGCCGAATTTTTTGCATTCTGAAGCTGCAAATTTTTGTCCGCAATAAAATTTTCAAGCACCCTTGCAAATCTTGAAACATCCTTTTTCAAAAGTGTCAACTGGCTTTTGCTGTCATTTGTCAAAAGCTCTGCCGCCACGCTTGGCGTTGGGGCCCGCAAATCACTTGCAAAATCAATGATTGTGAAATCCGTTTCATGTCCCACAGCCGAAACAATTGGTTTTTGACAATTGTATGTCGCCCTTGCAACAACTTCTGTGTTGTATGCCGCCAAATCTTCCAAACTGCCACCGCCTCTTGCAACCACAACAACATCTACGTCGCCATATTGAGAGAAAAACTCAATTCCTTGTGCAATTTCAATTTCAGCGCCCAAGCCCTGAACCTTTGTGTCATAAAGCACAATATCAATCGCTCGATTACGTCTCCAAGTCACGTTTTTGATGTCTTGAATCACCGCACCATCCTTGGATGTGACAACACCAATTCTCTTTATGTTTTTTGGCATTGGTTTTTTGTGAGTTTCGTCAAAAATTCCTTCCTTTGCAAGCTTGTCCTTAAGTTCCAAGAAGCGTTGATACAAAAGCCCTTGCCCAAACGGCTCCACCCTTGAAACAATGAAGTTGAAACGTCCAGACTTGACGTAGAAGTTTGGAGAACCCGTCACAACAACAGAGTCACCCTCTTTGATTTGACTGAGAAGGTCTGAATAAAAACAAATGCATGGAAGAGAACTTTCCTCATCCTTGATTGAAAAATACACTGCCGTTTTTGCACTTGAAACGCCAAAAACTTCTCCAACAATTTTGATGTTGTGGAGAAGTTCCTCTGCGTTAAAAATGTCTTTAACGATTGTATTAAATTTTGTTACTGACAGTGTGTTTAAACTCATTTTTCGTTTATTATGGCAGAAATAAGCCCGTTGATGAATTTATGTGACTTTTCGGTGCTGTAAACCTTTGCAATTTCAAGCGCCTCGTTGATTGCCACCGCTTTTGGCGTGCCGCAAAATTTGATTTCAGTGAGTGCCAAATAGATTATTGCCAAGTCAATCTTGAAAAGTCTGTCATATTCGAAATTTTTGAGATTTTCCTCAATATTCTTTTTAAGTTCGTCTTTGTTTTGATTGAACGCAAGCATGATTTCATCAAAAAACTTGATGTCTTCATCTTTTTTGAGTTGTTCAAGTGCTTCAATCGAAAGTTTTTCGTCACATTCGTGAAAAAGCCCCTCAAAAATAAGCTTAAACGCGTTTGTTCTGGCATCTTTACGCATGTTCAACCTCTTTGTCACACTCAACATTGATGACATGGATGTTGATTTTAAGTGGTTTGAGAGCCACCATTGTTGCAAGTGAATTTCTGATGTTTTCTTGCACGCGATATGCAATGTCCGGAACGCTGAAGCCGACGTAGATGTTGATGTACACATCAATTGTGAGTGCTCCGTTTTTCTCGAACTTGATTTCAACTCCATCATCATAGCGTTTGAAAAGTTTTTTGATCCAAGGTCTTTCTGTGTTTGTCACACTTTCAACCCCGTTGATTTCCTTTGCCGCCAAGTTGATGATTGACACCAAAATTTTTCTGTCCAGAGTGATTTTCCCGCTTCCCTCTTGGTTTTTAACTGCCATAAAATTCTCCTTATGTTGCTTTAACAAACATATTTTATCACAAGTGTCAACAATTTTGCAAATTATTCTGCATACATTATCTGTATATTTTTCACAGGAACTGCAAGTTGCTCTGAAACAATTGTCCAAATCTGAGCTGATTCTGTTTCATTCAAAGCCGCCGCTTGCACCACAACATTCACAATGCCGTTGTCGCTGATGGCAATCACGCAATCAGAAAATCCTTGCGCCTTGATAAGTCCCTCAACTGTAAGTTCTTTTTCCATAAGTTCGATAAGGTCAAGTTTTGCATTCTCTGCTGCAGCAACAGCTGCTTCCGTTGAAGAAGCTCCATCAATGATAGCGTCATAATAAAGAATTTGTTGGTCGCGTGAGCTTTCCCTGTCATTGCGATAAGAAGCAAAATAGCTTGCTGCTGCCACGTTTGTGTTTGTTTCTGTCACTGAGTTGTTGAGCACGATGTTCAAATATCCCGTCACGCCCAAAAGCAATATCATGAATGATAATATGATGATTTTTGTTCTTTTTTTCATTTATAAATTCTCCTTTTATTTATACGTTAACTTTTCCAATCTTTTAAAAACAAATCGCCTTTTCTCTATGCAAGAATTGTTATGTTTTTGCTGTCAATTTCCAAAACCGTTTCAACAGCTTGCATGATGTTCATCTTCACACTGAAATCTTCCGCACCTTTTGCAACGACAACCACCCCCTTTATCACCGGATATGTTTCCTTCACCACCACTGGCTGATTTGAAACCAAAATCAATGTTTCTGTTTTGATTGTGGTCTCATTGCCCCCTGACACGGTTGTTTTTGTTTCGCTGTCTGTCGCATATTCATAAGAAAAGCCGCTCTCAAGTGTGATAATCACGTTTGTTTCTCCAACGCCAGAGATTTTGGATAATACACTACAAAGTTTATTCTCCAGTATGTCCACATATTCCACCGTGGAAGAGAATTCTTCCGTCGAATTTTGCTGAGAGTTGTCATCTTCCGCTCCACCAACAAAAGAGAAATAAATCACACACAAAACAAGTGCAATCACAAGCGGCAGAACAATTTGAATATGCTTGATTGATTTCAGCTTCTCCCAAAAGCTTTTAAGTTTGTTCATCTTCCTTCCTCCTTTTATTCTTCAAATTCAACTTTCACATTTTTCAACAGGTCAAATCCGCTGATGATTTCAGATATAATCAGTTTTGCTTTTGTTATATCCTTACTTGCAAAACTTTCCGTATATTCAATATCGCGTAAATCGACACAAATCCCAAAAATCTCCAAGTTTTCAGCAAGAATGTTTGCATTTATCGACACCTCAACATTTTGCAGTCCTTTTTCTTGAATTTGCGATAAAACATCCTCATTTAAGGCAGTCAACTTGTCGAGATTGAGTTGATAGAGATAATCCTCTTGCAAAGTATGCTCTTCGCCCAAAAAGTTGGAAATGTCAAATTCTTTGCCAAGCAAGTTTGGAAGCGGCATGATGATGACAAGCAGAATGACAAACGAAAAAATCACTTTTGTGTATTTGTTTATCTGCCCTTCGGGCAACACAAACTCTGCAAGAACGCTGAGCAGCACCACTCCGGCAATACCCAACAGCCAACTTGAAACTGCACTCATTTTCACCTCCAATCAAATCACCAAATTGGCTGAGCACATAATCAGCCCTGTCAGCACAAGATACATAAACGACACCGCCACCAGAAGAGCCACCAGAAGCGAAAGACTTTTTGAGATTTCACTGGCAAAAGTGGCAATCTTTTTGTCTCCGATTGGCTCAATTATTCCAGCCATGAACTTGAGTGCAAGCATGAAAATGACAATGTTTATCACTGGAGATGCCACTGTTGAAAGCAGAAGAAACAACCCAACACCACCGACAGCATTTTTGATCAGCATACTGCTTGCCATGATGATGGAAAACCCGTCGGACACATATCCGCCAACAATTGGAATGTAGCTTTTGATGGCATATTTTGCCGTGCGAATGGAAAGTCCGTCCACCGCTCCAGCCATGACGCCCTGAATGCTGATAAATCCCAGAAATATTGTGAAGCACAGCCCAATAATCCACTTGAACGCAGAATGCAAAAACGCGACAAACTTGTCAAGACGCACATTGTTTGAAAGGTTTCCTACAATTGAAAAAACAATTGAAAATATGAACATTGGAAGTAAGATGTATGTTATGAACGAAATTATCACATTGCTTATCAGTGCGATTGCTGGCTGATAAATTCCCACCGAAACACTTCCACCAACCGCGGTCAGAAGTGTCAGCAGAATTGGAAAGATTGCATCAAACAACTCCTTTGTGGACGTAAGTGCCGTGGTGGTCGTCTGCAAAATTTGCACAATGGATGTTCCCAGAAAAACAATCACAACTCCATAAGTGACAAAATGGACGATGTTTCCAATCGATTTCCCGTTTGTTGCCGGCTTTAAATTTGCAATCATACCTCCCAAAATTGACACCGCAACAATGCTTGCAATGATGGGCAAATATCCTTTCATCCCCGAAAAAAAAACAGACAAAATGGTGTTTAAAAAGTTTTCTGAATTGTCAGCATATTCTCCCGAAATAACAAGCTGAAGTTTGTCCAAGAAGGACCTCGCCGAGAAGATTTCTTTTGCACTTGTTGACAATTTCTCAACCACCGCCTCGATGCCAGAAAAATCCAAATTCCCAAGCTGTTTATCAACTTCTTCTTCAAGCTCTTGTTGCAAAGTTTCTTCTTCCTCGCTCATGCTTGCACTTGCGACATTTGGCACAAAGCCGCACGCAACATCCAGCCTGCCATAAAAACAGGAAAAAAATATGACTCCAATCAAAACAAAAGGCCAAATCCTCCTGCGGCTCTTCTTCTTTGGAGGATGAAATGTGCGTGAAAATGTAGTCTGAAAAAGACGCGAAAAAATCACTTAGGCAAAATCTCCATGACAATTTTCAAGATGCTGGTCACAATTGGAAGAGCCATGACCAGAATGATGATTTTCCCACCCAAAAGCACCTTATCGCCAAGGCTTCCGTTTCCTGTGTCATTGCAAATGCTTGCGGCAAACTCGGTGAGGTAACCAATCCCGATGATTTTGAAAATGATGCCATAAAGCGAAGAGTTTACGCCGGATGTGCTGAAAACAAATCCAAACATATCAAACACAGTACCGATGTAGGATAAAAGATAAAGCAAAATGATAATTCCTCCAACGATGGAAATTATGATGGCAAAGTCGGGTCTAACAGCCCTGACAATCATGCACGCAATGCAAGTGATGACTGCGATGCTGATGATTTTGAAAAGCACATCCATACTCCCTCCTTAAAACGGCAAGATGTTGAAATTGAAAATTGTTTTGACGCTTGAAAACAGGTCTCCAATCAAACCAATCACCATAAAAAGCACAATAACCACACCCGCCAAAGTTGCAAGAGTGGAGATGTCTTCTTTGCCGCTGTTACGCAAAATTTGTCCAACAACAGCAGTCAGAATGCCAATCGCTGCAATCTTAAAAATGATGTCAACATCCATTTTTTCCTCCTTCCACTTTGATTTTCTAAATCAAAATAATTGCACAAAACAATCCAGCCACAACACCCAGTTTCATTGAAAGTGAGCCATATTTTTTCTGTTCTTCGTCACACTTTTTCTTTGTTTCTTCAAACCGTGTCACAAACGATTCGATTTCTTTTGTCTGATTTTCAACATCACTTCGTCCAAGCGTCTTCAAAAACAGCAAAACAGCCTCTTTCTCATCGGTTTTCAAGCAGTCCGCCTTCTTGAAAACCTCTTCTTGCGTGAGTTCACATTTCTTGTCCAAATATTCGACAAATTTTTCGTCAATTCCAAGCAAATTTCGCTTTGACGAATCATCAAAATTCTGGAGCAAAACTTTCAGCCTTTCACGCGAAAAATTGATTTCAAGTGCCAGTTTCTCAGCCAGCGATATCAGCGATGAAAAGAATTTTTTTCGTTTTGAATATTTGATTGAAAAGGCATAGCCAGCCCCACAACAAACAAGAAAAACAATGACAATAAAAACGTATTTCATAACTCCTCCTTCTCTCAATTTGGATTATAAAGCCGCGAGAAATTTTCGTTGTAAACGCCCTCAAACGTCCCTGGGCCGTTCCTCTTTGAAAGCAGAACAAACCGCTTGAAAATCTTTTCTTTAATCAACTTTTCAAACAGCGGTTTTCTGAAAAAAGTTTCCATGCTGTCAGCATGAACAGTTGCCACAACTTTCACCCCGCAAGATGCCGCATACATGATTGCATCAACGTCTTCTTGCTGGCCGATTTCGTCCGTCACGATGACGTCTGGTGCAAGCGAACGAATGCCATTTTCAAACCCCACCTTTTTTGAAGCGAATGCAATCTTGTCAGAAAAATTCGAGTTTATACCGCAGTCAAGCTCACCACGTTCGTCCAAAAGAAGCACATTGAAAGAGAGATTTCTCTCCGAAAGTTGCGAGACAAAGTCCCGCAAAAAGGTGGTTTTCCCGCAAGCCGGAGGCGAAATCACAAGCGTGTTTTCCACCCCATTTTGTCCGACAATAAAAGGAAAAGCAGTCAAACAACAATTTTTCACCACATGCGGAACTCGAATGTTGCAACTGACAAAATTTGTCATGGTTTTGATGTGTCCATTTTCCTCAATCAGATTGCCACCAATGCCAATTCTCACCGCCTCATCAGTGATGATAAACCCCTTTTTGATTTGCTCGTTGACAGAATAAATAGAGCATTCGCTTGCGCGAAAAATCACATCTTCAATCATGATTTTGCTGGCATATAAACAGCCGTTCAAATTGCTTGTAATGCCATTTTCGGACAGAAAGAAATTCCGCCCATTCACGTTGACAACAATAAGCTTTTCTGCACGCAGTCTGATTTCATTCACAGCCTTGAAATTCACCCGCTCCGCCAAAATTTTTTGGATTTTGTCCGGCAAAATTTTCTCTAACATTTCCCACTCCTTATAGCATTCTATGAGCCCTCAAGGTGCAGCAACATGAATAACTTGCCGCTTTATGTCAACTTTTGTTGCATGATAATCCACGCAAAAATCTTAGTGGCAAAAAACAAGAAAAAGAAAGTTATAAAAACAAAAAAATCCGCCTCAAACTTTTTAATTTTTTGCAAGCATACAAAAATTTGACTTTTCGCTTGACAAAAAGCAAAGCAGAGAATATAATAATAAAACTGGGCTAGATGGGGAGTTAGCGGTGCCCTGTAACCTGCAATCCGCTACAGCAGGATCGAACAGTTGTCTCGGTGCAAAGTGGTTGAATATGTATGCAGGTTTTCGGTGATGAAATCAAGGTCTTGTGCAATCGACTCCTTCGAATCGTGTCAGGTCCTGACGGAAGCATCACTAAGGAGACCTGTTGATGTGCCATGAGGAAGCTTTGGTGGAGCTGAACATCTGCAAGGCAGTCGGTCATTTTGCAACAAAACTTCCGCCCAGCATGAAAAAAGCACTCGCGTGAGAGTGCTTTTTTGTTTTCTTATGATTTCTCATTTGTTTTAGACTTTTTCATTTAATGTATCCCTTGTTCT
>JAGBFI010000028.1 GCA_017936585.1 Clostridia bacterium | reverse complement strand
TTTTCCGGTAGTGCCGAAATAATATTTCAAAACTGGTGGTTTTTTGATGCCGTCTGGCAACTTATTTGGCACCAATTTTGTCAATTTCATAACATCAGGGATTGGAACTCTAAACACCCGCGCAACGTCACGGATGGCGTTTTTCGCTTGCATACAACCAAATGTCACAATGCAGGCAACGTGATCTTCGCCGTAGCGCTGCTTGACATATTCAATAACTTCACCACGGCGATCCATACAAAAGTCAACGTCAAAGTCGGGCATGGACACACGCTCTCTGTTGATGAAACGCTCGAAGAACAAATTATAGCGCATTGGGTCAATTTTGGTGATTCCCGATGTGTAAGCGACCAAACTTCCCGCACCGCTTCCACGTCCCGGGCCGACAGGGATGCCGCACTCTGTGGCATGATTGATATAGTCCCACACAATCAAGAAATATTCCACAAAGCCTTGCTCACTGATGACCCCAAGTTCCATTTCAAGACGCTCAAGCAGCTCTGGTGTGATTTCTTTGTATTTCTTATGTAACCCCTCAAATGAAATTCTTCTCAAAAACTCATAAGGAGTTTCCCCCGTGCTTGGAATGTAAGCAGGGATATGGTTTTTGTTGGCAGGAAGTTTATATCTTTGGTCAATTGAGGCAATTTCGCCCAAAGACTTTGTTTGAATGACAACGTCACACTTGTCAGCGATCTCAAGAGTTGTTTCAAGTGCCTCTTCATAGCCAGAAAGCGCGTCCGCCATTTCTTCATAGGTTTTCAAATAGAACTCATCCGTTGAAAACTTCATGCGGTCTTCATCGTCCAAGTTCTTCCCCATCTGAACACACATCAAAACGTCTTGCATTTCCGCATCTTCTTTGTTGAGGTAGTGCACGTCGTTTGTTGCAACAAGTTTGATGTTCAACTTCTTTGACATCTCCGCCAAATGCTGATTAACAAGTTTCTGCTCTGGAATGCCATGGTCCTGAACTTCCAAATAGAAATCGCCCTCATCAAACATACTTTTCAGTCGAACAGCCAGTTTTTCCGCATCATCAAACTGCCTTTGCATGATGAAAGTTGGAATATGCCCCGCAAGACAAGCAGAAAGACAAATCACTCCCTTGCTGTGCTTTTCAAGTGTTTCATAGTCAATTCTTGGTTTGTAATAAAATCCCTCACAATATGCGATTTCATTCAACTTCATGAGGTTGTTGTAGCCCTCGTTGTTCTTGGCAAGAAGCACCAAGTGTCCAGTGTCTTCTTTCCCTTGCTTTTTGTGCAAATCGTTGCAGATGTAAAACTCACAGCCAATGATTGGCTTGATGTCCGCTTTGACACATTCTTCAAAAAATTGGAGGGCGCCATACATATTTCCGTGGTCAGTGATGGCAACCGCGCGTGAACCTCTCTCTTTGGCAATTTCAACAAGTTTTTTTATGCGCGCAATTCCGTCCAAAAGGGAGAACTCTGTATGCACGTGCAAATGTACAAAATCTTTCATCACTCCTCCAATGTTGATGCAATTTTTATGATTTTTCTGAATCTGTGATTAAGCCCAGACCTCGTCAACTTGATTGTTGACAATTTCAAAAGCTCATCCAGACTTTCCTCTTGATTTGCCAGCCTCAAAACCGCAACCTCTTGCAGATCCTCAGACAGGCTTTCAAGTCCGATTGTATTTATGATTGTGTTGATTGCTGCAACTTGTTTGAAACTTGCTTCAACCGTTTTGTTGATGTTCGCATTTATGCAATTCACCTGTCTGTTAACCTTGTTTCGAAGTTCACGCGTGACCATTTCGTTGGCAATCTGAAGCACGCTGTTGTTTGCTCCGACAAGTGCCAACAAATCTTGAATTGTTTGTGCGTCTTTGATGTAAAGAACAAACGAATTTTTGCGTTCAAAAATCTTTCCAATGATGCCATATTCTGCAAGAAGGCTGGCAAGTTCAATCAAAAATGGATGACTTTGAGAAACAAACTCCAAATGATAGCCCGAACCGCAACTTTGAGCAGTGTCGGCCGAAAGTTTGATGCTTGATGTGCTTGAAGCAATGTAAACACCCTTGATGAACGCACGCCTGCATTCATCCTCAATCAGAAAATTTTTCTCAATTTCAAACTTGAATGTCAAGCCGTTATCATCAAAGTCAATCACCCCAACATCCAAAAGGAGACTCTTGAATTTTTCGACATCAAAGGAAATTTCATAATACAAATTTTTGTTGATGTTGTAGTTTTCTGAGAGTTCCGCTTTTATATCATCGCCATACAATCTTTTGATAATTTTTTGGCAATATTCAAACAGTTCCTCAACATCAGAAACAATTTTAATGGCAACCTTGCTGCCAACTTTTTTTATTTCCCCGCAAGAGTGAATCAACCCAGACAAAAAAGCAAGGGCGCATGTATCGTCCTCAATTTCTGCTCTTAAAATTTCCTGCTTCGACTCTCTGGAAAAACTCATCAAAAACCTCTTTTCTTGTTAAATTTTGGCAATTTGTCAATGTTTGCCACTTGAGAAAGTGGGATATTGTTTTTATAAATCAAATTCATTCCGTTGTTCACCTCTCCCACCATATCCGGACGATGAGCATCAGAATTGACAATAAATTTCACTCCTTCGGCGGTCATAATCTCAATTTCTTCTTGCGTGAAGTTGATTCTTTTGCCATTGAGTTCAATGTAAACACCCTTTTGCTTTGCCATTTTGGCAACAGCCAAGGTGTCGGTTTCAAAACCATAGTTGAGGTGAGTTATCACATCAATTGGATATTTATCCAGCGTTTTCAAAAACGCTGTTGTGTTTCGATTGATTCTTTCTTTGCTTGGCCTGAACGCCTTGTCAAAAAAGTTCGCCCATGTCAGTTGAACTTGGTCTTTCATCGAATTTGTGCGCACAAGCTTGTGATACCCCATCAAGATTACATCCAAAAATTCGTAGTCCTCTTCTTTGATGTCCACATCGCCATCCACCGAAATGATGTTGGCTTCAACACCCAACAAAATATCAACGCCTGTGATTTCCTTTGCGTTCAAAATATCTTCCTGCAATGCTGGAATTTGCTTCCTTTTCACCCCAAACGCACGATGATTGAACCCGTGGTCAGTGATGGCAATCTGCTTCAAACCTTTGTCAGCTGCCACAGAGGCATTTTCAAGCACTGTTCCCTTGCCGTGTTTATGACGCGAATATATCGTGTGTGTGTGATAATCACCATATAAAAGCATAAAAAACTCCTTATGTATATTCTATCAGTTTTATATTTTTTTTACAAGCACACAAGCCCACTTTCAAATTATTTTTTATTTCACTTTGAAAGCAAAACTGTGAATGGCCCATCGTTGACTTGTTCAATTTTCATTTCAGCACCAAACACGCCAAGTTTGACAGAAACATTTTCTTGTGTTTCAATCATTTTTGCAAGTTTCAAATAAAGCTCATTTGCGCGTTCAGGCTTTTCCGCTGTGATGAAACTTGGTCTATTTCCATGGGCGCAATCACCCGCCAAAGTAAACTGACTCACAAGCAAAATCTCTCCACCAACATCTTTGACAGAAAGATTGGTTTTTCCATTTTCATCAGAAAAAATGCGTAAATTTGCCAATTTTTTGCTAAAAAACTGCAAATTTTCCTCCAAATCTTCACTTTCAACACAAAAGAAGACCACAAGACCTTGTCCAATTTGTGAAATAAGTTTCCCTTCAACTGACAGTTTTGCACTGTCAACAACCTGAATAACAGCTTTCATTTTTGCCTCTCTTTTTCGTTTTTTAACACGATAATTTCCCGCTCAGGGAACACACCAATCGCTGCAAGTTTGAGTTCAACCAGATCAATCAAATCGAGTACATCCTTGCTTGTCGCTCCACCCTTGTTTATGATAAAGCCGGCGTGTTTTTGAGAAATCTCTGCTCCCCCTATTTTAACACTTTTAAGCCCCAGATTGTCAATCAATTTGGCGGGGTAGATTGTTTCTTTTTCGCCTTTTCTCCTAACAACCTTAAACACACTCCCCAGCGATGGAAATTCACATGGCTGAGTTTCTCGTTTTTTGTTTATAAAGTTTGTCATATTTTCCAAAATTACTTCATTTTTGCATGAAAAAAATTTCAATTTTGCGTTCAAAACAATGAATTTTGATAAATTCGAATATCTATATGAAAACCCACACTCATCATTTTTCAAAACGCGAATCTTGCCATCATCCAAAGCAACAACTTCTTCCACCAACTCACAAATCTCGTGACCAAAGCATCCGCCATTCATGACCAAAAGTCCGCCAAGCGTTGCCGGAATTCCATAGCTCCACTCAAGACCGGACAGCCCCATATTTTGCAATTTCAAGTTGAGCGCAAAAAGATTACATCCCGCCCCAACTCTGACACAATTTTTGCCGCACATAGAAACTTTGTTTAAATGCTTAAGAGAAATAATCACCCCATCAAAGCCAGAGTCATCAAAAAGCACATTGCTGCCATTGCCCAAAACAAACCATTTCAACTTCCTATCTCGGCACTCTTTCAGCACTTCCAAAATCTCCAAATGGTTTTTTGGGAAAACCATCCACCTTGCAATTCCTCCCGTTTTCATTGTGGAGAAATTTTTTAAATCTACATTCTCAACAAAATCAATATTTGTAAACATATAATTTATTTATGACGATAATTTATTTTTCGTCTCAAAGAAAAAAAAGAATAAATATAAAAAGCAAATTAAAAACGCCTAAAAAATATAAAAACTACTAAAAAATCAAAAAAAAATAATTAAAAATTCATTTTTTAATATTATTTTAAATAAAAAACAATTTATAAACATTTTTACTTAATCTCCACACACCCCTAAAATAGGGAGATATAAGGTTTGTTTCATTTTTTGTAAATTTTTCTTTTCCAAAAATCATTTTTAATTTAAAAAAACATTTCAAACAATAAAAAAATT
>JAGBFI010000001.1 GCA_017936585.1 Clostridia bacterium | reverse complement strand
TGAAAATGCAAAATTCAAGACTTTTGGATGCTGCGCAGCCATTGCTTCAACAGATATGGCGTGCGATTTGATTAAGGGCAAAACCATTGATGAAGCATTGAAAGTGACAAACAAAGAAGTTCTCAGCCTTTTGGGCGAACTTCCTCCACACAAAATTCATTGTTCAATCCTTGCTGAAGAATCAATCAGAGCTGCAATTGAAGATTATTACAAAAGAAAAGAAAAAGAAATAAAAAAAGCCAACAAAAATGCTGCAGTTGAAGAAGTAGATGACGAATAAAATAGGTTTTATTCGTTGAAATGAAAGCTTTTCAGATTCCATGAAAAGTCATTGAACCATCAGATAAAAAAATAAAATGTAAACACTTATATGAAGTTAAAGTGCCTTTCAGCACTTTTTTTCTTTAGAAATAAAAATAAGAAAAGTTTGCAAGTTTTTATGTTAAAATGGAAACTGAAATTATAAAAAGCAAACTTGCAGAAACAAACAATAAACAAAATAAATAAAAATACCTAAAAGGAAAAAGAGGGATTTTTATAAAATATACTCAGAAAATCAATTCTCAGCGCGAATTTTGATATTATTGCATAATACCATATTTTGTGAGAGTTATTCAATATATTACGCAATATGTGCACTATTTATGCGCAAAACCTGTCTTTTGCGAATAGATATTGGCATAAACACAATGCCAAAATCTAGGCTCCTCCCAAAAAAATTATAAAAAAAGCAAAGTTACAATGGAAGCCTTGGCTTTTTTTATTTCTATATGATTTTGATTGTTTGTTATATGGATTCACGCCTATATCCTATATAAAATTGCGTTAGTTGATTTTATACCCCCTCATAAACTCTTCTCTAAATTCTGGAAAATAATCCCCCAAAATTGCTTCTCGGCTCTTTTCTGCGAGTCTTATAAGGAATCTAAGGTTGTGAATTGATAAAAGCTCAGCCCCCAGCATTTCGCCTGCATTGATAAGATGCCTGATGTAAGCTCTTGAAAAATGCTTGCACGCATAGCAGTCGCAATCTTCTTCAATTGGACGAAAATCTTCCTTAAAACAGGAGTTTTTAACCACCATTTTGCCCTGTTTCGTGAAAGCCGTGCCATTTCTTGCAATTCTTGTCGGAAGAACGCAATCCATCATATCAATGCCTCTTACAAAACCTTCAATCAAGCAATCTGGGCTGCCCACGCCCATCAAATAGCGTGGCATATTTTCAGGCAAAAGTGGTTGAAGAAAGTCCAACATTTCATACATGACCGACTTCTCTTCACCAACTGAGAGTCCTCCAATTGCAATTCCGCATTTTGCATAAGGTTTGCAATAATCAAGGCATTTTGCACGCAAATCTTTATACATATTCCCCTGAATAATAGGGAAAAGTATGTGATTTTCACCCTTATGCTCCGCATAGCACTTTTCAAGCCAGATTTTTGTTAATTCAGCTGCTTTTTCTGCTTCAGTATAAGACGCAGTCCCCTCAGTGCATTGATCAAGCGCCATGTGAATGTCACTGTCAAGAGCACGTTGGATGTCCATGCAAAGCTTTGGCGTCATCATGAATTTTTCGCCACTTAAGTGAGAACGGAATTCAACGCCTTGCTCGGAAACTTTGCGTAAATCAGAAAGAGAAAACACTTGAAATCCACCACTGTCCGTCAGAATTGGCTTTTCCCAATTCATAAATTTATGCAGACCGCCCGCTTTCTCAACAATATCTTCTCCGGGACGCAAAAAAAGATGATATGTGTTTGAGAGAATAATCTGAGCCCCCATATCATTCAAATCTTCTGGTCTAAGCCCTTTTACCGTCGCTTGCGTGCCAACAGGCATGAAAACAGGGGTTTTTATATCCCCGCGTGGTGTATGAAAAACACCTGCTCGCGCGCCAGTCTTTGGACATTGTTTGATGACTTCATAACTAAATTTGCAATCTTGCATAGCGATTCCCTTTTTGTCAGTTAATTTTATGTTAAACGACATTTTGTTGTATTCTGCAACAATTCTCTTGCATACCACACCATATGTTGTATTAATTTTTTCTTTCTTATGTTAAAATGGAAGTTTTTGTTCTAATTAACCTGTATTTTGTTTTATTGGATGAACATTGAATCACCAAAACTGAAGAATCTAAATTTTTCTTCTACTGCTGTTTTGTAAATTTCCAATGTTATGTCAATATCCCCCACAAGCGCAGAGACAAGCATGATGAGTGTGCTTTCTGGCAAGTGGAAGTTTGTGATTAAAGCATCCACCATCTTGAACTTGTAAGGTGGATAGATGAAAATCTTGGTTTCACGTTTTTGGGGCTGCAGCAGCCCATTCTCATCCACTCCGCTCTCCAACACCCTCACCGATGTCGTGCCGACAGCAATCACTCGTCTTCCTTCCTTCTTTGCTGCGTTAACTTTGTTTGCAACATCCTGCGAAATCTCAAAATATTCACTGTGCATCTCGTGATTCAAGATGTTGTCTTCTTTCACAGGGCGGAAAGTTCCAAGTCCAACATGAAGCAAAACTTCAACAATTTCAACGCCTTTCGACTTGATTTTCTCAAGAAGCTGCGGAGTGAAATGCAATCCTGCCGTTGGTGCAGCACTTGAGCCCTCAACTTTCGAATAAACCGTCTGATAGCGTTCTGGATTCTTCAATTTTTCTTTGATATATGGAGGTAAAGGCATGGTTCCAATCTCAAGCAAATGCTCCTCAAAACTCTTGCTATCCGCATACATAAACTCAACCTTGCACGCACCATAATCACCTTTCTCGGTCACCAAGCACTTGATGTTTTCATTGAAAACAATCTCAGTTCCAATTGACAGCCTTTTTGATGGCTTAGCGATAACTTCCCAGTTGTGTAAATCAATTCTCTTCTGTAGCAAAATTTCGATTTTAGCTCCTGTTTCCGACTTAAAACCAAACAATCTTGCCGGCAAAACACGCGTGTTGTTAATCACAAGCACGTCGCCTTCATGCAGAAAGTCAATAATGTCATAAAAATGATTATCAGTGGTCGTTTTTCGAGATTTTCTGTCATGAACAAGAAGTCTCGAATGGTCACGCGGCTCAACTGGAGTTTGCGCAATTTGTTCCTGAGGCAAATCATAATAATAAGTTGATCTTAAAATTTCTCTATCCATTTTTCGCCTCTATTTCTGCACATAAGGAATGCCCAAATGGTTGTATGCGTTTTCAAGAGCAACCCTCCCACGTGGAGTCCTTGCAATGAAGCCAAGTTGCAAAAGATAAGGCTCATACACGTCCTCGATTGTGCTTGCATCCTCGCAAATCGTTGCAGAAAGAGTGTCAAGCCCAACGGGCCCACCACCAAATTTGTGAATTATACTTTCCAGAATTTTTCTGTCAATAAAATCCAATCCAAGGTCGTCAATTTCCATTTTTGCAAGTGCTTGATCGGCAATTTCTGTGGTGATTTTTCCAGTGCCCACAACCTCGGCATAATCTCTCACACGCTTAAGAAGTCGGTTTGCGATACGTGGTGTTCCGCGTGAACGCTTCGCGATGTTCAAGCTTGCAACTTCGTCAATTTCAATATTGAGAATTTTCGCAGAACGCTTGATGATGATTTGTAGTTCCTCATCTTGATAAAGCTCCAAACGGCAAAGCACGCCAAATCTGTCCTCGCCGTCGTAGCCGAGGTAGACGTCCAAGCCCGCCGTGCCCACCAGGG
>JAGBFI010000027.1 GCA_017936585.1 Clostridia bacterium | reverse complement strand
GCCACCAAGTCCAGCCCCTCTTTGTCTGCCAACCGCATCAATTTCATCAATAAACACAATGCAAGGCTTGTTTTTCTTTGCTTGATCGAAAAGGTCTCTCACGCGAGATGCTCCCACTCCGACAAACATCTCCACAAAGTCAGAACCACTGATTGAAATGAATGGCACCTTACTTTCACCGGCGACTGCTCTAGCAAGCAAAGTTTTTCCTGTTCCTGGCTGCCCTACAAGCAGAACTCCCTTTGGAATTCTTGCGCCAAGGTCAGTGAATTTCTTTGGATTTTTCAAAAACTCGACAATTTCTGCAAGCTCTGCTTTTTCTTCGTCCATGCCAGCAATGTCAGAAAATCTCACCTTTGTGATTTGGTATGACTTCACTTTTGTTTTGCCAAAGTTCATCGCGCCTTTGTTTGAATTTCCAATCATCTTATAAAGCATGAAGAACATGAAAATTGCAAAGCCGACATAGAAAACTGGCACAATAATGTCCCAAAGATTGACCCCCGCAGGAAGCGTGGTGTATGAAACCGTGCCGTTTGAACTCCTGCACAGATTAATCAGATAGTCTTCCATTGACTGAGAAGTGTATTCAAAATAATAATCTGAATAGCTTGGCATTTGATTTGGTTGAATTTTTGAGCCTTCCACCAAAATGTAACCTTTGCCATTTTTGAACACCACATAAGTTGCCTGCTCGTTGCCGTTCTCACCAGGATAGTCTCCCTGAATGATTTGTTCGACTTGATAGGTTTCAAGTTTTGTTCCATTTTGTCCAAAGTCGATAAACAGCAAAGACAAAATCAAAACCGCTGCAAGCAAAACAATGATGTACGATAATTTAAATCCCCCTTGTTTTTTCTCGTTCATATAATCTCCTTGAATACGCAAAAGTGAAAACACTTTTTGCATAATACAACATGATTTTATCACAATAAAAAAAATAAAACAACAAAACAGCGAAAATTTTAAAAATTTTTATGTCAAAAAGACGCGGTTTTTATAAAACTGCGTCTCCATGTTTGATTTTATTTCGTCGAAACGTCCACCGCGGCCTTGAAAACGATGTGATTTAGATAGTCTTCTTTGTCTTCAAGGCCATCCAAAAATTTCAAAAACTTTGCTCTGCCGGCATTTGAAAGAATGGTGTAAAAATCGGCGACATCAAGCTGATTTTCGCGCATAATCTCCAATCCCTCCGCCATCACTGTTTTTGCTTTTTTCTCAACGGCTTTGAGGGCATCTTCCGACACCACAAAAAACTCAATGTTTTCCTTTATTGGACCCTTTTCATCTTCAACCTCAGAAAGTCTCAGCGTCAGCCCAAGATTGATGTGAACGATTGGAACCCCATTTTCGTAATTCACCTTGAAGCCGATATCTCTCTCAAAAATTTCAAATGTTAAATTTGCATTTGTGAAATCATTGTCAGTGAAATTTTTGATTTCAATCGAGCCTGTGCTGAAATTTCCGCGCATGATGTTGATTTTTTTCATGTCTTTGCCGGAAAGAAACAACTTCATTTTCCCATCTTTGAAAAGGAAAGTGGAACCATCATTGACAACCTCTTGCCCGGTTGCCGAGCCACTTCCACCACCACTTGAGCTACTTGAACCACTGCCTGTTGATTGTCCCCCGCTGGAAGATTGTTGTCCCGTTGCTGACGATTCTTGTCCGCTGCTTGAAGACTGCTCAGCGCTTTCAATTGAGGTTCCTGTTTATTCCGCTTCCGCCCCTTGCGACCCGCTTCCAGCTGCACCTTTTTCACCTCCAGAAGATTGTTCTCCTTTTGCCGTTTCACCCGAATTTGGATTGGATGAAATCTGACCCTTCGATGTCTGTCCCGTGCTTAAAAGAGACATCATTCCAACGCGTGTTGGACAAAAAGTTCCCTTAAAGAAAGTTTCAAACGATGTGTCCGCCGCATATATATATTCCGAATTGAAAGAGATAAGGTCGCCAACTTTGATTGAACTTTCCGTATCCAGCTTTTGTGCAGCCTGCAAAAACTCTTTGGCAGTCTTGTCCGTTGCCACAAGTTTTGTGCTTGAAGACACATGTTTATTTCTTGAGAGATAGTCCAAATATATAGACACATCATCGTCAAAGAGTGCTTGGTTTAAGACAACAATATTGAGATGTGAAAGTCCCACTTGTCTGCCCAGAAACAGACCCGCAAAATCCATCGCCTCTGCCACACTACGCCCTTTAGCTGAGACCACCTTATAGCTCTCTGCAAAAGTCTGTTCGGCCACTGGAATGAAAGTCAAAAGAGAAACCTCATAGGCATTATCCTCTTCCTGAGTTCTGTCAATTCCCACAGCAGTCACCACAGCAAAAGTGTTGACCTCGGCGCGTTTCCCAAGAGCAGCAAATCCAAAGATTGCAATCATAAAAGCAAACACCCACAACATTGGAACTTTCAACAGTTGTTTGAAAAAATATTTCATGTCTCATCCTCCCGCTTCCTTTTCTTCATAAACAACAAAACAATTCCTACTGCCGGCACAACAACAAATGGCACAACGGCAAAATATGGCAGAATGGTTTCGGCATACGTCACCGCTTTTTCAAGGTTGATAATCAAAAAGTTAACAACAATCAAGAAGACGAGATTTCCCGCAATCAGCCCATAACTTGCATCCAACTTTAGAAACACCTCTTGAAAGGAAAGCATAAAACCTTTGAGATATATCGCCAAGTGGAAATATGAATATATGATAATAAGCACCATCGAAATGATGTCAACTCGCCCAATTCCACCATACTCCTTTACTATGCTCATGATTTCAAAAATGGCATATGGGTGCATGAAGGAAGTATAAGAAAAAGACACCATAAAAAGCACCGTAATCACAACAACCATCACGGCCGCCGCTGACGCCAAAGAAAACACAACTTTCCATTGACCTTTCTTGATTTTTACCTTATCCATCACAGCAAAAACAAAAATGATGTCTCCAAAAGAGGAAATATGTTTCAACCCCGCAAACAGTAGTTGCTGCGCTGCCCCTTCAAAAAGAAGAGGCACATTTTCGGTTATTCCAAAAAAGCCCACAACAACACAAAACACAGTGATAACCACGATGGGCGGAAAGAAAAGTTGCATAGTTCTTCCCATAACCCTTAATCCACAAACCACCATATGAATAACAACTGGAAGCAGGCTGAATAGGAAGATGAAGTTGCCAGAATCTTTGTAAATCATATTACGGAAAAATATGTATGTCACATTGTAAAGCAACACTGCCTTGCTGATGAAGAAAATCAGCATCAACACATAAACAATCATCTTTGCCACTTTGCCAAAATGCTTTTGCAAAACAGAAGCAAAACTCTCATTTGGATATTTGATTTTCAGTTTTCGAAAAAGCAACAGAATTCCAATTTCAAAAGCAAATAAAATGACAGGAACAAAAAAACCTTCCAGCTTTGCATCGTCATAGAGCAAAGACGGCAACACCAAAATTTTGTTGGCAAAAAGGAGTATAAAAAGCATAATCCCCAACTGCCACGCGTTTATGCTTCTGTCAACTATCTTCATTTATTCTGTCCCTCTCGTTGTTCTTAAAAGATTTCGGCATACTCCGCATTTTGTCAATCGGCACTTTAAAGATTCCGTCTTTGTTGTCGGATAAAATAAACGGCGAAAAAGGCGCAAGATATGGGGTTCCAAAGTTCTCAACTGAATTGGCATAATTGAGGAAATAAATCATCCCACCAATCAGTCCCAAAAGTCCCAGCGATGCCCCAATCAGCAGAAAAATATATTGCAAAATGGTGACTTGTGCGGACTGCTCAGGAATTGTGTATAGTGCAATTTTTGCAATGGCGACCACAATCACGGACGGTGGCGAAATCAGCCCCGCTTTCACGCCCGTATCTCCCAAAATCAGTGCCCCAACAACAGATGTCGCAAGTCCAAGATAGGCCGGCAATCTCAAACTGACCTCATAAAGCACCTGAAACAGCAGCGAAATGAACAAAATTTCGATAAACGGCGTGAAAGGTACCTGCTGCGTTGAATCCGCAATAGTGATGAGATATTTCAACGGCAGAATATTGTAGTGAAACAGTTGCAAGGCAATATACACCCCTGGTCCCATAACGGCAATGAAAATCGCCACAATTCTGATAAAGCGCAGAAGGGTGGAATATGTATAATTTGTGTAATAGTCATTGCTGTTTTGTAAATCTTCCAAAAACACAAACGGCACCGTCAGCACGATTGGCGAATTATCCACAATAATCGCCACACGTCCCTCAAGCATTTTCGCCGCCACGATGTCTGGTTTCTCAGAGCTTCCCGTCTGCTTAAGAATGGAATTTGGCCTGTTTGTCAAAAGTGTCATCAAATAATAAGAATCCACAACTCCATCAATTTCAATAGCTTTAAGCCTCTTTTTGACCTCTTTCACAATTCTTTTGTCCACAACGCCATCAAGATAAGAAATAATAACCTGCGTTTTTGTTGCACTGCCAACAAACAAACTTTCAAACACCAACTGGTCACTGTGAAAGCGTCTGCGAAGAAGTGTGATGTTGGTCTTAAAATCCTCCGTAAAGCCCTCTCTTGGCCCCATAATAACCGGCGATGTCGGTGGCTCAGAAGGAATACGTGTGTTGTATTTAAGGATGTCAACCGACAAAATCTTTTCGCTGTCAGAAAGGAAAATCACCACCGCACCCTTAAGCACATTTTCAATCACCTCATCCGGCTTTATCGTCAAAACATCGTTTGCCTTCACAAGTTGTTTGATATCTTCAAAAGTCAACTTTCTCTCAAAATTTGAAATTGGCTCAAAAAGTGCCTCAGAGAAAATCAGGTTGTCGGTTATGCTTTTCAAATAAACAAAAGCAACTTCCACGCCATTTTTGACAATCACGCGGTCAGCAACATCAATGGAATTATGCAGTTTTTTCTTGATTTCTCCAATGGTCTTCTGAACATTTTTCATATTTCTATTATGAAAAACATCCCCGCTTTTTATTCTGTACATAACAAAAAAGATTAAATCAAAATTTCCCTTTCACCAAAAAAAGAATTTAAAACAGTGATTTTCGAAAATGTGAAATTTTATCAAGGCAAATAAATTTGAATTTATTTAAAATTCCAAAAAATAAAAAACAAAAACCTTTTTTTCGCCGATAATATGGATTTTTCAGGTTTTTTGTTTTTTTGTGGGGGGTATTTTTAATTTTGTTTTATTTTAATTTTTCAGTTAAATTTTCAATTTTATTTCTTCGCCAAACAATAATAAATATCTTTTTCCGTTCGTTCCACATTTGGGTCAAGAGTGAGATTGTCAACCACAAGACTGCACTGTGCAAGCAATTCGTGCGTCAATGCAACCGTCCCTGCCTCAGCTTGCTCAGCTGGCAGATATATCCCATTTTCCTCTTTCACATAGATGACATCTCCATCGCCGTCAAGAATATTTCCATAAGCATCAGTTGTTGAATTGAAAAGTGCACTCTCAGCTGCAAACAACAACTGCATCTTGTTTGCAAAAGCAAACTCGGGATTTTTGACAACATATTGCTGCCCTTGGAAGGTTGTTATTGTCATGGAAACATATTCCTTCTTCGTGAGTTCGTCTTGATATGTTCCAAGAGAAATTTCTTTAAATTTGCCAAGTTGCTGCGACAAGTCGCGATTGTTTTGCAGCATCACGCTGTAAAATTTCAGCATTGCCTCTTGCTTTACATCCAAAAAATCACCAATTTGAATATTTGATTTTGAAAACTCAAGCCCCGTGAGCAAAATCGGCTCTCCTTGCTTGTTTTCTGAACTTGTTTTGATGTCAAGCACACGAAAATCCCTGTCACAAATGAGGGTTTGTCCACCATTTTCAACAGCAAAAAGTTCTTCACGCTCGGCAACATGGATAATGAATTTGTTTGGGAAAACTGTTTCAATGTTAATCACCCGCAGATAGGCAAAATTTGCACTCTCGCTGGCTTTGTTCTCAATTTTCTGCTCTGACGCTTTTTTGCTTTCAAAAAACACACAAGCACCATATCTGAACCCACCAGCATCAACAATTTCTTGCTGTGAGAGCGTCAATCTGTTGATTGTTGAGTGAAACTGCACCGAAACGGACGAAAGAGCAAACAATGTCCACATCAAAATGAGGACGATTGCCACAACCGAACCAGCCAGACTTAACAAAACAATCCATTTCTTACTCAATTTTCACCCTCTTGACATCCGCACCCAACTGCGAGAATTTCTCCTCAAGCTTTTCATATCCTCTGTCAATGTATGCGATGTTGTGAACGGTTGTGTAGCCTTCCGCTTTCATGCCGGCAACAACAAGTGCCGCACCTGCACGCAGGTCACACGCAAATACGTCTGCACCATACAATTTTTCCACCCCAACAATGCAAGCTGTTCTGTCTTTCACAACAACATCTGCGCCCATTTTGCAAAGCTCCGTTGCCACCCCAAAGCGGTTTTCAAACAAGTTTTCTTGAAGCAAACACACACCTTGACTGACACTCTGCAAAACCATCATTGGCGACTGCAAATCGGTTGGAAAATGTGGATATGGCAAAGTTTGAATTTTATCAATCGAAAACGGGCGTTTTCCCGCCTTCACCCTTATTTTATCACCAAAGTCCTCAATTTGGCAAGCAGATTGCTTCAGAAACGCCAGCAAACTTTCATTATGCCTTGAAATTGCCCCATCAAGCATCACATCGCCGCCGCACGTTGCCACCGCCAAGAGGTGCGTTCCCGTCACAATTCGGTCAGGCATAACAGCAAAATTTCCTCCATCAAGATGTTTCTTTCCTCGAACCACAATCACATCACTGCCCGCACCAGAAACATCCGCCCCCATGGCACAAAGAAAGTCCTGCAAGTCAACAACTTCGGGCTCCTTTGCAACATTTTTAAGCACCGTTTCTCCTTCCAAAAGGCTTGCAAACATCATCAAACTCTCGGTTGCTCCAACGCTCGGAAAATCAAGAAAAACCTCACCAGCCTTTGCGTTTTGCGCGTTGCAATATATGTATCCGTGACGCTCAACAATTTTCACCCCCAACGCCTTGAAGCCTTTGATGTGCAAATCAATTGGTCGAGATCCTATGTTGCAGCCACCGGGGTATGCAATCACCGCACTTCGGAATCTTCCCAAAAGTGCCCCCAAAACAAAAATTGAAGCCCTCACTTTCATAGTAAGTTCATGCGAAATTCTCTCATTTTTCGCGTCTCTTGCGTCCAAAATCAATCTTTTTCCGTCAAGTTTTGAAGTGATGTTCAAGGACTGCAAAATCTCACGCATAACCCCCAAATCCGTCAAATCAACATAATTTTCAAGGCAGATCTCGCCATTACACAGCACACAGGCTGCCAAAATTGGCAAAAAAGCATTTTTTGAAGCATCAATCTTCACCTCTCCAATCAGTTTTTTGCCACCATTTATGATAAGTCTTTCTTCCATAAAAACATTCTATGAAAAATTCGAATTTTTGACAGCAAAAAAATGTTCACTCCAAAATCTGAAGTGGACATTTTTAATTTTCCTTTTCAACTTTTTCAAATTTCAAACTCAGTTGAAAAGTTTATTCTATATAGTCATAAATGCTGAGGAATTTCTTTTTCACTTCTTCTTGTCCAACGCTCAACCTGTCAGTCGAAACCTTGAATTTGCTTCTGTCAAGAAGTGTAAATTTCAAACCTTGATCAACAACACATTTGTCTTTTGTGCCGACATATGCCACTTCTTTGCCAGTCTTGTCGAAGTTGATGTACTTCACGCCCTTGCGATATCTCGCGCAAATTGGAACTTGCATTGCATCCAAACGCTTCACATAGCCATTGTTTGTGACAACCATATAGGTGTCACTGAGGTTTTGTCCGGCAAAAACAACACTGTCTTTGTCGTCCAGATTGATTCCCTTCACGCCGCCCGACACTCTGCCCTGAACTGGCACTTCGCTCTTTTCAAAATTCACGCAATTTCCGTGTTTTGAAAGCATAACAAACGTCTTACCCTTAACTTCATGCTCAACCGCAATCAGCTTGTCGTCATCGGCAAGTTTGATTGCTTGATAATAAATCTTCGAAACAACCAAATCTTTCAACGTGCTGCGTTTCACCATGCCGTTTTTCGTGAAGAAAACAACCTCGCCGTCTCCTTCAACCTTCAGAATGGTCACAGGAGTTTCCATGATGTCAATTGTTTTGTCGATGTTTTTCAGCGTGATACCCTTCTCTCTCCACTTGCATTCTGGCAACTTGTCAACAGTCATCTTCACGCAATTTCCTCTGTCGGTGAAAATCAAAACTGTGTCAGTTGGCTTCACCGCCATGATTTGAGTGTGAATGTCGAAAAGTGTCGAATTGTCATTGAGAGTCTTCAAAGATTTTGAATAGTTCTTGACATTCACCTTCTTCAAAGTTTTTCCGGCAGAAAGTGCAACAAGATAGTCCTTTACATCTTCAATTTCTTCCATCTTAGTCAGTGTGATTTCCTCGTTTTTGATTTCGTGAGAACGTCTTGGAGTGTTAAATCTGCGCTTGATTTCCAAAATTTCCTTCTTGACAACTTCAAGTTGAAGTTTTTTGGAATTCAAAATGGCTTCAAGTTCCTTGATTCTTGCTCTCAATGCGGCAAGTTCGTCTTGAAGTTTTGTCACTTCCAAGTTGACAAGTCTTGCAAGACGCATATCCAAAATTGCTTGTGCTTGCTTTTCTGAAAGCCCAAATTTCTCACGCAAGCGCTGCTTTGCTTCGCTGACATTTGCGGATGTTTTGATGATTTTGATCACTGCGTCAATGTTTTTGATTGCAATCAAAAGCCCTTCAACAATATGAGCCCTGTCTTTTGTAACATTGAGGTCAAATTTTGTTCTTCTGACAACAACATCTCTTTGGAAAGCAGTGTAATATGAGATGATTTCCATCAAGCTCAAAAGTTTTGGTTTTCCAGCTGCGATTGCCACCATGTTGATTGCATATGACACCTGCATGTTGGTTGATTGATACAAAATTCCCAAAATCTTCTTCGCGTTTGCTTCTTTTTTCAGGCGAATAACCGCACGCATTCCGTTTCGGTCACTTTCATCGCGAATTTCACTGATGACAGAAAGTTTGTCCTTGTTTTTCTCTTTAAGCTCGGCAATTTTCTGCAAAAGAACCGCCTTGTTAACCTGATATGGCAGTTCTGTGATAACCAAACTTTGCTTATCACCACTCTGCTCAATACCCACTTTTGCACGAAGCGTGATTTTTCCTTTTCCTGTTTCATAAGCAGCACGCAAGCCATCGCCAAACAAAAGTTCTCCGCCTGTTGGGAAGTCTGGCCCCTTGATGATTTTCATCATTTGGTCAAGAGTGATGTTTGGATTGTCGATGTATGCCACCACGCCATCAATCACCTCTCCCAAATTGTGCGGAGGAATGTTTGTTGCCACGCCCACGGCAATGCCGGAAGCACCATTCACAAGAAGGTTTGGGAATCTTCCTGGCAAAACATCAGGTTCTTTCAAAGTGTCGTCAAAGTTAAGCCCCCAACGAACAGTGTCCTTTTCAAGGTCACGCAACAATTCCATTGCAAGAGGTGTCATTCTGGCTTCGGTATAACGCATCGCAGCAGCACTGTCACCATCGATTGAACCAAAGTTTCCGTGTCCATCAACAAGTGGTGCGCGCAAGATGAAATCTTGAGACATTCTCACCATTGCATCGTAAACTGAACTGTCACCGTGTGGGTGATATTTACCCATACAGTCACCAACAATTCTTGCCGACTTACGATAAGGCTTGTCTGGAGTGAGCCCAAGTTCAAGCATAGAATACAAAATTCTGCGTTGTACCGGCTTCAATCCATCTTCAACTCTTGGAAGCGCTCTATCCAAAACAACGTGTTCTGTGTATGGAATCATCGAATCGTGCAAAACCTCTTCCAAAGGCTTAAACAAAATTCCGCTTCCGCCGCCATAAACGCCGCCATTTCCAAAATTTCCGCCATTTCCACCTTCAGAAGTCTGCTCTTTCTTCTCTTCTTCAATATTCATTTGGATGTCTTCAAAATTTTCCTTCATACTTTCCTCTTCAACTGCTTCGCTTTCTATTTCAAAATCTTCATTTATTTTTCCTGTATCTTCGCTTTTTTGAGGCTCTTTTATTGCCAAATCAATTTTTCTCTGCTTGTTTTTCGTCTTAAACTCAAATCCATCTTGCTGTTTTATCCTCGCTCGCTCTAGCCTTTGCCTTTTAAGCATTTCATCTTCAAAATTCACTTCAATCGACTTCTCTTCATTTTCATCTGCTGCTTCTTCCGCTCTCAGTCCCGTCTTCTCTGCAATTTCAGTTTCTCTTTTGACTTCAACTTTGATTTCTTTCTTACATTTATTTTTTTTCATTTGTTTCGAATTTTCAAATTCTGCTTTCTTTATCCTCTATCGTATATTT
>JAGBFI010000026.1 GCA_017936585.1 Clostridia bacterium | reverse complement strand
GAAATGACCGGCACTGTCTCGAAAAGAGATATGCAAGCTCAGCTTTTGGACAGCATGGAACTTGAAAGAGAGAAGGGAATCACAATCAAACTGACGCCAACAAGACTCGTTTATGACTATGAGGAGAAGGAATATATTTTGAATTTGATTGACACGCCCGGGCATGTCGATTTCACATATGAAGTTTCACGTTCGCTCGCTGCTTGCGAGGGGGCTATTTTGTTGGTGGACGCGTCTCAGGGGGTTGAAGCTCAAACATTGGCAAACACCTATTTGGCGCTTGACAACAACCTTGAAACCGTGCCTTGCATCAACAAGATTGATCTTCCTTCTGCGCGCGTGGATGAGGTGAAGGAAGAAATTGAAGAAGTTATTGGCTTGGACGCAAGCGATTGTCCTTGCATTTCGGCAAAAGAGGGGTTGAATATAGACCAAGTTCTGAAGGCTATCATTGAGAAAGTCCCTGCACCTGTTGGGAACGAAACAAAGCCTCTTAAAGCGTTGATTTTTGACAGTTATTATGACAATTTTAAGGGAGCAATTTGTCTTGTCAGAATCATGGACGGAAGCCTTCGTGCCGGGGACAAGGTTTTGATGATGCAAACTGGAAAAATCTTTGAAGTGACAGAGGTTGGAATTTTTGTACCAAACACAAAAATTGTTGAATGCTTGTCCGCAGGTGATGTTGGATATTTGGCGGCTTCTATTAAGACCATTTCGGATGTTAGGGTGGGTGACACAATCACTTTGGCTGATTGCCCTGTTGCTGAGCCTTTGGCGGGTTATAAAGAAGTTCAGCCTGTTGTTTTCTGCGGAATTTTCACGGTTGACGGTGCCAAATATAACGACTTGAAAGATAGTTTGGAAAAGTTAAAACTCAATGACGCAAGTTTACAATTTGCTCCAGAGGTTTCTTCCGCTTTGGGCTTTGGCTTCCGCTGCGGGTTTTTGGGGCTTTTACACCTTGAAATTATCACTGAACGCCTTGAAAGAGAGTTTAATTTGGACATCATCACGACAGCTCCAAGTGTTTCTTATAATGTCTATAAAACAAACGGAGAGATGCTTGAAATTTCAAACCCATCAAATCTGCCAAATGCCGTTGACATTGACCATATTGAAGAACCTATTGTCAATGTGAGTTTGTTTACGCCACCTGAATATGTGGGTGCGATTATGGAACTATGCCAGGATAAGCGTGGTGTTTACAAGGATATGCAATATTTGGACAAAAAGAGAGTTGAATTGAAATATACGCTTCCACTTGGTGAAATCATTTATGACTTCTTTGACAGTCTGAAATCAAGAACGAAGGGATATGCAAGTTTTGACTATGAAATCTGCGGGTTTGACAGGGCGGAACTGGTGAAGGTTGACCTTCTTCTCAATGGCGAAAAGTGTGATGCGTTGTCGATGATTGTTCATAAAGACAAGGCTTATAATCGCGGAAGAGAACTGACCGAAAGGTTGAAAAAACTTATTCCAAGACAATTGTTTGAAGTGCCAATTCAGGCGTGTATTGGAAACAAAATTATTGCAAGAGAAACCATCTCCGCCATGAGAAAGGATGTTTTGGCGAAGTGCTATGGCGGGGACATCACAAGAAAAAGAAAACTGCTTGAAAAGCAAAAAGAAGGAAAGAAAAAGATGAGAAAGATTGGCTCGGTTGAAATTCCTTCTGAGGCTTTTATGAGTATTTTGAAATTAGACGAAGATAAATGAGCGAGAGACAAAAGAGAGGAGAAATGGACGAAATTTCAATTTACATTCACATTCCTTTTTGCAAAAGAAAGTGCAGTTATTGTGCGTTCAATTCCTCTTGCGCGGCACAAGGGAAGGTTGATGAATACATCAATCTTTTGTGTCAAGAGATTGTCGCACGAAAGACGGAAAAGCCTGTCAAAACAATCTATATTGGCGGTGGCACACCAAGCATTTTGAGCAGCAGTCAAATCACAAAAATTGTTTCAACTCTTTATGAAAACTACAATATCTATGATAACGCGGAATTTACGATTGAGGCAAATCCAAACAGTATCACAGAGGAGATTCT
>JAGBFI010000025.1 GCA_017936585.1 Clostridia bacterium | reverse complement strand
TTTTTCACTTGCATTTTCATTTTATTTTTATGCTTTTTGTGGCTTTGATTTTTTTTGCTCTTTCACAGATTCTTTAAGGTTTTCAACCTCTTTTCGAACTGCCTTTTCGCCCTTACTTACAAGTTTTTTGGCATCATCACAGTGCTTATACAAAAGCGCACCTGCAACAAGCCCAGCTCCAAAGCCAACAACCATCCAAATTTCTTTCATTTGCCCCTCCTGAAAATAGGATTTGCAAAATGTCGAAAATTATACAATTTTAGCTCAAAACAAACACAAAACTTTGGCAACAAAAGTGTCATAAACAAGTTATTTCATTTTGATGAGCATTTGTTTTGTAGTCAAATCAATATTTAAACTTGTCCAAAAGTGAAATTATTTTTGAGAAATCAAGTTGTGAAGAGTTCCCCAAAATAAGAGGTTCTTCGAAGATGTTTTTTGCAGGGTTGCAAATTGAAACCAAATCTCTTGGGTTTACCAAACGAATGTAGTTTGCCACATTTACGAAAGTTTTGTAGACATCCTTTTGGTCAAACAAAACCTTTGGACAATTATACACCAAACTTTCAACCAAAATTTGATTTGGAACTCTCTTGTGAGCCTTTGCAAAGAGAGCATTGAAAATTTTTATCATGTTGACATACATCTCTCCGCATTCTTCTTGCTTATATTCGATGTTTGAAAATCTGTCCGCAAAATCAACTTCAGTGAATTTGTTTTTTGCCTCGTTGAAAAGCTTAAACACCTTTCTTTTTGAGTCATAAACACCAATATAGACATTCACTTTCACACCAGTGCCGAAATCGTCAGCACCAATGATTGAGATGTTTCTCATATGTTCGTAGATGATTGAAGTGTCTGTCAAATACTGTGCCATTTTGTTGACAATATCGTGGCGGAAATCTGAAAGTTTATATTTATCAATGCTCTGAAGTGCTTGCTCATGCTGCTGTTTTTCCTTCTTTGACTTCTTATATTTCTTCTTTCCAAGTCTCCAAGACGCCTTGAATTCTCTCCAAATGTATTTCCAATGGTTTTTCTTTGTCTTTGAGTTAAATTCAATTTGCGTGTTGTCAACTCCCAAGAAATAGTCATATGTAGAGCGTTGAGAAAACGCTCCTGTGAAAATTTCATTTGCAGGCTGCAAAATGCACTTTTCAACGCGCACAAAAGGTGATTTTGCAGAAATATCCGTGATCACATTTGTCACAAGCTCATACATAATTTCATTTACATTTTCAAAAAATTCTTGGTTGCTGCTTTCGTTAAGTCCTTCAATCAGTTCTCTGTCTAATTGACTTTTCATCCTCTTTTCCTTTATTTTCAAACTCTCATTTTACTTTTTTAGCAAGTTTTGTCGCATTTTTTCATCTAGCTCTTTCCAATTCGTTGAATTTTTCAACAAATTTTTCTCTGTTGTCTCTTGAATGTTCAGTGAAAACAATTCTGTTGGACAACACCGCTTCAATTTTCGATTTTTCCGCGCATGGTCTCAAAAAGAAAGACTCCATCTCCGCATTTACTTTTTTGCTTTTATCTGTTTTAAATCTGTTTCTCATACTGCTAGCCTCTTATTTGCTGATGAATATGCAAAGGTCAACAAGTTTGTTTGAGTAGCCCCATTCGTTGTCATACCAAGCAACAAGTTTTACAAATTTTGGACTGAGCATAATTCCAGCGTTCACGTCAAAAATGCAAGTTCTGCTATCTCCAATGAAATCACTTGAAACAACAGGTTCGTCTGTCACCCCAACAATGCCAGCAAATGTGCCCTTGCTTGCTTTTTTCACTGCTGCAACAATTTCTTCATAAGTTGTTTCTTTCTTCAATTTGCAAGTAAGGTCAACAACTGAAACGTTGAGTGTTGGCACGCGGTAGCTCATACCTGTAAGTTTTCCCTTAAGCTCTGGAATCACTTCTCCAACAGCTTTTGCAGCGCCAGTTGAAGATGGAATGATGTTATATGAAGCCGCTCTGCCGCCTCTCCAATCCTTTTTGCTTGGGCCATCAACAGTCAATTGTGTTGCTGTTGTTGAGTGAACTGTGCTCATCAACCCTTCCTCAATTCCAAAAGCATCATTGATGATTTTTGCAAGTGGAGCAAGACAGTTTGTTGTGCATGAAGCATTTGACACAATATCCATATCTTTTGTATAGGTTTCGTTGTTCACACCCATAACAAACATTGGCATATTCTTTCCTGGAGCAGAAACAACAACTTTCTTTGCACCTGCTTCCAAGTGCGCTTTTGCACCGTCATATGATGTAAATTTTCCTGTACATTCAACAATTACGTCAGCACCAGCTTCTTTCCATGGGATGAGAGCAGGTTCTTTTTCAGCATAGAACGCAATTTTTGTTTTGCCAACAATCAAAGTGTTGTCCTTAACTTTCACAGGGACATCAAAATGTCCGTGAATGCTGTCGTGTTCCAAAAGATATTTCGCATATTCCACTGTGAGAAATGGGTCATTGATTGCCACAACCTCAACGTCATCTCTTTTTGCAACAATTCGAAGTGTCAATCTTCCAATTCTTCCAAATCCGTTGATTCCAAGCTTGATTTTTTTCATAATTTTTTATATCTCCTTTTCTTTTTTATTGACAAAAATTAAATTTTTACGCTTTGTCTGCTTTTTAAACCTCTTCTGCGCGTCCATATCTCAAGTCGCCAACAGCAACCGTTCGAGTGAAGCCCAGAATTCCCCCAAGCAGAAAGACAAGTGCAACTGCAATCCAAGCAATAACCGAAATGACAATAAGTGCGTAAAGTGGAGAATAGATGCAAACAAACACGCCTCCAACAACGCTTCCAGCAAAAATGAGACACCAAAAAATCAGTTTCAAAGCAGCAGTCCAACGGCTGTATTGCTTTTTGACCTGTTTTTCGATTGTTTCAATCTCTTCAATTTCAACGCCAACATATTTATTTACGCGGCTTGCCATTGAAAGGTTTGCACAAACGGAAAGAAGTTCAAACATGCTTTCGCCATAACAAATTGCAGAGATGTCATCAAAGAAACTGAAAGCAAAAACCCTTTGGATGATTTTTTGAGTAAACTTTTTGATTGCAGAAACAAACTTTCCATGTTTTGCACTCAAAGTTGCAATCTCTTTGGACGAACTTGCAAGCTTGCCGAACTCTTCTTTGGTCAAAGGTCTTCTCACAATCATAATTTTGCCTTTCTCAAACTTACATGAATGCAAAGAGTTGATGATCTCCTCTTTTTTTGAACTGTTTTTGAAAGTGTGAATCTCCACCGCCTTGGAGCGAGATGTGATTTTGTCTTTCAAACTTTCTCTGATGCCCACAAAAAAGCGAACATTTTTGCCCTTGTTTTGTTCAATAAACTCTTTGAACTCCTCAGGTTTTTCCGTGACTGGAACAATAACATTTATCATTTTTCCGCTCCTGAAATTTTCTTCAATCTTCTGGCATGTCTTCCGCCTTCAAAACTTGTTGTAAGGAAAATTTTGACAAGTTGAATGGCTTTCTTTTTCTTCAAGTTTCCTGGAATGCAAAGCACATTTGCATCATTGTCCTTTCTTGCAAGAGTTGCCATTTTTGGATTGAGACAAAGTGCCGCTCTGATTTTTGGATTCCTGTTTGCTGCAATGCTCATTCCAATGCCCGAGCCGCAAATGAAAATGCCAACATTGTTTTTCTCTTCCAAAATTTTTGCAATGCCAAGCTTGGCAAAGTCTGGATAGTCAACTGGCTCTTTGCTGTATGAGCCAACATCAATCGTGATGATGTTTTCTTGATTGAAGAAAGTCTTAAGTTCTTCCTTCAAAAGATATCCCCTGTGGTCACTTGCCATAATAATCATAATTCACCTCTTAAAGCTTTAAGTTTTTCAAGCAAAACTTCAACGTTTTTCTCGATTTGTTTTGCAGTTTGCAGATAAACCTCCACGTTCTGTCCATAAGGGTCACTCACGCCACCAGCAAGTTCTTCAAAACTGAGACATTTTTTTGAACTAATAAATCTTTTGTGGTCGTTGGTCACCGCAACATAGATGACATTTGGCTTCACTTTTTTCAGAAGCACGCTCTTTCGATTTCTCCCGTCATAACCAAAGTGCTTCAAAGCGGAAGCGGCGTTTTCAGTTATGTTGTCACCCTTGGCATAGATGCCCGCAGAAGAAAACTTGATGTCCTTGATTTTTTTGTTCTTCGCCATTTTCTTTGCAATTCGCTCTGCCATAACAGAACGACAGGTGTTTCCTGTGCAAACAAAACAAATTTCAATCATTGGTTTTCCTTTAAGAATTTTAACTTCTTGCTTCCATTGTAAACTAAAAGTAAAAAAAAACAAAGCAAATTAACCTTGTTTCAAAAATTTTTTTATATGTTTTAACAAATGTTTAAAGGTCTCAAATCAAAACTTCGTTTGACGCCAATTTCCGATAACCGCTTCATCCAAACACACAAATTTGTTTTCGCAAAAAGTTGAGATTGTTTGAAAAGCATCAACATAAGCTTTTGTTTGATGAAATGATGTGAAATCTCAGCCTCACAAAATCACTTTCTTTGGTTTGTAGAGTTTGTCCAAATTGTATTTTTCTCTGATCTTTGGCAAGAAGATGTGAAGTGTCACATCAGTGAAATCAAAAACAATCCACTCACCTTTGGAATAGCCTTCAATCTTGTCGTTGTAGGCATATTTTTCAGCTATGACATCTGCTGCCTTCTTGCTGTCAGCAACCTTGTTTGATGTCGACAAAATGACAAACTTTTCCTCTGCTTCAGAAGAAAGATCATACACCGACACGCTTTTGATTTTGTTATCTTGCAAGATTGCAACAAGTTCTTTTATGTTAATCATATGATGATTGTAACAAGATTTTCAGCATTTGTCAAACATTTAATTGATTAAAACGCACGCAAACTGGCAAAAATGCTGAATATGAGAAGAATAAATTTGATTTTTCAGGAAGTTTTGAAGTTTGTTTTGTTGTTTTTGCTGGCATTCGTATGGCTGAGATATTTCATAAATAGCCTTTGGCTCTCCGCGATTGTGTCGCTTATGATTGCCGCAGCAATATTTGCGATTATGTTCTTTGTCAGACACTCAAAAAAGCAGAAAATTGGGCTCAAACTGAAAGAAAAGCAGGAAGCGGAAAATATGTTTCTGTCGCTTTGCTGCGAAGATAAGCCAATGGACTTTTTCGTCGAACTTGCCACAAAAAAGCATGAAAATGTGATAAAACACAAGGAATATTTGGTGATAAATCACGAGACGGAAAAGGCGAAAACAATTCTTTTTTCCGACCTTTCGTTTGAGGGCTTAAGCATCCCAAGATTTATGCAAATTTATGGAAAAATCAAAAAAGAAAAAGCAAGCAAAATTGTCATCGTTTGCAAGGAAATAAAGGACAAACAAATCTTCGCTTTTTGTGGAAATTTCGAAGAAAAATTCTTGCTATTGGATGAATATGACTCCTATCAAAAGCTCTATAAATTCTATGACTGTTTTCCAACTGTGACAAAGACATACAAATCTGAAAAGAAGATGGTTTTCAAGGACTTTGTGTCATATTCTTTCAACAAAAAAAGAACAAAAGGATATTTATTCTCTTCTTTGATTCTGGTTTTAAGCGGACTTTTTGTCAAAACAAGCATCTATTATTGCATTGTTGCCTCCTTGCTTGTCGTCTTTGCCATTGTTTCTCAGTTCAACCCATATTTCAACGCAAAACACGAGACGGAAGTTTTGTGAAATTACGAAATCAAGGAATGCAACAAAAACTAAAAATTTTATAACAAAAAAAGCGAGAAGATAAATTTTGTCAAGGTTTCTTCAATCGCTTTAAAAACGCACAAATCGAGCAAAAAAAGCATCCGAAAGATGCTTTTCCGCCGCTATTTATGGAAGTTGGATGTGTTTGAAATTCTTTCTTGTTGATTTTTTGTAGAGAATGAAAATATTGCCAATCACTTGCACAACTTCTGCACCAAGCTTTGCAGCCGCAGCTTCTGCAATTTCTCTCACATCTTCATCAACATTTTTAAGGGCTTTAATTTTCACAAGTTCCCTTGCTTCAAGCAAAAGGCCAATTCCTTCAATCACGTTCTCAGAAAGTCCATCTTTCCCAACCTGCGCAAGAGGCTCAAGTGCATTTCCAAGTCCTCTCAAATATGCTCTTTGTTTTGTTGTAATCATAATTTTGTCCTTTTATTCTAATCTATATCTTGTTGGTATGCAATCACATTTTAACTGCATAATACACAACATATTGTGTCGTGCAATCACTCAACATATTCAAACGAAATGTCTTTGATTGTCACAGTGTCACCCTCTCTCAAGCCTTTTTCTTTCAGCATATCAATCACACCCATTTCTTTAAGTCGTGTTTGGAAATATGCAAATGAAACTTGGTCAGAAAGCACAACTCCGCGAATCAATCCGTCAATACGTCCGCCTGAAACTTCAAAACTGCCGTCTTTCAAACGCTTGATTTCAATTGAACTGCTATCCTTCTTGTCAAACTCAAAATCCTCAACAGCCAACGCAGCTTTCTTTGGTATTTTCTTGAGATTTTCCAAAATCTTCTTCTTCAAATCCTCAACGCCCTCTCTTGTGTATGAAGAAATACACATATATTCCTTCACCCCAAGCTCTTTTGTGAAATTTGCAATTTTGGCGTCAAGTTCTTCCTTTTCCAAAAGGTCGCACTTTGAAAATACAACAATTTGCTTTGTTTTTGACAAATCAGCGTTATATTTCGCCAATTCTGAGTTGATGATTTTATAGTCCTCAACCGCACTTCGTCCCTCGCATTCTGAAATGTCCACAAGGTGCACAATCAATCTCACGCGTTCAACATGCTTGAGGAAATAGTGCCCAAGCCCAAGACCCTCGCTTGCACCTTCGATAAGTCCCGGGATGTCAGCAACAACAAACGTTTCTCCCAGCACCTCACACACGCCCAAATTTGGATATATGGTTGTGAAAGGATAGTTTGCAATCTTTGGGTTTGCGTTTGAAACAACCGAAAGAAGGGTTGATTTTCCAACATTTGGAAATCCCACAAGTCCAACGTCAGCAATCGTTTTCAACTCCAAAATAATTTCTTTCTGCTCAGTCACTTCACCGGTTTGTGAAAAACTTGGAGCCTGCTTGATTGAAGATTTATAATAAGCGTTTCCATGTCCGCCAGCACCACCTCTAAGAGCCACAAATCTCATGCAGTCCTCGCTTAAATCAGCAACAATTTTGTTTGTTTTTGGATTGATAAGCACCGTTCCAACAGGCACTTGAATAACTTCGTCCTTGCCGCTTCTGCCGGTCTGATTTTTCTGATGCCCATCCTCACCGTTTTCAGCGACAAATTTCTTTTTAAATCTGAAAGAGAAAAGTGTGTTCATGTCATTTGTTGCAACAAACACAACATCTCCACCTTTTCCACCATCTCCTCCGTCTGGGCCGCCGTTCATAGTCAGTTTTGTGCGCAAGAAAGAAGTGGAGCCCTTACCTCCATTTCCTGCTTTAATCGAAATTTTAACTCTATCTAAAAACATAAAACCTCCTATGCAGTTTCAATAATATAAGTCCTTGTTTCTCGCCCCGTCTCAAACACGACTGCTTGGACAACTGCGATTAAACACACATTTTTCACATTCTGGCTTCATCGCCTTGCAAGTGTATCTTCCAAACAACACCATTTGATAGTGCAACTTTGACCAAGTGTTTTTCGGGAAGATTTTGCAAAGTTCAAACTCACATTTGTTCGGGTCTGTTGTTTTTACAAGTTCCAACCTGTTTGACACCCTCAAAACATGAGTATCCACAGCAAAATTATCTCCACCAAACGCCACAGCCATAACAACATTTGCTGTTTTTCTTCCAACACCAGCAAGAGTGGTCAAGTCATCAAAATTGCTTGGCACTTCGCCACCAAAGCGTTGCAAAATGTCCCAGCTTGCACTTTTGATTGACTTCGCTTTGTTTCTGAAAAAACCGCATGAATGAATTTTCGCTTCCAACTCTTCCTGCGACATCTCGACAAAATCCTTTGGAGTGTTGTGCGTTTTGAAAAGCTCTTGTGTCACCTGATTCACACGCTTATCCGTGCATTGAGCTGACAAAATCACAGCAATAAGAAGTTCAAATGGAGTTCGATGTTCAAGTTCGCAGCGTGGATTTTCAACCATAACATCCAGCGCGTCCATCACAATTTTTGCATCCATATCTCCCTCCTTTTGTTTTTTCAACTTAATGTTTTTCTGCGCCATAACACCTGCTCAAAAAGCAACCAAAATTCCTTCAACCCCTTATTCTTCTGCTGTCAAGCACCCATGAAACAACGAAAGGAGGCTTTTTTAAACCTCCCCTCAAACTTATCTCATCAATGGGAAAAGCACAACGTCACGAATGTTTGGACAATCGAAAACAAACTGCAAGAAACGATCAATTCCAAATCCCAAACCAGAAATTGGAGGCATGCCGTGTTCCATAGCCAAAAGGAAGTCTTCATCAACGTCCATAGTTTCTTCGTCACCAGCCATTTTCTCTTCGAGTTGCAATTCCAAAGTTCTTCTTTGAACAATTGGATCAACAAGTTCGCTGTATGCCTTCACAAGTTCAGCACCACCTGCAACAACTTGGAAAACATCAATGATTCTGTCATCCTTGTCATTTCTTCTTGCAAGAGGAATCAATGATGCTGGATAGTTATACAAAATTGTTGGCTCAACAATGCCAGCGCGGATTTTTCTCTTGTAGATGTAATCCACCAAAGTTCTCACTGTTTTACACTCTTCAAGTTCAGCGTAACCAAACAAACCCTTGTCAACAACGATTTTCTTAAGTTCGTCAACATCGTCAATAGCAAGAAAATCGCATCCCAAAATTTCGCGCATCTTCGCAACGTAGTCAATTCTTGGCCACTCGCCAGCAAACTCAATTTCTTGTCCTTGATAGTTCACTTTTGTTGTGCCAAGGCATGAATTGAAAAGTTTGACAATCATATCCTTGAAGAACTTGATGTTGTCTTCAAAGTTCCAATATGAAGCATACCACTCAACTTGCGTAAATTCTTGAAGGTGAGATGGATCCATTCCCTCATTTCTGAAGTCTTTGCCAAGCTCGAACACTCTGTCAATTCCCGCACCAATACATTGCTTCAAATAGCACTCAGTTGCAATTCTGAGATTGCACTCAATATCAAGTGCATTGTGATGTGTGAAGAATGGTTTTGCACTTGCTCCTGAAACGCTTGTTTGCAAAATTGGAGTTTCAACTTCAATGAATCCATTGTCTTCCAAATGTCTGCGGATGAAAGAAACAACCTTGCTTCTTGTAAGGAAAATCTTTCTTGCTTCTTCGTTTGCGATAAGGTCAAGATAGCGCTGTCTATATTTGATTTCCGTGTCAGTGACCCCATGAAATTTTTCAGGAAGTGGTCTCAAAGTTTTTGAAAGCAAAACAATTTTTTCTGCTTTGACAGTCACTTCGCCAGTTTGAGTTTCATACACCTCGCCCTCAACACCGATAAAATCGCCGATGTCAATCATTTTTTTGTAGAAATTATAATCCTCTTCGCTAAATTCATTTCTGCCAACAGAAATTTGAATTCTGTCATAGATATCTCTGATTTGGCAGAATCCGAATTTTCCCATAATGCGGCGGAAAACAATTCGACCAGCAATCTTCACGTGCTCGCCAAGTTTTGTTCTTGCTTCTTGAATTGTGCAAGAGCGCTCAAACTTTTCTTTGAATGGAATTTCGCCCATTTTTTTGAGTTGTTCAATTTTTTGTCTTCTGATGTCAATTTCGTTTCCAAGATTGATTTCTTCCATAAATGCCCCCATTTTTTCGAGTGGATATGACCAAATCCGCTCTTCATATGCTTAATAATATATCATAATAATATTTTTAAGTCAAACATTTTCTTGAGATTAGCCCCTGCAAAATTCAAGTTTACTTTCGTATTCGTTTGGAAAAAAGAAAATATTGTGTTAAAATTAAAAAGTCCACAGCGGACACAAGGAGTTTTTTATGATTAAAATTATGGTTGACAGCACAGCCTACACACCAAAAGATTATGCTGAAAAACACGACATCAAAGTCATCCCGCTGAGGGTTTTATACAAACAAACTGAATTTGAAGAGGGCTATCCTGGCACCTTTGACGCGTTTTTTGAGGACTTTTTGAAGACTAAAATCTTCCCAAAAACAAGTCAACCTTCACTTGAAACTTTCATCGAAGAATACAACAAAGCCATCGACAATGGCGATGAAGTTATCATGATGACAATCAGCAGCACCCTTTCAGGAACAAACAGCGTTGCAAACTTGGCAAAAGAGCAATGCAAATCCCCTGAAAAAGTGCACGTTTTTGACACCATGTCAGAAGTGCAAACAATGCTTGGATATGTCATGGAAGCGGTTGAAATGCGTGACAAAAACGCAACTTGTGAAGAAATTCTCGCCCACCTGCAAAAACTGACAGAAAACAGTTTTGTAACTTTCATTCCTGATACATTGGAATATTTGGCAAAAGGTGGAAGAATTGGCAAAGTCACAGCAACAATCGGCAACCTCTTGCAAATCAAGCCAATCATCATCTTCAAAAAAGGCGTTTTGTCTGACAAAAAGAGTTTTGGAATGCAAAAAGCCATCAAAGATATGATTTCTTTAATTCCAGAAAAAATCAAAAGACTTTTCCTTATTCATGTTGCAAATTCAAAAAGCTTTGAAATAATGAAAAAAATGGTTTTTGATTGGCTTGAAAAGAAAGGTAACAAAAACAAAGTTGAAATTCATGAAGGCGAAGTTGGCCCTGTAACCGCCTGCCATGTTGGCCCAGCCGTTGGGTTGGCGTGGACATGTGAATAAACTGCGCTCAATCTCGGCTTGCTGTTCGCAAGCGCTCGTCGGTCACTTGTTTATTCACATCACGGCCAGACGAAAATGCCAACGCATTTTGCCGTGACCACCGCGCAAATCTCAAGCATCCAACAAAAGGAACAAAATTATGAAAAAAACTGCAATCATCATTGGTGCTTCAGGCGAAATTGGGCTTGAAACAGCAAAAAAAATGGCAAAAGAGGGCTATTATTTAGCTCTTACATACAACAAAAACAAAGTTGATTTCAAAAATGAAATTGACTGTGATAATGTTGAAATCAAAGCCTATCCCCTTGATTTAAAAAGTGATGACATCGCAAAAACCTTTATGCAAATCGGCTCTGACTTCAAATACATCGACACACTCGTGTTCTGCAGCGGCATTGCACAAAAAAGAGCTTTGATTTTCGATGTCTCTGACGAAGAAATCGACAATCTTTTTGAGGTTAACATCAAATCAGCAATCAAGTGCATCAAAGCGTTTTCAAAAATGACCGCTGGCAAGCACCCTGCCAACATTGTTCTTGTTAGTTCGTTTGTTGAAAAAATGGGCTGCTCATGCGAGAGTGTCTATGCCGCAACAAAAAGCGCAATGAACGGACTTTGCCGTTCCCTTGCAAGCGAACTTGGAAACCTTGGCATCCGCATCAATGTTGTTGCACCCGGATTTATTGACACGAAAATGAATGTAAATCTCACAGACGAAGAAAAAACAGAAATTGCCGACATGACCCCTCTTCAAACACTTGGCAACGTCTGTGATGTTGCAAATGCTATCGTGTTTTTAAGCAGCGAAAAAGCATCCTTCATCACAGGGCAAATTCTTTATGTTGACGGCGGGTTGATTTTGGAATAAAACTTAACCGAACACAAGATATGGTGTATTATGCATAACATAACACACCATATTTTTTGCTTTTATCCTTTATTCCTCACCCACATTTTTCTCTTTTTTATAAAACTTTTTCAAAAACGGAGCCGTCCATCTTGGCGCTTTGACGCAAATGATTTTGATGTTTGATTTCTTTTCTTTTTCCATAACCTTATATATTCCCCACCCAAATGAAATGACACAAAAAATGTCACAAAAAAAAGAAAGCGAGTTTGCTTTCTTTCAAAATTTGAACCATCAAAAACTAAACAGCCTCTTCCTTTTCTTCTTTTATTTCTTCTTTTCTTATCAAAATTGGTTCTGAGCCTTTTTCAATAAAGTCTCGCGTGATGATGATTTTACTGTAAACTTTTGGGTCTGGCAAATCAAACATCAATTCAAGCATCTTTGTCTCCATGATTGTTCGAATTCCTCTGGCACCCGTTTTCAGCGCAATCGCCTTTTCTGCAACATATGCGATGGCTTCATCCTCAAAATCAATGTCAAAGCCGTCAATCTTAAACATTTGCTTATATTGCTTAATCAAGGAATTCTTTGGCTCAACCAAAATCTTCTCAAGCGCGCTGTTGTCAAGGTCATCAAGCCCCGTTATGATTGGAAGTCTTCCAACAAATTCTGGAATAAGTCCAAACTTAATCAAATCGTCTGGCTGAACATCTTTCGAGTAATCAACCTTTGCTTTTTCGGTTGAATTTTTGATGTTTGCATTGAAGCCAATCGATGAAGTTGTGAGACGTTTGTGAATGATGTCTTCCAAACCAACGAACGCACCACCACAAATAAACAAAATGTTTGTTGTGTCAATTTGGAGCATCTCTTGATGGGGATGTTTTCTTCCTCCTTGTGGAGGAACACTCGCAATTGTGCTTTCAATGATTTTCAAAAGTGCTTGCTGAACTCCCTCACCGCCAACATCTCTTGTCAATGAACGATTTTCGCTCTTCCTTGCAAGTTTGTCGATTTCATCAATATATATGATGCCTCTTTGTGCTTTCTCGATGTCATAATCGGCATTTTGAATAAGCTTCAAAAGCACATTCTCAACATCTTCGCCCACATAGCCAGCTTCAGTCAAAGTTGTCGCATCCGCACAAGCAAATGGCACATCCAAAATTCTTGCCAATGTTCTGACAAGAAGAGTTTTTCCAGAGCCGGTTGGGCCAATCATCAAAACATTGCTTTTTTCAAGTTCCAACAGGTTTTTGATTTCGGCATCCTTACCCTTCTTAGAATGCATTTTGTTGTGTTCGTTGTAGTTTATTCTTTTATAGTGATTAAACACCGCAACCGACAACACTTTCTTTGCCTGTTCCTGCCCAATCACATAGTTGTCCAAGCTTTTTTTGATGTCCTTTGGAGAAGGCAAAATAAGGTCTTTAAACACCTTCACCTTTTGGCTTTCTTCTTTGATGATGTCTCTGCAAATCCTGATGCAATCATCGCAAATGAAAGCTTCTCCGTTTGGGCTTGCAATCAGTTTTTTTGCCGCCTTCTGAGGTCTGCCACAAAAAGTGCAAGAGCACATTTCAATTTCTTTCATTCAGTCGCCCCTTAATTATTTTTTGTTTTTTCTTGTCACAAAAATGTTGTCAATCAAGCCGTATTTCTTCGCTTCTTCCGGTGTCATATAATTGTCTCTGTCAGTGTCTTTTTCAATTTCTTCCAAAGACTTTCCGGTGTTTTCGCTTAAAATGCGATTGAGCATATTTTTTGTTTTTTTCATATGTTGCGCTTGAATTTCAATATCGCTCGCTTGTCCTTGCGCCCCGCCAAGAGGTTGATGAATCATAATTTCACTGTTTGGCAGCGCAAAACGCTTTCCTTTTGCCCCACTTGAAAGCAAGAAAGCTCCCATTGAAGCAGCAAGACCGATGCAGATTGTTGAAACATCGCACTTGATATAGTTCATTGTGTCATAAATCGCAATGCCCGCACTCACTGAACCGCCAGGGCTGTTGATGTAAAGGAAAATGTCCTTATCAGGATTTTTCCCTTCCAAATAAATCAACTGCGCAATGACAACGTTTGCAGAAGCATCGTTAATCTCTCCCGTGAGAAAGACGATTCTGTCTTCAAGCAATCTAGAATATATGTCATAAGACCTTTCATTTGCTCCAGTTTGATCCACAACCATAGGTATCATCATATTTCGCCTCCAATAAATTAGAATTAAAAAATCAACAATAAACCTTGAAATAAATTATTCTTCATCTGTGATTTCAATCTTGTTGTTATCTCTCAAGAACTTGTTCATAATCTTCAAAATCATTTCGTTTTCTGTGCGAATTTTATCTTCTCTTTCAGTCATTCCAGCTGTTGCAGCTTCAAGCTCTGCAGCAGGCACTTCCAACTTGTTTTCTTCGATGATTTTTCTGTAGATATAACGAGATTTGATTGACATGATTGTTCTTTCTCTCAAGCTCTTCATATATTCTTCAACTGATGAAATTCCGCAGCTGAGAAGATATTGCTCCATTGGAATATGATATGCTTCCAAAGCATCTTGAAGTCTGTGCATTTCATGGTGTTGCATCGTTTCAATCATAACTTCTGGGATTTCAATTTCAGTGTTTGCAACGAGATATTCTCTCATGTTATATTCAAACTCAGCTTCCAATTCATTTTGCTTCATAGTTTGAATATGAGCAGTTACGTCTTTTTTATACTCTTCAACTGTCTCAAATTCAGTCGCATTTGAGATAAAATTGTCATCCAATGTTGGAAGAGTCTTTTCTCTGATGTCGTTGATTGTCACTTTGAATGTTGCAGGCTTGCCTTTAAATTCCTCTGCGTGATAGTTCTCTGGGAATGTCACATTCACGTCAACAACCTCGCCCTTCTTGTGTCCAACAAGTTGGTCTTCAAATGTGTCAATGAAAGAGTGAGAGCCAATTTCAAGCGGATAGTTTGTTGCTGAGCCGCCTTCAAATTCAACATTATCAATGAAGCCGATAAAGTCAATCATAACGCTGTCGCCATTTTTGATTTCTCTGTCAACAGATGTGAAAGTTGCGTTGTCTTCAAGCAAGTGATGAATTTGGTGTTCAACCTCACCATCAGTAACCTCTGCAGAATGAACTTTGATTGTCACATCCTTATATTTGCAAAGTTCAAAATCAGGAATAATCTCAAACAAAATCTTCATTTTGAGACCAGCGTCCTTTGTGTAGCTTTCAAATTGTGTTGTTGGCATTGCAACAGGTTCAAGTTCAGGATTTTTCTCCAAAACATCGTTCATTGTTTTGTTAACAAAATAGTCAACAGTGTCTTCAAAGAAAATGCTGTCGCCATATTGTTGCTCAATCACCCTGCGTGGAGCGTGACCTTTTCTGAATCCCACAACAGCATATTTGCCTTTGTTTTGTTCGTAGACTTTTTGAACTCCTTCTTCCCATTCTTTGTTGTCGATTGACAACTCAATTTCAACTTTAGTCTTGTCTTTTTTCAAATTAAACATATTTTCCCTCCGTGTACTAAATAGACTGTATAAATTTTATCACAATAAAACTGAAAAAGCAACAAATATTGACATCTTATTTTTTTCGTTTTTGTCGAAGGATGTCTTTTCTTTGTGTTTTGCGAAAAGATTTTCTTGTTGACCTTTGAAAATGTTTGCTTTAAAAATTTTTTTGTTATAAAATGAAGTCGAGAAAGAGAAGAAAGATGAAGAATTTATCCTTTTATGAAAAGAGAGATTTGAAAAATATGCAGAAAGTCGGCAACTATCTCATGGAGCTTCCTGAGTATTGCTATGATTTTTTCACCGGCATTGAAAACAACACTTCCAGCCTCACCCGCGTCAACTATGCCATGGATTTGAGCGTGTTTTTTGACTATCTTGAAAAGTTTGTTGTCAAAAAGCCTAAGGCGCAAATTTCGCTTGACGACCTTAACGAACTTCAAGCGCGAAACATCGAAAACTACCTCTCCTATTTGTCATACTATCAAAACAACAACAAAATGGTCAAGAACACAGAGCGCGGAAAAGCGCGAAAATTGGCGAGTGTTCGCAGTTTTTTTAAATATCTTTTTAATCATGACCTGCTGGAAAAGAACGTTGCCAGCAAAATTCAAACTCCAAAGCTTCACAACAAAGAAATCATCCGCCTTGAAAAGGATGAAGTTTCAAGAATGCTGAATGCTGTGCAGTCTCCAAAAACCTTCACAGAAAGGCAGAAACACTACAACAAAAACACGCAAGTGCGAGACAACGCCATTGTCACCCTGTTTCTTGGCACAGGCATAAGAATTTCCGAACTTGTCGGCTTGAATGTTGAAGATTTTGACTTCTCACAAAACGCCTTCAAAGTGACAAGAAAAGGTGGAAATCAAACAATTTTATATTTCTCTTTGGAAGTGAAAGAAGCACTGCAAGACTGGTTGACAAAACGAAGCACGCTGAAGCTCGATCCAAACGAAAACGCCATGTTTGTGTCGCTGCAAAACAAAAGAATTTGTGTGCGCGCAGTCGAAAATTTAGTGAAAAAGTTTGCAAAAGAAGGAAGCCCTCTCAAAAAGATTTCTCCTCACAAACTCCGCTCAACCTTTGGCACAAATTTGTATAGAGAAACTAAAGACATCTATATTGTCGCCGATGTTTTGGGACATAAAGATGTCAACACAACAAAAAGACACTACGCCGCAATCAATGAAGACATGAGAAAGTCAGTTGCAGGCAAAGTGAAAATTCACAACCTTGACGAAGATTAAAATTAAAACATTCAAAATGCTTAATCAAAAATATGATAGTTTAACAAAATATGGTGTAGTATTCAAAGCGTACTACACCATATTTTGCGTTGCATGTCATAAAGGTGCATTATGAAAAAAATCAAAAAGACAATAAAAATTTTAGGTTTCTTTTGCAGAGTTTCTTTATATTACTTTTTGAATTCAGTTTAACATCCAATCAACATAGACACCATAACCCTTTGTTGGGTCATTCAGAAAAACATGAGTCACCGCTCCCACAATTTTACCATCTTGCATAATTGGTGAGCCACTCATCCCTTGCACAATTCCTCCAGTCATATCAAGCAACCTCTTGTCTTTAACCCTAAAAACAATACTTTTGTCATTTGCAGATTTTTGATAGTTTGTTTTGATGATCTCGATGTCATACTCCTCTCTAATTCCGCTTATGCTTGAAACAATCTTGGCTTTCCCCATCTTAACCCCAAGCCTGCCACCAAGCTTTGCAGTCAAGTTTTCATCAACAAGATCTGTTGTATCATTCAAAACGCCGCTTATTCCAAATTTTGTGTTGCTTTCAATGCTCCCCTTACTGTTGGAGTTTGATTTAAAAACACATCTCAATTCCCCTGGATTATTTCTCTTCCCCTTGTTAATCCCAATCAAATTACATTCATAAATTTTGCCATTTGCAACAGGTACAACATTTCCTCCGGAACCTTCAACAATCGGATGCCCAAGTGCACCATATCTGTGCGTCTTCTTGTTTACAAAAGTCAGTGTTCCAACCCCTGAGATGTCATCTTTAACCCAAAGACCAAGCCTCAGTTTCCCTGTATCATCATCTCGAACGGACTTTACAAGTGCCTTAATTGGTTTGTTTTTTCGCAGGAATTCAATCTCTGTTTCTTCAACACTCTCTCCGTCCTGCAACAAATCTTGGATATTGTCCAACCCTTCCACCGGTTTGCCATTGATATGCGTTATAATATCCCCTTCTTTTAACACCACATCGTCATTGTCGTTGCTGACAACAATCGCCCCTTCAGAACAAATCGTCAACCCAACAGGCACTCCGCCAACATAAAAGTCCTCATCCCCAGCCATAACAACTGACACTTTCTTGATTGGAATAAATCCAAAAAGCTTAAAAATAACCTCGTTTTGTTTGTTTTTCTGCCCACCAACAATTTTCTCTTTTTCTTCCAGATTTGACTTGATAAAAAATCCAAACTTGTTGTTCTGATTGGAACTTTCAACATCTTCATAACTCGACAAAAAACCATCCTCAAGTGACAAGACCTCTTGCAGAGGCATGACAACTGAGAATGAAAAACAAAACATCAAAATAAACAAAACCAAAGACGTAAGACCTTTTTTCATACTTCTTAGTTTTTGTTGTTTTGGCTTATTTATTCAAACTAAAACTTCGCTTTTAAAACGAACGAAAATTGGTCGAGTTCCTTTTTCATTGTTTTATAATTTGGGCATACCTTTGTAACCGCGTTCCAGAATTTTGGACTGTGATTCATGTGGAGCCCGTGGCACAACTCATGACAAATCACATAAGCCGCCAAATCCTTTGGAATAATCGACAATTTCACGTTCAATTTCATCTCACCTTTCGTGTTAAAACTCCCCCAAATCCTGACAGACGATGTGGGAACAATCTTCTGAAATCTGAGTCCTGTTTTTGCAGAGATCGCGACCGCAAGTTTTTCCAGTTCAAAGAACATTTCTCTGTATTTCTTCTTAATTCGCCTCTTTTTCGCATCCTCAGAGAGTTCATCAAAATTTTTGCAAAGTTCACTCGTTGGCATAAGCACGCCGCCCGCTTGATAAACAAACTTGTCAAATTGGAATTGTTTGGCAAAATTTTCTTTTTCCTTAAATTTTTGCACAGTCTTTAACAACCACTCTTTCTTGCTTTCAAGAAATTGTGCAAGCTTTTTGTCGCTATAAAAAACTGGAGCTTTCAGCACAGCATTTTCGCTGTCCAGAATCTTCAACACCACTGTTTTTCTTCTTGATTTTTCGATTTGAACTTTCATATTGAATATGATAACAAATTTCTTTTTGATTTCAAAACAAAATTTAAAAAGGAAAATACAATCACTAAATATGGCAAAATTCTGCATAATACCACAATGTATAGCACCATACCTTGCATATCACCACTTATTTTGTTGTATTATGCAATAAATTTTTGCATAACACCCTCAATTTATTTGACAACATTTCGATCAAAAGTTTATACTATTCATAGAAAATAAAGGGAGAAAAAATATGGCATTCAACTCAAATGGTCAAGTTTCATATTTGGTTTTGGACAGCCTCTCACACGGCTCAAAGTATGGTTTGGAAATCATTGAATACATTTCAACCAAAACTGGCGGAAATTATTTGATGAAAAAACCAACTTTGTATTCATGCCTCACCCGCATGGAGAAGAAAGGATTGGTTTCATCTTCATATTGGGGAGAGAGCACAATGGGTGGAAAGAGACACTACTACACCATAACAAATGACGGCAAAAAAACACTTGAAGAGCTTACTGTTGAGTTTGCAAATGCCACGTATGAATCTGAGGACGCCCCTGCTGCAAAAACAGAGGACACAATCGCCCCTTCAGCAGAAAGCTCTTTGGAGGAGTCAGCCGAACAAAAACCAATGTTCTTACATCAAGACAACATTTTCAACTTGATGAAAGAGGAAAAGCCTGCCACAACACATGTCGTTGAAGAAAAAACAGAAAATGTCGTTGAAAATCAAATCGACATCTTCTCTTTCCAAGCCGCACAACCTGCAACAGACACCTCCCAAGCAGTGGAAGGAATTGAAAAAAGCGAACTTTCATCAGAGTCTGAAACTAAAGGTGAAAACGCTGAGATTGAGACTGAGAGCAAATACATTGCAGAAAACATTACATCAGAAACAAACTCAACTGACGCAGTTGATGCCGACCAAGAAAAGATAGACTATTATCAATCCAAACTTGAAGAAGCCCCTCAAAAGGATGATGCGAAGCTTTTGGAAGAACACGAAAGATTGACAGCTGAAATGCAAGAACAGAATCGCCGTCTTTATGACACTTCAAGCGAACTTAAAAAGTATCGCAAACGCAAGAGTTTCTCTGAAAATCAAATTGAAATGACTGTTGTTTATGAACGTGCAGACGAACAAGAAATTCAAAAAGCACGCATTGAAGAACTTAAAGCATCAATGTTGAGCGCAAGACAAAACAGATTTGAAAATGAGGTTCAACTTCAAAAAGAAACCGAAACTGAAACCCCAACAATCCCAAATCAAACAACCTCATATTCATCTTACACCTCCCCAACAACTCAAGCTGCAGTTTCGCATGACAACACAGAAATCACTCCAGAACGAATTGATGATGCGGTTTTCATCACAGAACCACGAATTCAAGAAAACCAGATTCCAATTCAAAGAAAAATCACACCTCCAAACATTGAAATCGATGTAACGGACGACAACCTTCCAGCACCAAAGCGCAACAGCGAACTGGAACCAACCTACAAGGATATGATGGCAAAACTTTTTGAGCGCAAAAAAGAAAAAGCCCCTGTTGAGCCAGCAACAATCCAAGAAAGCGAAAACTTCAACGACATGACAAGTTTCGTTGATTATGGCACATTGAAAAAATATTACAGCGGCCACGGAATTGAATTTAAGGAATATAAGAAAGCAAACGTTCAACGCGAGCACAACACAAACTTCTTGACATTCATAAGTTCACTCTTTCTTCTTCTTCTTTCTGGCACCGGTTCAACTGTTTTATTCCTGATCATCAACGGTACAAATCTTCTCAGCACAAGCACAAATTTCTTTTTCTACACCTCCCCAGCCCTGTTTGCCGTATACACAATCTTCACATTCATCCGCTTTAAAGTTCACCCAAGCAAAAAAGCAAATTTAACCTACAACTCCATCGTAAATTGGGCAGTTTTTGTGCTTGCAGCAATGATCATTTTTGTCATCAACATTTTCTGCGGAATGCAATTTGAAACAATGCACCAATTCTTGACCTCACTTCTTGTGCCGATCTACTCCCTTGCTTTGGCCTTCCCAGTGAATTATTACATCAAAAAATTCCTTTTCGGCAGATATGCAAGATAACAACAAACTTAAAGCAAGAGAACAACAAACACAAAAACACTCACCATGCGAAAAAAAGTTTGCATTTTTATGAATAAGATTGAAAAATCAACACAAAATAGAAATAAGTTAAGCAACCAAGTTGTTGATTAACTTAAAAATGAAAAGAGATAATTAGTTCGTGAGGAACAAATTTTACATCTCTTTTCTTTTTTTGTTTTGTTAATATTCAAACTTATTGCCGTACACATCCGTATTTGACGCCGCAATCCTCTGCCACCCCCTATGCTCGCTTCTCTGTTAACATTTCAAAGGATATGTTTAAATTTCCAGTTTTCCCTTTTTTCTTATTTTGTTGACAATCATCACAGCCATATTGACAAGCGCAAACACCACAATCAGCACAAGCGAAGCAATCATCACATAAAATGCGGAATTTTCAAACAACAAACACGACAGCAGCACCCCTCCGCATGCAACCATATCTCCAACAAGCACCGACAGAAAACTCTGCCAAAGATTTAAATTTGTAAACCCACCAATCAAGCTTCCCGAATACACCCCAGTCAGTGGCAACGGCACTGCCACAAACGCCGCCAAAGCCAAACATTTTTTGAATGTCGAGCTTTTGTTTTTGATTTTTCCAAGTTTACTTCCATATTTCTCCTCAATCGCGTTTGAAAATTTGTCAACAACAAAACCGCTCGTTTTTCGTTTAAACATTCGTGCAAGCAAAATCACAAAAATTGCTGGCAGCATTCCACCAACCAGTGCCAGAAAATACGCCGCGACAGGCGAAAGCACTGCATCACCCCACAGCTGCACAGACAAAGCAAACGGAATCGCAACTTTAGCCTCCACCATAGGAATCATCGCCAAAATAAAAACACCAAGAAAGATACAATCTGAAAAACAATCTGCAAAAAAATCCGCCATAAAACAGCCCCCTTGCTTATTAATATGACAAGCCATCATATCTTATTTCTCACTTCAGCAATTCCCACCCCTCAAGATAAAAAGTCCTATTTCATATTACAAAAAATCTTTTATAAATCCTATTTCATTAGACAACGTTTTTTCATCAGACACCTCACAGTAAATCTTTATCTTATTTCATAAGATAATAAAAAAACAACACCAAGAAAAGTGTTGATTTTTTAAATTGAAATTTTCAAAGCATCATGTGCCCAACAGTCTTATATCCTATTTCCCTTCAAAAAGTTTCTTTGCATGCTCAATCGCCGTTTCAGACACAGTTTCGCCGCCATCCAAAAGCCTTGCAACTTCGTGAACGGATTGCTGCTCATCAAGTGGAGTAACAGTTGAAACTGTACTGTCACCTACAACATTCTTCTCAACAAGCAAAAACTCGTCCGCCTTTGACGCAACAACTGGAGTGTGCGTTATGCAAATGATTTGTGTGAATTTTGAAATGTTGACAAGTTTGTCAGCCAGCTTGCCCGCAGTGTGACCACTGATTCCAGCGTCAATCTCGTCAAAAACAACAGTCTGCACCATTTCATTGTCAAGCATAACATTTTTGAACGCCAAAAGCAGTCTTGAAAGTTCACCGCCAGACGCCGTCTTGTGTAAATCACGAATTTCTTGCCCTTTATTTGCCGAAAACATAAACTTCACAATGTCGCTGCCCTTCTTTGTGCATTCACCCTCAGCAAAGTCAACCTTAAAATATGTTCCTTTCATCTCAAGGTCGTCAAGCTGCTCAGCAATTTGTTCCTCAAAAATCATGGCATATTTTTTTCTCAACGCACTCAAAACCCTACAAGTTTCATACAATTTCGCCTCAAGCGCCTGCTTTTGTGAATTGAGTTTTTGCAGCATTTCAGCACTGTTTTCAATTTCGTCAAGTTTCTTCTTGCACTGCTCCTGAAAATCAAGAATATCCTCAACAGTCTTTCCATACTTACGTGACAATTTTTTTATCAAATCCAAACGAGCATCGATACGTTCAAGTTCCCTAGGGTCAAAATCCGTGTTGTCACGCACACTTTCAAGCACATCAACAATATCTTTCAGCTCATAATAACAATTTTCAAGACGCGCCCGACACTCCTCAATATCCTTAAAATTGGAAAAACTTGAAAGATCCCCTTTTGACTCATAAACAAGAGCCGAAGCATTGTCACGTTGACCATCAAGTTTGTTTAAAACCTCGCTAACCTTTTCGAAAATCTTTTCTGAAGCGGAAATAAATTCAAATCTCTCTTTAAGTTCCTCTTCTTCAGCCAATTCGAGATGAGCCTCCTCAATTTCTTGAATCTGAAACTCAAGGATCTCCTTTTCGCGCGCCCTCTCAGCCTCATTTCCACCAAGAGAGAAAATTTTCTTCTCAATTTCTTTTATTTCATCATAAAGTCCAGCTGCCTCATCTTTCAGTTTTTCAACCTCAACGCCAACAAACTTGTCCAAAAAAGCAAGATGGTTGTTTGCATTCAGAAGCCCCACACTGTCATGTTGCCCACAAAAATCAACCAGTTTTTCAGCCAACTGTTGTAGCATCTTCACAGTTGCCGGAAAACCATTGATTTTCACCGCCGACTTTCCTTCTTGCGTCAAAGTGCGCGTGATGATAAGTTCATCTTCGCAATCAATCTCCCACTCCTGCAAAAGTTGTTTTTGCTCTTCACCAACATCAGAAAAAACCGCGTCAACGCGAAGTGCTGACTCACCAGAGCGAATCAGCCCCTTGTCAGCCTTGGCACCCAAAGAAAAACTTAAAGCATCAATAACAATGCTTTTTCCAGCACCGGATTGCCCAAGCAGGCAATTGAATCCACTTTTGAAATCTATGGTTTGCTTTTTGATTAAAGCAACATTTGAAAGAGATAAAGACGAAAGCATTTACACTCCTTAGCCGACCAAAATCATTTCCTTTCTATTATACATCATCGCCACAAAAAGAGCAACAAATCACTGCATAAGTTCTTGCAAAGTCACCACAGCTTCGCTTGCCAGAGTTGTTGAAGGAAAAATCAACATCACTGTGTCGTCGCCATAGGTTGCACCCATAAGTTCATTCAAATTCAACTTATCAATGAAAGAACATACACCAGAGCCCATGCCTTTGATTGTTCTGACCACAGCCAAGTTGAGGGCGGGTTTGACAGAAATGACGCATTCTCTGAAAATGTTTATGTACTTGTTTGAAACAACTTGTTGTTCTGAGCCCAAAATGGCATATTTATATTTTCCAGAACTTCCCAAGATTTTTGTCAAACCCAACTCTTTAATATCTCTGGAAATTGTTGCCTGAGTGATTTCAAAGTTAGCGTTTTTCAATTCTCTTGCAAGTTCTTCTTGCGTTTCAATCTCTTTAGTTGAAATCAATTCCAAAATTTTAGATTGTCTTGAGCTTCTTGCCATTTCGAACTCCTTAATCGCTACATCGCCATATTTTAGGGGGTTGTAGCCGTTATGCATAAATATAAATTTATGTTTATTCATGCATTTTCGATTATTATACAATAAAATTTATAAATATGCAAGTGATTTTTGCATATTTATTCAGTCATTTTTTATAATAATTTCAAAATATGCAAATTTATAAATTCAGAATTTATAAATATAATCGAATATACATTTTATACAACCTCACTTTCAACCCCACCCCGAACCGCAAACAGCACCCTCCTCCCACAACCGAAGAATGAAAAAAATCAAAAATAAATCGACGGACACAAATTGAGCATACAACAATAAAAAAGACATATCAAGACGATATGCCATTTTATACCCCACCCTCACGAAAGCTTTTCTTAATAAAAAATTTTTCATAATAATTAGTTGTATGTATTATATCTTATTTATTTATATTAAAAAGAGAAAAAATTTCTTTTCTTAACCCTACTTTGAAAAATTGTTGATTGTCAAAATTTCCTCATTGTTGACCGCCTGCTCAACAAGGGCTTCAATATCAAGATTTTGTTCGAGCAATTCCGCTCTTTTAATTGTTGGTTTAATCACAGGATTTTTTGGAAGAAACACCGTACAACAATCCTCATATGGAAGAATTGATGTTTCATATGTCTTAATTTTCTTTGCCACAGACATGATGTCTTCTTTGTCATAAGCAATCACCGGCCTAAAAACCGGAATCGAAACAACCGAATTAGTCACGTTCATACTTTGCATAGTTTGGCTTGCAACCTGCCCCAGACTCTCACCCGTGATAATCGCCCCCAACTCATTATGCTTACACAATCTCTCTGCGATTCGCATCATAATTCGACGCATAATTGTTATCATATATTCTTCGTCGCAGTTTCGATGAATTTGCTCTTGAATTTCTGTAAAGGAAACAATATGCAATTTGATTTCATCGCAATAAACAGAAATCTCTTTTGCAAGTTCGATCACTTTTTCCTTCGCTTGAACGCTTGTGTATGGATAAGAATGAAAGTGAACAGCTTCCAATCTCAACCCTCTTTTCGACATAAGATAGCCAGCCACCGGACTGTCAATCCCACCAGAAAGGAGTAAAAGTGCCTTCCCGCCACTTCCCAAAGGAAGTCCTCCAGCACATTGATGCAGTTGATTATACAAGTAGGTCTTTCCATTCACACGCACTTCGACGTGCAAAACAGCCTCAGGATTATACAGATCCACTTGCAAGTTTGGATATTTGTCCAAAACCACCCCGCCCAAATGTTTATCAAGTTCCATTGAAGTCATCGGAAAAGTTTTGTCGGCTCTTTTGGTTTCAATCCTAAAACTTTTCACGCCGTCAAAACAAATTTCAGAAACACGCTTCTCAATTTCCTGAAGGGATGTATCAAACTCAATCGCACTCATGACAGCAATAAGTCCAAAAACTTGTTGCAATCTTTCAATTATTTCGCTTTCCAGATTTTCGTTATAAGAATGAAGCACCAAACGCCCTTGAGTCTCCTCCAACTTACAAGAATATCCACGCAGTTTTTTCAAAATATTAGCCTTCAAAAGTTTGATAAACTCATGTCTATTTCGACCTTTCAGAAACAACTCACCAAACTTTAACAACAAAACTTTTTTCATCAGCTCACCTTTTCCTTAATTTCCAAATAGACTTTATTTATCGTTTTTGCCGCCCACTCAACTTCCTCGTCAGTCATGTAAGCATTGAAACTGATTCTCACACTTGAAATTATTTCATCTTTTGCAAGACCAATTTTTTCCAAAATGCGATTCCCCGCTTTCTTCGATGAACAAGCACTTCCAAGCCCCACAATCACACCTTTTTGATTAAGCGCATGAAGCATAGTTTCACCCTTTACCCCAGAAAAGATAAGGTTTTCGATGTAAGGAGACCCGCCAAAATCTTTAACAATCAAACCATCAGCGCCAAGAAAAGAGTTAAAAATCTTTTTAATCTCAACAACCCTTTCAAAATTCTCCTTTTCATCAATAAGTTCAAGCGCCTTACACATCTGCATAATTCCAGACACATTTTCAGTTCCAGAACGCAACGTATATTGCTGTCCTCCGCCTTGAAACAACTCTTTCAAAGCACCTTTATTCCTCACATAAAGCCCGCCAACGCCTTTTGGTCCATGAAATTTGTGAGCACTGAAAGAATACAAATCAACAGCTATTGAGCGAAGAGAAAATGGGATTTTCATAAATCCCTGCACCCCATCAACATGCAAAACCGCCTTTGGACATTTCTTATTTTTTAAATTAGAGATTTTCACAAGGTCATTGACAGCACCTGTCTCATTGCTGACATGCATCACACTGATAAATCTCGTTCTTTCATTTAAAACAGCCTCAAGTCTCGCAACGTCAACCCGTCCAGCCTCGTCAAGAGGAACAATGTGAACTTTAAACCCATCAAGTTCCAACTTTTTTGAAATGTTAAACACAGAAGGATGCTCACCAGCAGAAAAAACATATTCCCAATTTCCAGAGCGAAGAGAACCTTTCACAGCAATATTGTTGCTTTCTGTCGCACATCCAGTGAACAAAACATTCCCTTCAGATGCACCCAGTCGCTGCAAAACATACTTTTCCGCCTTACTTATAAGTTTTGAAACACCCATAGCTTGCTCAGACAGCGCGGATGGATTATAAAAATTGTCGCAAGAAAAACTATGGTGCACTTCAACGCACTGTTCAAACATTTTTGTTGTTCCAGCATTGTCAAGATAACAAACCATAATTTCTCCTCAACACAATATATTGTGTGTTATGCAGCACAATTATTGCATAGCACACACAAAATAACAAAATTACATTTCTCTCAGCTTGGCACCAAACCTGAATTGCAGACTTCTCAAAATCTTGTTCACAGCCGCAGAAATTTCTTCGCCAGTCAGAGTTTTTTCTTCACACATAAACACAATTTTATATGCCATACTCTTTTTATCCTCGCCCAAAGACTCATTTCTGTAAACGTCAAACAAACTTACATCAAAGAAATTTTTTCCAGCAGCGGATTTAATCGCCCCCGCCAGCTCAGCGTTGCTGATTTTTTCATCAACAACAACCGCAATGTCTCTTTCAACTGTTGGGAATTTTGAAATTTCTTTTGTCGCATATTGCTTCTCTGGCAAAACAGCCAAATAATCGGTGTCAATTTCAGCATAGAACACATCTTGATTGATGTCATAATTCTTTAAAACACTCTTATGCACTTTTCCAAACCAGCCAATCACTTTGCCGTCTTCCGCAACAATGTCTGCACTCACCCCACTGTGAAGATATGGTTCAACGCTTCTTTTAAGAGTGTATTTCAAAGAGCTTACAAGAAGCAAATTCTCAACAACACCTTTGAGAGCGAAGAAATCATACCCACTTTCACAAACCGCAATTGAAAGACGATTATTTTCAAGCGGCAACTCCTCAAGTGGAAGTTTTTTAGGTTGATACACCCTTCCAGTTTCAAAAAATCTCAATTCTTTGTTTCCAACAGAAAGATTGTAAGCAACATCAACAAGCAGCGCATGAGCCATAACCGTTCTCACCGTTGACAAATCTTCACTGATTGGATTTGCAATCTTGATCACCTTTCTTCTTTCATCATCCTCGGCGAGCAAAAGTTTGTCGCAAGCAGAAGCCGTGTAAAGTGAATAGTTCAAAGTTTCATAGAAACCATTATCAACAAGAATAGATTTCAAATTATTTTCCATCGCAATTCTTGGTTCAAATTGACCAATTGTTGTTGTCGAATTTTCAAATAACCCGCCTTCCATATCGTTGTACACATCATATCCATAAATTCTGATAACTTCTTCTGCGATGTCATTTTCATTTTTGATATCTTCACGAATAAACGGCGACTTGCAGAGAAGCATATCCCCCGACACAGCAGTCTCAATGCCAAGACCATTTAAAATGCTGAGCATTTTTTCAACAGGAATCTCAAACCCCAAAATTTTGCAGACCTTCTTATAAGAAATCTTAATCTCTTCCTTGGCTTCAAGTTTTTGATTACAAACATCAACAACACCATCAACAATTTCTCCACAACCAAGTTTGTCAACCATATGCAAAGCTCTCTTCATGGCAACAGTTGGAGAGTTGACATTCACTCCTTTTTCATATCTTGCAGAAGAGTCAGTTCTCAATCCAAACTTCTTGGCTGTCAATCTGACACTCTTAAGGTCAAAAGCCGCACATTCAAACACAGTTTCAATTGTGTCATTTCCAACACAAGAATTCACTCCACCAATAACACCCGCAATAACAACAGGCTTGTTTGTATCAGCAATAACCATCACATCTTCATCAAGGTTGTATGAGTTTCCGTTCAAAACGGCAATTTTCTCACCACGTATTGCCTGCCTTACAACGATTTTGCCGCCGTCAAGATATTTATAGTCAAACGCATGCATAGGCTGCCCTTGCTCAACAAGAATATAGTTTGTGATGTCAACAATTGTGTTGATTGGCTTGATATCAACCGCATGCAAACGACTTCTCAACCAGAGCGGAGAACGCTCGAGCTTGATGTTTTTGATGTAAGAAGCCATATATCTTGGGCAATTTTCAGTTTCAACTGAAACCTTCACAATGTCGTTAACATTCCCAGCAACGGTTTTATAACCCAAATCAAAATTTTTAAACTTTCTGCCAAAAATCGCGCAAACTTCACGAGCAATTCCAATAATACTGTTACAATCTGGACGGTTTGGAGTGACATTCACGTCAAACACAACATCATTCAACATAAGCGCGTCTTCAATTTTTGTGCCAGCAACGAAGTTTTCCGGCAAAATCAAAATGCCATTTATTCCCGCACCTTCGAAATAGTTTTCATCAATACCAAGCTCTTCTCCAGAACAGAACATTCCATCACTTGGAACACCACGGAAATTTGTAGGCTTAATCTTCACTCCATTTGCAAGGTCAGCGCCCTCCAATGAAACAGGAACATTCGCTCCTTCAAACACATTTGTTGCAGAAGTGATGATTTGAACCTTCTTAAAACCAACATCTACCTTGCACACAACAAGCCTGTCAGCTTCAGGATGTTTTTCAATCTTTTCAATATGTCCAACATACACATCATGAAGATTTTTGTTCATATAAATCACATCTTCAACTTCAAACCCAGAAACTGTCAATTTTTCAGCAACTTTTTCTGCTGTCAAATCGCTCAAATCAACAAAATCTTTAAGCCAATTATAAGAAATTTTCATTTTTATCTCCTCTTTGTTTTTATTGCATACTACACATCATATGGTTGTATTATGCATGCATACTACACCACATTTTGTTTTTTCTTATCTCATTTGTTTCAAAAATCTCAAGTCGTTTCTAAACAAATATTTGATGTTTGGAATTTTGTTTGTCACCATAACACTTCTGTCAATTCCAGGTCCAAACGCAAATCCGCTGTATTTTACACTGTCAATTCCAGACATTTCCAAAACTTTTGGATTCACAACGCCAGCACCAAACACTTCTGAGAAACCAGTCCCCTTACACAAAGAACACCCCTTTCCTTGACATCTTTGACAAGTTGCATCAATTTCAATACTTGGTTCAGTGAACGGGAAGTATGATGGCCTCACACGCATTTTCACATCTTCACCAAACAAACGCTTCAAAATTTCTTTAATCATCATCATCAAATCTTTAAGTCCAATGTTTTCATCAATCACAAGTGCTTCAAATTGGTTGAAAATTGGAGAGTGAGAACTGTCACTGTCGTTTCTGTTAACTCTTCCCGGACAAACAACTTTGAAAGGAGGTTTCATTTTTTCCATTGCACGAATTTGCATATTCGATGTTTGAGTTCTCATCAAAATGTTGTCAGTTATATAGAAAGAATCCTGCATATCTCTTGCTGGATGATTTTTTGGAACATTCAATGCTTCAAAGTTGTAATAATCAGTTTCAATTTCTGGCCCCTGAATGACAGTGAAACCCATTTCAACGCAGATTTCCATAAACTTGTTGTTAAATCTTGTAAGAGGATGCAAAGCACCTCTTTTCACCCCCCTGCTTGGCTCTGTGATGTCAATTTTTTCTTTTTCCATCTCAGCCACGAGCGCAGCATTTTCAAGTTCAGCCCACTTTTCGCTCAACGCTTTTTCCAAAGTTTCACGCACAGAATTTGCTAAAGAACCAACTTCTCTTCTTTCCTCCGCAGGGACATCCTTCATTCCGCGCAAAATTTGCGTCAAAGCCCCCGCTTTGCCAAGATACTTCACCCTAACTTCATCAAGAGTCTTCAAATCTTGCAACACTTCAATTTCAGAAGTTCCAGATTTCAAAATTTCTTCCAATTTATTTTTCATCTTATTTTCCAAATCTCCTTTCAAATTCTTATGACACTTTCATAAACTTGTCGCCCACACCTGAAAATAAAATATCGCCCCAAACATTAGGACGACTTTAAATTTCAAAGCGTGGTACCACCTAATTTCACACAAAAAGTGTCTTATTTTGCATTCACGCAGCTTCACGGAAACTCCTACGCAAGAAACCCCTTCAGAGCTCTGCTGTTGAAAGTGAATTCAATTTAATCTTTTCGCCCCATTTCCAGCACCAAGGGCTCTCTGTGGAAAATCCTCAAATTTACTATTCTTTCGTCATCGCATTTATGATATAACAATTTTAGCATAATAAATAATTTAAGTCAATTATTTTTCAGACAAATATTTTGACTTTCCACCGCGATGTGATATGATGTAAATAATATGGAAAAATACGAAGAATTCAAAATTGAAAACCTGAACAACCTCAAAAAGAACACCATTTATTTCTATCTCAAAACGCGCGGTTTTTCTGAAAACTACATAAAAAATTTAAGAAACTGCGAGGATGGCATTTTATTGAACAACACCCCAGCAACAGTCCGCGAAAAAATTGGACTTGGAGATGTTTTAGATATAAAGAAAAACCCGAATCGCGCCACACAAATCAACCTCTGCGAAGGATCTCTTGATATTCTTTTTGAGGATGAAGACTATTTGATTGTCAACAAACCACACAACCTAGCTTGCACCCCAACCCGCTCACATTTTTCAAACAACCTTGGCGGACAAATTTGCCGCTATATGAATGACAAGGATGAAAATTTTGTGCTGCGAATTTTAAACCGACTTGACAAAGAAACAGCTGGAATTGTTGTCGTTGCAAAGAACGTTATAGCCTACAAAAATGCTGATATAGACAAAGAATATCATGCCCTTTGCCACGGCAATTTAAGTGACGAAACAACAATTTGCCACCCAATAAAAACAATCGAAAAAGATGGAATAAATCAGATGAAAAGAGTGATTTCAGAAAACGGAAAACACGCGACAACTCATGTTTTCCCTTTGAAAAATTGGGAAAATTTCTTTCTTGCAAAGTTTAAACTTGAAACCGGCAGAACACACCAAATCAGAGTTCACATGTCTCATATTCAGCGTCCACTTCTTGGCGACACAATTTACGGGAAACCGGATGATTTTTCACACACAATGCTGCTTTTAAAGAAAATTCAATTTACACATTTCCGTACTAAGAAGAAAATTGAAATTGAAGTTGCTTACCCAGAAGAATGGAAAATTTATGTTTGATGTTCAATTTCTAAACTTTTTTGATAAAAAATATAAAAACGTATGAAAAAAAACATAAAAATAAAAAACTCACATTCTTGTGAGTTTTTTACTGGTTGGCTTTAACTATTTGCAAGCCTTAGAAGATGTTGATGACGACTTCTTGCTTGCACAGCCTTTGCAAGATTTTGTACTTGCTTTTGAAGAAGTAGCTTCAACCCCTGCTTCCACAGCTTTGGCATTTGATTTGCCAGCAGCTTTCTTTCTACCGAACATAGTTTTACCTCCCTTTTTCAAGACATTCGTCTTGTATCAATATTTTGAGTTGCTTCGGCAAAAATATTCACAAAACCAATAAAAAAGTGGATGATTTTCACATCCACTTTCATTTTTCCCTCTTATTTCTTTCCTTCTGCTTCGTCAAGAAGATTGTAGTATTCTTCAAACACTTCAATTGCAACCTTTTCGTCTGTTTCAACCATAAGCACTGGTTCTTGTCCTTTTTGCTCGTCAACGAAGAACACGATTGCTTCGTCATCTTGCACGTTTTCAATTTCGTCAATCGGCTTCAAAACACAATACAATTTGTCGTTGTATGGAATTACAGCAATTTGTTCAAAAGACAATTTTCTGCCATTCCCATCAACAAGCACGATTGGCTCTTTGTTATCTTCGTCCAAAAGAACATCAACCAAATCTTGTTTTTGAACTTCTTCTTCAACCTTTTTTGAAACTTCTTCAATTTTTTGAACTTTCTTCTTATCCATAATAAACTCTCCTTTATTTGTTTGGATTTTCGTCAAGATAATTTTGTAGTATAATTTGCGCAGAAATTTTGTCCAGAAGCTCTTTACGCTTCTCCCACTTGATTTTGGCTTCTCGCAAATACTCCTCAGCTTCAAGAGATGTGTATCGCTCATCTTGAAATGCAATCTGCACGTCAGTTTGCTGCTGAAGTTTTGCCGCAAAATCTTGCACAATCGCCGTCATTTCATTTTCTGTGCCGTCTGCGTTGAGCGGCAACCCAAAAACAACAGTATCAACAAGTTTTTCCTTTATCAAATCTGAGAAATAGCAAAGATCTTTTTCCTCTGTTTGGGTTTTGTATATATGGTCGGCAGATGCAATTGTGCATGACAAATCTGTGAACGCCACACCAATTCTCGCCTTCCCATAATCAAGCCCCATCTTTCTTCTATACTGCATATATCACCATCTATATTGTATCTGTTTTTTTGAAATTAGTCAATCATTTTACGAGAAAAATCGGGGAGAATGCCAAATTTACCTCCGGCAAATTTTCCAAATCGCTCCGCATGGAGCGATTTGTGCGTGCAAGTCCCTCGCACGCTGGCATTCTCCCCCGCCATCATTTACATTCAAACAAATTCTTTCCGCTACCCACAGAAACCGACAAAGGCACCACAAAAACGCAAACATTTTCCATACTTTCTTTCAGAATTTGCTTCACCTTTTCAACTTCACTTGCTGGAGCATCAACAATAAGCTCGTCATGAATTTGCAAAATCAAATGACTTTCCATTCCTTCAAGTCTCTTCGCAAGTTCAACCATCGCAAGTTTAATCACGTCTGATGCTGTCCCTTGAAGCGGCATATTCATTGCCACACGTTCGCCGAATTTTCTCACAACCGCATTTGCAGATTGAATTTCCGGAATATGCCTAATTCTCCCAAAATACGACTTAACATAACCGTGCTCCTTCGCATATTCAACATTTGCATCCATAAAAGTCTTAATTTTCGGATATCTATCAAAATAACTTTCAATATACCCCTTCGCTTTGTTTTTGGACGTTTTGATGTTTTGAGAAAGGCCAAAATCGCTTATGCCATAAATAATTCCAAAGTTCACCGCTTTCGCATCACGTCTTTGTGAAGAAGTCACTTTATCGGTTGACACTCCAAAAATTTCACTGGCGGTTTTTGTGTGAATATCAATCCCTTTCTTATAGGCATCAATCATGCTTCCTTCTTCCGCCAAATTAGCTAAAAGTCTAAGTTCAATTTGATTATAGTCCGCCGAGATAATCTCCCCATCAGCATATTTTGAAACAAAAATCTTTCTCAAATTTTTCGACTCTTCATCTCTGGTTGGAATATTCTGCATATTTGGCTCAGAGCTTGACAATCTGCCAGTCGAAGTCAAGGTTTGATTGAAAATGGTGTGAATAACAGGTCCTGTTGTCTCACAAATTTTCTTATAAACATTCAAATATGTGCTGACAAGTTTGCTTGACTTTCGATATTGAATAATCAAATCAACAATTTCGTGTTGCCACCTGATATCGTCAAGCACCGCAAAACTTGTGGATTGTTTTTTGTTGTTAAAAGCCTTCAGCCCCAGTTTGTCGAACAAAATCGCCGCAACCTGCTTTGGTGAATTGATATTAAAAACCTCATCAGCAAGTTCATAAATTTTTTGAGTCAAAACAACAATCTCAGCATCATATTTTTGACTTAAAGCATTCAATGTTTCTTCATCAATCTTAAAACCTTCCTCTTCCATCCCGCCTAAAACGGACACAAGCGGAATTTCAATTTTGCTGTAAATCTCAAAAACACCCTCTTCGTGCATATTCTTTTCAAGTTCTTTTTTGAGTGCAAAATATTCACAAGTGCTTTGAACAGGTCTCTTCACAAGTCCCGCATAAAGCACGTAATTTGCAATTTCGATGTCAAAAAAGTTGCAAAGTTCAATGTCATGTTTCTTCATAATTTTCATATCCTGCTTTGAAGAATTTGTGATTTTCACAATCTTTTTGTTCTCAAAAACAGGCTTCAACACCATCAAAACCTCATCAAAATCAACCATTTTCGAAAAGAGATCAATTTCTTTTTTGATATAAAAAACTTCGCCGGAACCAATCGAAAACTCCATCTTGGAAAGATCATAAGCAAACTCGTCTTTCACATTCAAAACAAGACCTTCAACTTGTTTGACATCCTCAATACAAATCCTCTTTTCCTCAGTTTTTGTGGCGCCAACGCCATTCAAAAACAAATCTTTACGATTCACAAGGCTTCTGAAATCCCAAGCGTCAAAAAAATCCCTCACCTCTTGTGAAAAAGGGAAAGCAAATTTGCATTCATCCAAATTGAAGTCAATTTCACAATTTGTTCTGATTGTCGCCAAATCTTGCGACATATAAGCCGACTCTTTGCCATTTTGCAATTTCTCATTCAACTTGCCAGAAATTTTGTCAATGTTCTCATAAACCCCATCAAGCGAGCCAAAATCCCCCAGCAGAGACAAAGCCGTCTTCTCTCCAACGCCAGGCACGCCAGGAATGTTGTCAGACATATCTCCCATCAAAGCCTTAAGGTCAACAATCCCTCTTGGGCTCAGCCCAAATTTTTCAAAAAGAGCTTTCTCGTCATATTTTTCAATGTCCGTCACACCTTTTTTTGTCAGCCAAACAGAGGTGTTGTCGTCAATAAGCTGCAGCAAATCGCGGTCTCCAGACACCAAAATATGCTCCAAATCAGAATTTTTTGCAATTGTTCCAATGATATCGTCAGCCTCAATTCCAGGGATTTCAAAATATTTAATTCCCAAAACACCCAACATTTCTTTAATAACAGGGAATTGTGCAATCAAATCAGGTGGAGTCTCCTTGCGTTTTGCCTTGTACCCCTCATAGATTTCGTTTCGAAAGGTCTTGCGAGAATGGTCAAAAGCAACAACCAAAAAATCTGGCTTCTGATCCGTGATAAGTTTCATCAAAATGTTTGCAAAACCAAAAACCGCCCCAGAAGGCTTTTTGTCGCGATTAGATAAATAGGGCATTGCGTAAAATGCCCTATTTGCCAAACTATTCCCATCAATAACAATTATTTTTTTCACTAAATCCTCGAAAAAATTTCAAAAAAGTCTTACTTCAACATTCTCACAATGCTTGAAATTGCTTCACCACTTCCCTCTTGAGCTCCACCAAACAAATTGAAGAAGAAGTCAGGCGCAGCCAAAACAACAACATAGACAACGATTGCAACAATAAGAACGATAAAGAAAACTGTCTTAAGTGGACTGCCCGCAAAGTTTACAAGCGCAAAGCAGAAGATGATTGCAACTCCACCAAATCTGACAATAAGATCAAAAACCTTCGCAAACCACCCCATGTCTGGATTCCAAGCCGTTGCAGTTCGAACAGCGTCAACAATCAAAAATCCGATGTAGACAATCGACAAGATTGACAAAACTGTGTATAAAACTTTTTTCATATTTCCTCCTAAATATTTTTATCTTGTTTTAATAATATCATACTTAAAGTGAAAATTCCAAACAAAAACCCAACATATTGCCAAAATTTATGATTTAATCCCCCAATTTCGTTTAAAAATCATCGTTTTAAATCAATCTTTTGAATTTTATATTCCTCTTTTTACATTTTATTTTTTTGAAAAACGTTAAATTTTGAAAACGATAAAAAAAGAAAATCAAAAATGTAGATTTATCAAAATCTTTCAGGAAAACAAAAAAACCGCAAACTTTTTAAATTGCGGCTTTTATTTTTTTTGTTTGCATATTTATTCATAATTATGCATTTTTATGACCTTTTTTTATTATCAGTTTCTTCAACATCTTCTTCTTTTTTCTTAAGAAAACTATTGTTCAAATTTGAAGCCAACTCTTCACCAATTTTGTCTGGCAAAACATCCAAAGTTTCATCAGAGATTTCTTTTGAAAATGAATTATCTTCGTTTTTATTCTTCTCATCCTTGTTTTCCACTGTTGGATTTTTCTTGACAACAAGCCCGAGCACAACAAGAAGCCCGGCAACAGCCATAATACAATCTTCGACAACCTTGTTTTCAATTGAAAACCCAAACGCTTTTCCAAATGCATTCAGCAAAATCACAACAGCACCAGAAAATCCAACCCAAAAGCTGTAATTTCCCATTTTCTTAAAGAAGTTCTTCATAATCGTCTCCGTCTTTCAGATAGTCTTTAATATCATTCAAATCTTGCTTAACCTCTTCCAAAATTTTCAAATTTGAAGTCAATTGTTCGATTGTCTGCTGATATTTATTTTCCCTTTTCGCACTGTCTTTCAGCTGATAATAAAACAGCCAAACAAACAAAATTGCAAACACTCCATTGCTGACAATTATGCTTATGATATCATTCCAAATGTCCATCGTCTTTTCCCTTTTTGAATATATTTTTCATTGTCATATAATCTCCCCTTTTGTAAAAAGATGACTTCTTGTAAAAATTGGAATAATCGAAAAATTTAACAATCATGTAACAACATCAAAAACAACCATAGGCTTTTTGATATCGCACTTTGAAGCATTTGTCTTAAATGAAAATTGGAATTTTTTTCCAGCAACATTCACTCTCAACCTTTGCTCTTTTTCAGAGCCAAAAATTTTGTAAGTTTTGCTTTCGAAATCAGATTGAATTTCAACCTCACAGTCAAACAAACTTGAAATGATGACCTCCTTAATTCTCTTCTTTTTTCCCTTAAAACCAAGGTCAGAAACAAACGAAGTCCAGCATTTTGCAGTTGCAGTTTCAAAACTGTCACCCGAAAAATCAAGCTCGCCAATTCGCTGTTTATTGTCACCATAAAAACAAGCACAAAGCTTGCTTGTGAATGGATTGTCAACCGCCAAAATTTTTCTGATGTCAACTCCTCGGTAGACATTCAAGCAATAGTCGTTGATGTCAACCTCAAACAACACATTGTTGACAAAATCGCCACTCTCACAGCCTACCATTTCACCATCCTCAAAGTTGCACTTTGTGGCAAAATAATACTTCCCGTTCAGGCAAGCTGCAGAGCAGTTTTCGTTGCTCAAATTCTTGAAATATTTGTCATATTCGCCCGCAATTTTATCAACAGAATTTCCATTAAAATCATAAAGCCCGTCTCGCGTGAAAAACAAAACCTTGTCTCCGCAAACACAAACGGAATTTTCATAAATTTTGGACGAGGAACTGTAAAGATGAGTGAAAGAAAAGTCATTTTTTGAGGTGTAAATGGAAATTTTTGTGATTCCATACTCTCTGAATAGATATACATAGTCATTGAAAGCAACAAGTTTGTTGAAAGCCCCACGATTATCCAAAAATTCAATCGTAGAACTCTCCTCATTCTCTTGCCACTCAGTCAGATTTACATTTTTTGTGTAAATCAATGTGTTTCGGTTTGTATTTGTAATTCCAAAAAAATTATCATAGTGTACAACACAAGAAATCATTGCTGGCACACTGGTGTAAACCCCCTCAGCATAGGCAGCCAGATAAAGCATCCCTTCTTCTGAAAAAAACAGAAAGCAGTCTTTGTTGTCCGTTCGATAGGTGCATTCATAGGTTGGATAGCTTGTCAATTTTTCTGATTTTGTCCAAACATGCCCCTCAAATTCATCAATCAGCGGCACCTGCCACAGCTTGAAGTTTGCATCCATCAGCATAAGTTGATATTGATATTCCTCCACATCGGTGTTATACCATCTATTCACCCAAATGCCGATGATTTCGTCCACACTTGAAGCAAAATCGAATGTGTGACACGTCTTTAAATCATCCAAAGTTGCGGGAACTTGCAAATCACGGAAACCAAGCCCGGTCTTCAAAGCTCCGTCAACATATGTCAGATTGTAAAAGCTTTTGCACCCATTTGCCTTTGAAACAGAATCGTCCACATTTGACACCAAACCATCATCAAAGACTGAGAAAGTCAGGTCTTTTTCCGTGGTCTTTTTGTGTTTCTTTGGATTTTTATAAAAAATCAAAGCCATCTCCTCTTTGGCAAAATATGTTCACCTCTTCTTCTTGACAACATAAACAAGCTTTCCTTAAACCTGCTCTCCCAGATTTCTGCATCCTCACTGACACCGTCAATCAAAAGATATTCGCTCGCAATGCCATAGGCATACACCCTTTCACTCAGTCCGCACATCATTTCAACATCATCTTCAAGACCTTTTTCGTCAGGCAGAAAACTGTATGTCACCGATTTTGCCTTTCCAGCAACCTCGACATAATTTGGGAAAAGTTTAAATTTCAAACTCATGCCAAATCTATTTCTTACCTCATAAATGTTTACGAGTCTCTTGCTCAAGTCAGCAAAATTGATGATATCCCCCTTCATTTCAACATTCTCTTTTGTCAAAAATGGCAAATAGTCACTCGCGATTTCTTGGTTAACCAAATTGAAACAACGCAGCATTCTGTCAACCTTTTCTTGTTCAACCTCGTTTAAGGTTGAATCTTGGGAGAACTTTGAAAAAATCTCACTCTCACCAACAAATTCACAAACCAATTTAATTATTTCTTTAACAGTCATAGAGTTTCTCCTTAAAGTCATTCAAAATTTCCTGCATCTTAGCCTTTTCAATCGCACTGTTTTTCTCCTCCATCATTTTTAAAAGTTCATCACTGTTCTGCACTCTGGTTTTAAGCACATGAAAATACGACCTCTCATCCAGAGTATCAAACGGAAAAGTCAAACAATAAGAATTTCTCCCCTGACTTCTGGCATGAAGTTGAAATTTTTGGCTTACAGGCTCAAAAACAACAAAATAATCCTCGTCAATGCTTTTAATCCTCTTCACGATATCAAGGCAATCACTTTCAATTTCAAACGACTTGTTCATAAACTAACTCCTTTTACACACTTTCTGGAATTGTTGTTGGAACATTTTGACAGAAAGCAACGCCAGATGGCTTGTGGCAAAGAAGTTCTGTGTATTTAACCAAAGTTGCAGAATAAGCAGCCTTGTTTGCGTGTTGTTTAAGCACTCTTCCACTTTCGTCTTCAAGCCACTTCCAGTCTCCAAGTTCATAGAACATAAAGTCGTCAGTGTTGAGGAAATAGCATTCACCCGCACCGATTTGGCTTGTTGGAACGATTGGAGTTCCGAAGTGTGTCAAAACTTTCATTCCATCTTCCAAAGTTGTGTATTCAATGTTTTTCTTGTAAAGCGTCAAATATCTTTGATAAATTCTCTTAAGTTCATAAGAGCAGTTGATGAAGTTGACATTTGTTCCAGTCATTTCAAGGTCATCGATAACTTTTTGAACATAGTCTTCATCAAAAGCATCAGAAGATGTTGCTGTGTATGTCTTTGCATTCATAATTGGGTAAGTTGACTTGTCAACACCATAAAGTGTCGAATTGTTAACAATCCCCTTCAATCCGATGATTTCGTTGCCTTTTGAATTATGCAAATAAACCTTGTCACCAGTTGCAACAGCTTCACCTGAAGTTGTGCTGATTGCAAATGTTTTTGCACTCTTGTCAATGTTTGTAACAAGTGCGTTTGCAATTTTAAGTGTGTCGCCAGTGTAGATGTCAACATACATTCCTGGAGCAATTGCGTCAACGTTGTCAACAGCATAAGTGCCGCCAGAAACAGTGATTGTTGAAAGACAGCCGGTGCCGTCTCCATAAATCATTCTTGAAAGATTGAAGATGCTTGCTTTAAGCAAAGAATCCATCCCATCTTGCAACAAGTTTACGAAAGAGTTGACATCGGTTGAAGAGCAACGGATTGCCTTGTCGCTGATTTCAAATCTTCCGAAGAGGTTTTTGAGTGGTGCAACAAAAGACAAATATGGTGTGTCAACGCCGTCTGGAAGGTCACTTGTCTCTTCTCCAGCCATAATTCCACCGTTGATGCCAATTGGAGCAACAACTCTCACTTCTTTTCCAACAATATTTCTTGTACTTCTTTTAATTCTACTGAAAAGTGGATTTGTTTTTGTGTTGATTTGGTCTGCAATAACGCCCAAATACACGTCTTTAAGCACGTTTTCAGCACTTGATAATGTAACCATAAGTTCTCCTTTTAATTTTTGTCAAACAAATCAAGAACCACCCTTTTCGCTTCCTCAAAAGAATCTGGCTTTGGGGCAACCACCTTGGTCACCCTCTCACCAGAATTTGAAGACATGACAACAGGAATTTTCTGTTCTTGAAGTTGTTTCATGTAATTTTCAATTACCAAATTTTGAATTTCGTCATCTTTTATTAAGTTTTGAATGATAGGCTCTTTCGCTCTATCCTTGCCGGTCAACTTTTCATACAAAAGCCCCGCCCAAGCACTTTCGAAAGCCGCCTCATCTTTGACATTTGCATTTTCAACACGGACTTTAAGCTCGTCCGCATAAACAAACGCCTCTTGATTTTTTGAAAGGAATGATTTAAGCGCACTCTCAGTTTTATCCTCCTCAGATGGCTCTGCCGTCATTTTATCTCTCTCCAAATCCGCCAATTTTTGGCTTTTACGCGTGAATTCAGATTGCAGATTGTTGTATGCCTGAAACAAGTCTTCAACACTCTTAAATTTTCCAATGGGAACGCCCCTTTCAGCTTCACTTGTCGACTCTTTTTCTTCAATCTGTTCACTTGAGGAGCCCTCAATGTTTTCTTCAACAGAAGTTTCAACATTTTGTGGTTGTTCCTCAATCATTTCAAGTTCATCCATCACTTTCATTCTCCCTTTTCATTTTTTGATTGCATTGCTTTATGCTCACGGACGTGTTTCAAAAAGTTTTCCTCAATTTTTGATTCAACATCGGCAGCATAAAGCACCTTAAGCATAAACGCAATATGTTGTGTCAAGTGTAATTCATGGTCATCAATCTCTTTCACAGAAACGCTTTCTCCGTCTTTCATTCTGACGTTCTCTTGGTCAGCATTTTTGTTGTGAAGATCGCTTAAATCCACCGAAGTGTCCCAAATTCCAAAACCAATATTTTCCATGATTTTATTTCTCACTGACGTACTTATTTTGCCGTTTTCGTCGGACAAAAGCCCCTTATCAAGCAGCGAGAAAATCATGTCTCTACGTTGAGAGAGTGTGTTGTTCGTTTCATTGTCAGTATCAAACTGCACATCATCACTTGAGATGTCATTTCCTTTGAAATACAGAACTTCCAATTGCCCATCCTCACCCATAATTTTGATGAGTCGTGGGAAAGTTGAATATTGTTTATAAAGTCTCAAAATGTGCTTTGCAATTGTTTTAATTGCTGATTTTATGCTGTCTGTCGTGAAAATAAGTCTTGATTCGTTTTCATCAATCAAAAGTTCAAGAGCCACCCCAGAAAGCGATGCCGAAACATTGTCCATCGTGCCCAGTTCACTTGTCCCGCTGAGGGCATAGAACTCTTGCAAAAGTCTTTCTTCTTCCTTTTCAAAATCAGAAGGAACTTGCTCTCCTCCCAAGAATGCCGGAGCGTTTGAACCTTGACGATAAACCAAAATCTTGCCCGGAGCCAAGCCCTCTTCTTCCAAGTTGTCAATGTCAACACTTCCATCTTCCACTGCCAAAACTCCAAGGGTCAAGCGGTTGAGATATTCGTGCTTGCGGTTCTTCACAGCGTTGTATGCCCTTTGAATTGGAATAAGTCTTGAAATCATCGACACTCCCCAGAAATTGCCAACTTCCTCATTGCAAATTTGTCTGACAAATGGAAATTCTCTCTTTCCGTCCGCACCATTGATGTATGGCATTTCACCATCAAACACCAATTTGTCCCCGGCAATGATAATCAACCTTCCGTCCGGATGTGTTTCGTTCGGCTTGACATATTTTTCAAGCACAATGGCACTGTCGCTTCGTGTCGTTTCAATCAACTTTGCAGAAAGTCCGCTGTATCCAAGTCCCCCAAGCGAAGAAGACGACCCGTCAAGCGAATAAACATTCACATCCTTGCCTTCAACTTCAATCCCAAACATTTGTTTGATTTGTGTGGTTGTGTATGCTCTCGCATGGATGATGCTCTGGCAGTCGCTCAAACTTTCATGTGTCGAACTGTCCGGATAGATTTCAAACGGCGAACAAACACTGATTTCAACGTCCCCCATTTTGATTTTTCCGCCGTCATCTTCAAGCGCCACAACCTGCCCAAGATTGGAATTCCAAGAGATTTTATAGAAACTTGTTCCACAAATTTCGCTCCATTTTGTTGCTTGGTTAATTTTCGCCGTTAAATTCATTTTATTTGTCACAGAATCCAAAATCTTTTTGCCAACCTTGGCAGTGTAGATGTCGCCTTCCTCATTTGTTGCAGGCAAAACTTGCATTCTTGGCTTGATTTTTGAAAGTTTTGAAAGTCTCACATCAATGATTGGTGCGATATGATTGAAAACCTCCCTCTCCTGCCAAAAATATTGCTTGTCCGTTTCACGCACAAAGCCGCCATAGCCAACATCACAATATTGGTTCCCCATATAGAAATTCATGTTCATCTGCCACTGATTGTCAAAGTTTTTGCGTTGTTTAACCCTCGCCTCAAAATCTTCCAGAGTTTCCTTCACAATATCAATTTCTTTTCTCATACTCTCTCCTTTTTCTTTCTCCCCTTAAATGGTGCCTCGATTGGTTTTGGCACCATTGTTTTCGAAAAACACTCAAACATTTTCTTCATACAGTCATCGCAAAAAACAAGATCTTTTCTGATGAAGCCCTTTGTGCTGAAACTGTATTTTGCCATGTTTTTACAACCATAGAAGTCACATTTAAGCTGGTGTTTACACATTTCCATCTTCATTTTTCTTTTTCTCCTTGTCGTCCAAAAGTTTCAAAAGTCGTATTTTCTCGGCCTCAAGCTGGCTGTCAGTCATTTTTGAGATGTCATCATCAAAATCTTCCTGCTCTAGCAAAAACTTGAGCGCATTGATGTCCGGCGGATTATGTTTTTTTGTGATTTTTCGCTTTGTCAAAACCGCATTTCCGTTCTCGTCCGTGGAATATTCCTCAACAATCTCGTCAATTTCGTATCCCAGTGCCTTCTTCAGAATTGCATCCTTGATTTCTTCCTCTTCCACCTTTTCCCTCTCTTCCTCAACTTTTGCCAAAATTGTAAAACGCATTTTCAGCAAAAACAACAAAGTGTGCCAAAATTTTGCAAAGCACAAAAATTTTTTGTGAAAATAGAATGTAAATGTAGAGGACGTGTTATGAAAAATTTACTTACATTTAAAAATGTCAACTATTTCTACCAAACAAAAAATGACGAAATCTTCGCCTTAAACAATGTGAATTTCGATGTTGAAGAAAATTCTTTCGTCTCTCTGGTTGGGCCAAGCGGCTACGGAAAAACAACCATACTGTCACTGACGGCTGGATTGCTGACGCCATCATCCGGAAAAATCACGCTGGACGGAGAAGACAAAATCGACATCAAAAAAATTGGATATATGTTTCAAAAGGACTTCCTTTTTGAATGGAGAACCGTATGGAAAAACATCACACTTGGGCTTGAAATTCAAAAGCCAAAGGACAAGGAAGAAAAACTAGCCATGGCTGAAGAACTTTTGAAAAAATATGATTTATATGGTTTTAAAGACCAAAAACCTCGCTCTCTTTCGGGCGGAATGCGACAACGCGTGGCGCTGATTCGCACACTGACAATGGAACCAAAACTCCTTCTTCTTGACGAGCCGTTTTCGGCGCTTGACTATCAAACAAGACTGTCAGTCTGCGATGATGTTTATGAAATCATCAAAAGTGAACAAAAGACAGCAATTCTTGTCACCCACGACATATCAGAAGCAATTTCAATGTCCGACAAAATCATCATCCTCACCTCGCGTCCCGCAACAGTGAGGGAAACTTTAAGTTTAAATTTGGAGGGCACCAGCCCGCTGAAAAAGAGGGAAACTCCAACTTTTGCCTCACTTTTTGACCATATATGGAGGCAACTTTCAAATGAAGAAACAGCAAAAAACAAAACCTAACTTCTCAAAATCGCACCAACTTTATGTAAAAAGGCTTAAAAAGGACAAATTTGTCATCAATTTCTTCCGAGTTTTTGTGCTTGTGGCTTTTCTTGGGATTTGGGAACTTCTGACATATTACAAAGTCTTAGACCCGTTTTTTGTCAGCTCACCATCGCGAATTTTCGCACAAATAGGCACCATGGCGCAAAATGGAACCTTGCTCACACACAGCTGGGTCACGCTTTATGAAACCCTGATTGGGTTTGGAATTGCAACTGCGGTTGGCTATGTCATCGCCGTGCTGCTGTGGTGGAACGAAAAGGTTCGCAAGGTGTTTGAGCCATACATTGTCGTGCTAAACTCCCTTCCAAAGATTGCCCTCGGCCCTGTCATCATCCTATGGGTCGGTGCTGGAACAAGTGCAATCGTGTTGATGTGCGTGCTGATATGCATTGTCATCACAATCATGAGCATGCTCTCCGCCTTTTTGGCAGTTGAAGAGGGCAAAATTCTACTGATGAAATCAATGCACGCAAGCAAACTTCAAATTTTGTTTAAACTTGTACTCCCAAGCTCAATGCCAGAGTTTGTGTCCGTTCTGAAAATCAATGTCGGCATGAGTTGGGTCGGCAGCATTATGGGAGAATATCTGACAAGCAAAGCCGGTCGTGGCTATCTGATTGTCTATGGTGGGCAAATCTTCAAAATTGACCTCGTGATGGCATCCACAATGATACTTTGCATCCTCGCCTTCGGAATGTATTACTTCGTCAGTCTCTTGGAAAAGAAATATAACCCGGGTGCTAAGTCCTGATTTCGGCATAAATCAAATAAAACAGCATAAAAATGCCAATCACACTGCAAATTGGATAGAGGAACGACACAATCTGCGAAAAGCCCAAACTGCTGATGGCAAAAGGGAAAAATACCGACAAAAGTGCGTTGATTTCCTCAGATTTGAAAGCTTTGTCAAGCGAGGTTTTGATTGTGAAACAAAGCGAAATAAGGGTTGTCAAACAACCAATCAAAATGACAACATAAGCCAAAACAAAGGAAAAATTTTTCCCGCTTGTCAAATATAAAAATGGCATATCACTGTAAATAGCTTCACTGTTTTGTTGCAAAACTAGATTTGCGAACAGCAAAAACACGACAAGCAGCAGCGTTGAAAACAGACATACAAAAAATGTCTGTTTTTTCGTCAATCCTTCCCCCATTTTTGAGATAACAAATCCACTCATGCAGGTGTTGAGGGCAACATAAAGCGGGCAATACAACAACCCAGCCAACGGACTGAGAGAAAAATCAAAGGCTGTTGAAGTCGAAAGGCACGAAATGATTACCGCAAAAAAAAGAAGTGACGCAATCGGCATCAAAATGATGTTGATTTTTGCAAGCCCGTCCATCCCCTTGAATGCTGAAAACAAACAAATCGCCATAACAACCGACACAAGCAGAACATTCGCCCAAAGCGGCACATAAGAAAAAAGACTCTTAAGTCCCGCAAACATTGAAGCACAAAAAACAACTGAAACAAAAAGGGTTGTCCAGTTGATGATTTTCGAGTTTTCAATACATGCCAAAATCTTCTTGCTTTTCGACAAGAAAAACCAAAAAAGGGCAAAAAATAGCATCCCAGCAAGCAGAATATAAAAATAAGAAGCCACCCCAAAGCGGCTGAAAAAAATCATAATTTCCTTTCCGCTTGAGAATCCTGACCCCACAACCGTGCCAAAAATGACAAAAACAATCATAAAGATTTTAGCCATGTTAAATTATATTTAACGAAAAACAAATAAATTCCCTTTTGCTCCAACAAAGTATGAAAATCGCTTTTTGCAGCAAAATATAAGCATGAAGAAAGTGTTTTATGGATTTTTATTTTTTATATTTGCAGCGATTTTTTCGGCAATCATGCCATATCCCATCTTTTCAAATCACACTAACATCACTGAGAAAAATGTCTATGAAATCAATAATTTTTGCGAAACAGAAATGCAAGTTTCCAACAGCACACAACCCGCAGTCTTAGATCTTTCGTTCGATGAGATTGCACTCTTTTTGGAAGGTGAATTTGAAATTTGCGACCTGCAAACTGGGCTCAGTTTCTTTGCAAAAAGAACGGGTGGAAAACATCATGCCGACATTGAACCACTCAACAAAACAAATATCGAAATTTTGAAAGAGATAAGGGGTGAAAGCACAACCTGGGACAGACGCCCAGTGCTTGTCAAACTGAATGAAAATGTCCTTGTCCCCGCCAGTCTTTGCACATATCCACATGGCTTCGAAACACTTTCAAATGGTCTTCATGGACACCTTTGCCTTCACTTTAAAAATTCCAAAATGGACGGCACAAAAGAGGTAGACTCCGCCCACCAAAGATGTGTTGAAAAAGCCGCAAATCAAGCAAAAAACTTTCTTGAAAGCCTTGAATAACAAAAAACAAAACAGACTAAAAAATTTGAAAAGCATTTAAAAAATTAAAATTAAAAAATTAGAAAAAATCAAAAATAATGTATATAAAAAATATTAAATAAATAAAAAAATGTATTTTTTAATATATTTATGACATTTTTAATAATTATTTTTAAAAAATTAATTTAAATAATATTATTTATATTAATTTTCAATAAATTAAACTCAACAAAAAAAACTGCACATACGTGCAGTTTTAATTTTTTAAAAATACATGTTTTTGAAATTCTTTTTGTTGTATGAAGATTTTGCGCTTCTGCCACCATAACCTCTGCGTCTCTTCAAAACAACAATCAAAATGATGATCACAGCCAAAATAATTGCTCCGCCAACACCACCAACCCACCAAATCCAGCTGTTGTTTTCTTCGTCCAAAGCGGTTGTTTTTGCGTTGATTGTGAAAGTGTTTTTATAGTCATCTTGCAAAGAATCAATATTCAAAAAGAATTGGAAGAATTGATATTCATCCGTCTCATAAGAAGACTGCAAAGTGCAGAAAGTTTCGTTTGGATTGTTTCCCTTATACACATCCATTTCGGTGATAAATTGTTGAACATCAAAACTATATCCAAGCTTCACATATATGTCAAGCTTAAGTTTTTGCGCTTGCTTTGGCACAGGCACACCACCGCTTTCAATGGTTTCCTCCACCACATTTCCGCCACACACGATTTGAGAAATCCCCTCGCCCAGCTTGAACAGCACATTGCACGCATCGGTCGTATACTTAACATAAACTTCGCAATCACCCGTGAAATATCCATGTCCAAAAGTCATTTCAAGTGGATAACTTCCATCAATCTGCAAGTCGATTTCTTGCCCGTCTTTCAACATAAACCAACCCACAGGGGCGATTGCGTCATTCGAAGATTTCACGCTTGTTTCAATCTTATAGTATTGATCATAGCTCAGTCTTGTCAAATTCAAATATTCAGTTGTTGTGTTTGTTCCAGAATATATGTAAGCAGGCACTTTATCCTGCAAAACACCATTGTCATAGAGCTTTGTTGAAAAATTAATTTTGAAAGTTTTTGGAGAAACTTTGATGTTATAATTTCCCGATGTTGCAAGGTTAACATTCTTGATTGTCAGTTCAAAGCCCGCTGATCCATCCTCGTTTGCCTTTATTTCAAAAAGGTCAGAGCCGGAAACTCTATAAGAAACCACGCCATTCTCTTCCAAAGTCACAATTTTCACATCAGAAGATGGAAGTTCGATTGCAGTCAAGGTGTAATAATCTTGCATATTGATGACATTTTCTCCATCAACAACCTCCACAAACTTGAAAGCAATCTTTACCTCATCGCCATATTTATATCCGCTTTTCAAAGTTGTTTTTGTGTCGTCAATTTGAATAACTTTTGTGTTCAAACTTGGGAAATTGACGGCAAAATTGTCATAAAAGCTTTGCAAATAGATTGTTTGAGAGGCAACATACCAAGTTTTGCTAAAATCCCAAACTTCCAAAGAACGATTCCACTCTTGCTCGGTGAAATAGAGATAATTTCCGGCCGAATCGTGCTCCAAAGAAGAAAGAGAATATAAACTTGATGTTAAATACAGACTGCTTGAAACCTCATAACTGCCATTGTCGCCGAAAGTTCCCACGCCGGCGTTCACTTTATAGTGCACATAAGAAATATTCCCCGCCTCAGGAGGTTCGTTTGAAACCACTCCGGCAACCTCTCCAACATAAACTGAACTTCCCTCAGGTTTTGTGATTGAATATTTGTTTTCAACGGCAACGTTTGAAATTTGGCTTCCGCCTTGATAAACCTTTCCAACAACACCGCCAATATATGCATTCCCAGCAAAAGCAGAGTCAAAGTTTGTATTGAAAGCCGCCCCAACAACTGCAAAGCTGATGTTCACATTCGAAGCTTCGCCAACAACACCACCAAAGGCGAAATTTTTGTTGTCTTCGGTTGCAATTTCAAACTCACCAAAGCCTGTTGTTCTGCAAATAACCTTTGAAACTTGGCAATCCTCAGCATATCCAGCCAAAGTTCCAAAATTCACGCTGTAATCAAAAGCTGGTTCATATTTGATTTTTCCAGTGATTTGAATATGTTCAAACACAACATTACTTGCATTTCCAACCAGCACCCCAACATTTGCCGAAATGCAATTGCTTGTGGACAAATTTATCTCTCCACCCAACCCAACATTTTTGATTCGCGCTTTAATCATTGTTCCGTCAGAAACCTTTCCGGAAACAACACCGAAAAGTCCTGCATTTTGAATTGTTTTTGTTTCTGTTTCAGCAATTGAAACGGACAAATTTTTGATTGTGAAACCACAGCCATCAAAGGTTCCGCAGAAAGGGTTTGCTGCAGTGCCGATTGTCCCCGTCAAAGTATGGTCTTTCATGTCGATGTCGTCAGTCAACACAATGTTGTCGCTCACGTTCAACACGCTGTAAGCAGTGACATAATCAGACAAAGCAGCCGCAGTGCCAATCTCAACAGGTTTTGTTGAAGAAGTCTCCGCTTTTGAAATATTTGTAGGCATCAAAAAAATGCCACCGAAAAGTGTCGTCAAGCAAAACAAAAAAACAATTAAAAATGAGAATTTTTTCATATTTTTTTCCTTCAATGACATTTTAACAAATTTAATCTTATTTTTCCAAACATATTAACAAATTATTTATATAATTTTTTTATATTTAAGACTTCTTGCCATTTTTTCTTTGTCTTTTTGGATCTCATTTTTCACCAAAACTTGCTTGTTGATTGGTTTTGTCATCAAATAATACCTCATTTCATCCAAACTGTGGTCATCCTTTTTGATAGGCTCATCACCCTTTCCCCACCAATAACTTTTTATTTCACGAATCAGATTGGTGCAATTTTTGAAAATAAAAAGCCGGCTTCGCCCGTCCGCCGTCTTCAGATAGGATTTCACAACCGAAATTCCCGCAAAAAGGTCTTTGTTTACTTTTGGATTTGCGAGAATTTTGTTATCATAAAAGAGTTCAACAACGTTTTTCTCACTCGCAAGAGTTCTCTGACTTGCTGCAGAGTCAATAAGTGCGTGCAGAAAGCCTCGGCTGTCCGTTTTCCAGCCCAACCTATTTGCAATCACTTTAATTTTGTTCGCATGTTCTTCAACCGTGCGTCCCGCCTCGTAGTGTTCTGCCACAATATAAACATTCCCATCAAAATCAACCGCATAAAAGTGCGCCGAAAGCGGATTGTGAAGCCCCGGGTCAATGGAAATCATATCTTGCCACTCTTTTGGCACATTGAACGGTTCAATCACGTGTAAATTTTCGTCAAACTCACTGTACACCATGCCGCCATTCTGCATAAACTTGCCATATCTTCGGCTTTCAATTTCATCTGCTGGAAGCGTTTTGGTCATATTTTCAAGTTCCTTCTTTGACAAAAATGGATTGTCAGCCCACTCCATAGTCTCACACCAAATCTCGTCATCATTTTTGTCGTTTAAATAGATGGTGTTATAGACCCAAGTCAACCCCTTGAGCGGAGTCATTGTACCAAAAATTTCTCCACATTTATCCAAAACACGCATTTTGCACTCAAGATAGATGTCAAAAGGAGGTTCCTCGTCAAACCAAACATAGTCAAGAGACGCTCCCTGAAATTTCTCTCTGCCTTGATCGCAACTTTTAAAGCCAATTCGGCTGATTCCGCCAGCCTGAGACCTGACAAGGATGAAATCTATCACACCATTTTCTGCACTATCCTGCCCGCCACTGACCATCACGATTTTCTCAATGCAAGACGCGGGCAAATACTCCAGCACCTTGCGCTGAGCAACATCCCTCTGCACCTGACGCGAGAGACTGACAACCCACCCTTCCGTCACCTTGTTTTTCTTGTAAGGATGCACGCCGCACGCAAGATAAACCACCTCCACAGCGCCGCACTCAGTTTTTCCTGAACGGTTTCCACCGAAAACCCAACGATTTCGCTTCTTGCACTTATGAAATTTGATTTGTTTTTTGTGCACCTTACCATTTTTGTTATAAAAGTTCAGTTTGTTACTGTTGTATCTTTTCTCAATCAATTTTTCAAGTTTTAAAATCTTTTTAATCAAATTTGTGTCCATAAAACATCCTTTAAACAAAAAATTAAAAAAAAAACAATAATCAGACAAAAATCTATTATTGCAAAGCGGTTTTCTTGTCCTAAAATTGAGGCATGAAAAAAATTATTTTACTTTTGCTTTTCTCAATATTTTTATTGAATTTTCAGCCACAGGCAAGTGCTTTGGCAGTAGATGAGCATCAATATTTCGGCAAAGTGCAAACCACAGGCGTGCAATTTTGCTCTGCACCAAGCGAGAGTTCTGCGCTTTTCGAAATCCCTGCAACCTATTTCGTGCAAGTGGAATATGTCGTTGACGACTATTATAAAGTTAACTATGACGGAGCAAACGGCTATGTCAAAAAAAACAAAGTTGCACTTATGAACGGCACCCCATCAACCCCCTTTGCTCAAATGACATACAATCTTTTTGTGCCATATGTTCTGTATCAAACGCCCTATTCCTCTTCGGAAGCCATCGCCCAACTGACAAGCGATATGCAAATCAAATATTATGGTTCCAAGGAGGGAGAACAACTTTCCCAAAACAGCAAAACATGGTTCTATTCCAGTGTGGAGATTGGAGGAGAAAGATATTTTGGCTATGTTTTTTCGCAAGTTGCATATCAAAATCCCGCGCAGAAGATTTCCACAAACAACGAAAGTTTTGAAATCGTCAGCGAAGACATCCTTTTGCCAACCACAACCACATTCACAAGCCTGTCAACCGGCACAAAAGTGCTGCTTATTGTTGCCATCAGCGTACCAAGTTTGCTGATTCTATACTTTTTAATTAAGCCCTCAAAAATCATGCAAATCACAAAAACAAAAAAGAAGGCAAAACGAGCAAACAAAGTACATCATGGAGACTATTTCGAATTTGACGAAAACGAGCTGTAAGTCACATCGACACTGCTTTTGCAAGATAGGTCTTTGAAAGACAAAAGTCCTCAACTTCAGCTTTGGAAAGTCTAACATAAACATTCCTTATCCAGCCCTCATTTTCAAGCATTTTGTCAATCTTTAAATCAGAATATCCTTTTGACATAAGTTTGCTTGAAAAAGCATTGACCGCCGCCTCAATCTTCCTAAACACCGTACGCATGCTGATATGATGTCTTTCAACCAAATTTTTTGTTTTCACACCATCAAAAAACTTTTCAATCAAAATGATGGCATCCTTTTGCGGAATTTCTTTCAAGCACTCTTCAATTAAAATTTTCAAATTTATAAGCGTAACTTTTCTCTCCGACAAGTCGATAATTTTTTGAGAAATCGACATCACATTGTTATAAAAATAGTTTTGTCCAGAAATGTTTGAACAATTTAACGCACTCTGCATAACAATCTTGTCAATTGCCCCCGCAATACGCTCCAAATATCTGTACACCATAAGCAAAGTCTTTGCCCAAACATAATTATTTTTCATGAAAAACCTCTCCTTTTAAACTTCAAAAACGATTTTATTTTAAAAGTTTTTCATAGTCAATTTTTTATGTCAAAAATTTTTAAAGACTTTACAATATTTTACAATTTGTGCGTTTTGTGACGGCATATTGCCGTCAAATTCCCCAAGAAGCATCAAAAAACGCAGGATATTTTCCCGCGCTTTTTTTCAAAAAATCTTATTTGTTTTTCTTTGCTTTCTTTTCTTCTCTTTTTGCTTGCTTTTTGCCTTTCTTCGCTTGTTTCTTGTCGTGTTTTTGTTTTTTCTTGAGTGCTTTTCCCTCAAGTTCCGGCTCTGGCAAAGATTCAAGCATAAGTTCTGGATTTTCAAGGTTTTTCATCAAAACTCTCAAGCTATTTCCATAATAAAGCCCATCGCACACTCTTTCATCCAAAGTGAAACGCATATCACATTGTTTTGCAACAGAAATTTCCCCAGATCTGTTTGCAACCGGAGCATAATAAAGTTTTCCCATTGCAGCAAAGATTGTTGTGTTTCCAAAGTTGTAGAGGTGGTGGTAAAGAGAGTTCAACTTGATACTTCGAAGGTCAGTGATAAAGATGCTTGTATGGAAAGGGCTCACATCCAATAATTTTCTTGGAAGCATTCCGTGTTTATCCCCAAAGCGCAGCACTGCCAAAACAAACTTATAAAGCCAGTTAGGCATTTTTGCCAGTACTCCCGCAAAACGAGTTGTTTTATGGTCTTTTTCTGCCGCAATAGAGTTTTTTGCAAGCTCCGCCTCAAATTTTTCCTTGATTTCCTTCAAACTTTCTCTTCCAGTGAAATACATTTTCAAAGTGATTTCCTCTCCGTCATCGGTGAGTTTTTTCTTCACGCTGATTGAAATTGAAATGTATTTTCTTTGAAACACCATACAGTTATGAATAAATCTGTTTGTTTTAGGTCTTTGATAAAGCATTCTCAGACACGCACCCATCAAAATTTCGGTGTATGTATAGTGAATGCCTGTTGCTTTCTTCTGTTCAATCACAAATTTATCGATATTTCCAACATTGAGTGGCTCCTCATACAAGTTGCAAGCGTCCGAACGCTCTGGCATAAAATACGGCATTGCCTTGTCAATAATTGGCAAATCCTTAACTCTAACTCCGTCTGCTCTTCTTCCAAACATAAAATTTCCCCTTATTTCTTAAATCCATTTTTTGAGAATTTTTTTCTAATCAAATTTTTCTCTCTGCCATTTTCGCTTGGCTGATAATATATCCTGTCCTTAAGTTTGTCAGGCATATATTGTTGTTTGCAATATCCCCCAAATTCATGAGGATATTTATATGCTCCATGTCCATCTGCATTTGTACTTGGATGATTTTTCAGATGATTTGGAACAATATCATCTCGCTCATTTGCCGCGTCTTCCTGAGCCATGGACATCGCTTTGTAGACACTGTTTGACTTTTCTGCCTCGCAAATATAGATGATTGCGTGCGACAAATTCAAATAACACTCCGGAGGTCCCAACTTTTCGCATGCATACATTGCACTGCAAGCCAACAAAAGAGCGTTGCTGTCTGCCATTCCAACATCTTCGCAAGTGTTCCCCTTTGTGCAAGTCTGTTGCATAAAAAATGCTATCTTTTGTAGCATTATCTGCCATATTATGCTCTTTTTTAAAGTTTTCACACTGATGTGCATCTATATTATTATAATGATTCTTTTCAAAATTGTCAAACTTTAGGCTATATTTTACTTCAATTTTCTCATCAAATATAGTTATTTTATTTATTAAGTTAATAATCATTGTTTTTTTCTCGTTTAATTCCTGGTTATCAAACCTTGCCGACCAGTCGTTCAAGTCCTTTGATAAAACCTTTTGTTGGTCTATTGTTGCTCTTATAGCTTCTATTTTTGACTCTATTTCAAGTCCTTTATCTTTTTGTTCTTTAAGTTCTTTTTCTTTGGTCTGTATTAATTCTGATAGTAATTCTTCAGAGAATTTGCTTTGACCTATTATAACCTTATAAACTTCATCTTTTAATTTTGACACTTCTTTTTCTTTTTGTGCGTTTTCTCTACCTATTCTTCTTAATTGTTCTACTAGTTCTGTCTCTTTTTCTTTCATCTTATCTTCTTGATTTATAAGCAACTTATCTATGTCGCTTTCTAATAGGAACTTTTTAGCATCATCTACCACTAGTTTTTCAAGCATTTCAGCTTTTATTGGTTTCTTATTGCATTGTCCATCTTTTGGATGTCTGTGAGCACCACAGCGATAGAAACTATACTCTTGAACCCACTCTGAGCCATCTTTTCTTATCTTTCTGTCCACCTGGGTATGTCCTGTGTATTTTTTACCACATTCGCAATAAAGCAATCCTGTAAGCAATTTTGAACCCCTTACTGTTGGTCTTACATCCCCTTTTACTAATTTGTTTTCGCTTAGCATTTTTTGTACTTGGTTAAAGGTTTCATTGTCAATAAATCTCAAGTTTTCCATTATTGGCGATGCTACTCTTACATTCTTTGCCATTTTACCAAGTTCATAAATTCCTATATAAAGTTTATTTCTTAGTATCTTTGCCACTGTGTTTGATGCCCATAGTGTACCATTTCTTGTTGGCACACCATCATTATTTAGTATTTTTGCTATTGTTTTAGTGCTGTAATGTTCCTTATATAATTCGAATATTCTTTTTACTACCTTTGAAGTGTCTGGATCTATTTCCACATCGAATATTGGTCTGCCTTTGAAGTTTAGTGTTCCTTTACTTACTGACCTGTAGCCATATGGTGGACAGCCACCACGCCATTTGCCTTGCTCTACACCTTTTTCGTTGGCATCTTTAATTCTCATTGAAGTCTTAAGGCTTTCCCCCTCTGCTTGCCAGAATCTAATGTAAGTCATTAACTTGTCGTTGTGTGTTCTTGCTGATATTTCGCCCTCTGTGTATGATAATACCTTTATTCCCCTGGCATTTAGGAATGATACTATTAGTGGGGTTTCATCGGCAATTCTTCCAAGT
>JAGBFI010000024.1 GCA_017936585.1 Clostridia bacterium | reverse complement strand
TGACAGGGAATAGCCTTGGTTCGCAACCGCTTATCAACACGGACATCAAGCTGACATCAGTTGTTGCGGCGGAAGGGTATATATGGCAAGGGACAAGATTATTGTCCGGAACATTGACGTATATTCCAGCACCAGTTGGAGAAAAAGAATCTACCTTCAGTGTTCCTGATACCAATGAAAGAACGCTGTTTATCTATTTCAACAAATGCTCAGACAACCGCTTAATGTACGACGCGGAAGAGATGTATTTCTATTTTGAGGATGGGGAATTTCCACAAAGCGAAGCAAATCAACCGATTGAAGGAAGACCAACGACCACAACGTCAGCAAGTGGATTGACAATTGGTTATGATGATGGAGTTTGGACTTTCAATGGCACATATACAACAGGCACAGTTGTTTTGTTTACATCAAACACGATGTCATATCGAGCAAACACGTCGGTTATTATGGATGTTGAGTACCTTGGTGGAACTGTGACAGGTGAAGGCAGAGTGATTTTTGGCTGGAACATGTATACGTCAGATGGGACAAAGTACCTCAATAGTTATACTGAGCCAGTGATTCAAGCAAGTTCAACTTCATTGGCAATTGAATCAGCAAAAGCAAGTCAAGACAATGTGTATTTTACATACTTCCTGTGGAGAAACACGGAATATACAGCAACAAAAACATTTACAGATGCAAAGTTTAGGGTTACGCTTAAGTATGATGTTGAAGATGCGTTAAACACCAACCTAAGTTCAAATGATCAAACGGCGTCTTTGACTTATCATGACACAAAGAGCAATGTTGAACTTCCAATTTATGAATATGACTCTGACGCGGATGGCGAAGTTGAAAGATATGTTAAGGTAGAAACAGATTTCAAAAACAATCAAGTTATTGAATTTGATGGAAAAGAATTTATTGCGTTGGATCAAAAATATAAATATACAGACAAGTTTACAATCAATCTTTGGGCATATATGGACAACTGGGCAGATTTTGCATCTTCTTCCATGAGACTTCTGTCTTGCACTGAGGCAGGTGGGTGGAATTTTGAGCCAGGCGGTGGTTCGGTTCGATTTGCTGTGTATGCTGGGGGGACATATAGATATGCACAACTGGCAACCCAATTGACAGCAATGACCAGTGGATGGCATATGTTTACGGTTACGTTTGATGGAAAAAATGCAAAGATTTATCTTGATGGAACATTGGAAGGAACAAGCGATACTTTTTCAGCAAATGTATATTATCATGCAAGCAACTCAATTTTTGTTGGAGCAGAAGCAGAAGCCTCTGCAACGGTGCCTATAGATGGTCATTATTTCAAAGGTAAAATGAAAAGTGTAAACATCTGGCATGAAGTTTATTCTGCAAGTCAAATTGCGGGATTGAAACAAACAAGTGGAGTATCAACAGAACTTTCATGTGTTAGACAAAGTAAATGGTTTAAGGTTGAGCCAATCAGATGGAGAGTGAGTGAATATGGTGTTGGAGCGGGAGACTATCCAGCAGAATGGAACGAGCTGGGAGAATACAACACCAATTTTACAGTTGTAAGTGACAAGGTTCTTTATGCAAGCTCAATGGCGGCGGAAAATTCAAAATGGCAGGAAGGCTATTCAAATGCGGCATTCCATGTTTTTGGGAATGTGAAAAACTACTCACAAAACTATGCAAACTTGAAATATGCAGCAACAACAAATGTCACTTTTGACAACTTTTCAGTTGCTGGAAGTCAGCAGATACATGGAACTTATCAATCGGCTTATTCTGGTATGAGACCAGTGAGAGATGATGATATGAAGTTCAATGATTTAAGAGCAAAGGCAACTGATTTTGCGGCTTTTATGCTGGGTGAAGAGAGTGGAGAATATGTCGATTATTGGACTGGCAACCTTGGTGAAGGTCTTGGTGAAGGATTGATTGTGACGGATTATGGCTCATACAAATCTCGTTGGCTTGACAGAATGTATGGTGTCAGATTTTCATACACAATGACAGAAGGCTCAAATCTTGGTGGCACACAAATGAGGTATCTGAAACTTTATTCAAATGGTGGAAGCACAAACGCTGGAAATTATCTGCAAATTATTGAATTGCAAGATGGTTTGGGCAATGTGTTGAGTGATATAAATGTTCAACAAGAAAAGAATTTGGACTATATTGTTTCAGGAAGGAACAGCACATCAATCAGTTCTGCCGGTTCGGAGCATGCCTATGTGTCAACCACTCAAAATGTTTTCATTGATTTTCAAGAAGTATATAATGTTGGAATGATAAGGTTGAGAAGATATTATGGTGATGCAAGACACTTTTATGGACAAAAGATTGAAGCATCTGTAGATGGTGAGAATTGGTTTAATGTTTACAATTCTTACAACGAAGGTTCATATGGGGATGACCAGACAATCAACACTTACACAGAAACTGCGGACGGACATATGTTTGAAATGCCAACTGATTTGCTCGATATGGATGATTTTGCAAGATATATAAATGCGTTGGAATATAAATATGACAGAAATGAAACAATAACGACGAGATATGACACCATGGACAAAGATTCGTCTGGCGGCTACACTTGGTCAGGACAATCATCAGGAACATATACTCGAGCGGACTCTTTCACATATCATGAGGGATACATGCCTGACTTAAAACACGGCATTTATAGACTTTCTTACACAGCGGTTACGCAAAGAACGGAAGATTTTAATACTACAACAGGAATTAGCCCAAGAGGCGGAAGTATGGATGCTGGAATGGATGCTCACAAAGGCAAAACTTTCTATTCATGCTTGTTTACGATAAGTGACAGTTTCACCGGTTTTGGCTTGACATACAACTATGGGACAGCAACAAGGTTTAGCAATATCAAACTTGAATACCTTGGAGAGACAGGGAAAACAGGGGTTAATGCAAGATATATTCGTGTTAGCGCAAACGGCAGCAATATAAATGAATCAAATCATCTTACATTGTTTGAAGTCAAAGATGGAAAAGGGAACAGAATTAAGCAGATTTCGGCATCAAGCGGAACAGGACTGGAAAGTGTTATCTCTGGAATTTCTGATACAAATATTTATGACACAACGAATTGTCCTTATTGGGAAACTGGCCCAAGTTTTGTAGTCGATTTAGGCCTCGTCTACAATGTAAATACAATACGTTTGCGTAGATATTGGAAAGATAATAGATACTATTATGGCAGTAAGATTGAATACTCAGTTGATGGCGTAAATTGGAAAAACTTCTGGAACTCATACAATGAAGGTTCTTACGGAGACGACCAAACAATCAACACATATGTTGAGGTGTCTGGGGGAGAATACTTTTTTGCTCCAAATGAGACATTTGATATGGATGACATGATGCGATATATGAATGCTGAGGATTATCGCTGGGATAAAAGTACATCTACTTTTGTGACAAAGGATGGAGATTCATATACATGGGGTGGAACATCGGGGTATTCAGGAACGAAAAATACAGACACAGGAAATGGACATCACTTATATGAATTCTATCTTAAGCCGGGGAAATGGAAAGTGTCTTACAATGCCACAACAGGACGAACTCAGGATGGAAACCCAACGACTGGATTGGAACCAAAAAAATTTGATTCATCAGCTGTTGGGGGATATAAAACTTATATTTGGAGTGGAAATATCTCGTGCACGAGCACAGAATGGTCATTCACATTTGATGTCGATGAGAATTTCGCAGGATTTGGGCTAGGATATCAATACGGCACACGATCAACTTTCAGCAACATCAGGTTGGAATATCTGGGCTGAATGGAGTGAGACTTTGAGGGCAATGATTTGAAAAGTTCTCAACAACCCTGGACAATAGATGTTTTTCTGAGACTAGTTTAAAGCAAAAAAGCTTGGGAGAAATCTCAGGCTTTTTTTTGTGCAATGAAATTGTTTTTGAAAAAGAGTTAAAGGAAATGTTGAGGGGCGTGAGCGGGAATGCTTGGATAGGTGGAGAGTTGATTTGGTGTGGAAGAGTGTGAGAAATGGCAACAAAAAAAGAGAGGGGTTGCCTCTCAGTTTCGTCTTATTTGTTTTTTGCTGTTTTGATGCACTTTGTGCAAGCTTTCACTTTCTTGCCATCAATTTCTGTGCATTGCAAGTTTACATTATATTTTCTTGGCGCTTTGTTGTTTGCATGGCTTACTGTTTTGCCATCCATTTTGCCTTTGCCACAAATTTCACAAACTCTACTCATTTCGCTCATCTCCTTTAAGTGTATTTTCAATCGACTTACATGATATCACAAACAAAATAAAAAATCAACTGTTTTGCTGCTATTTTTTTTGAATTTGGCATAAATATAAGTGTTTGGCGGGACGCTTTTGTCCTTTTGCACGCCGTGGACTTAGCCTTCTCTGATAAAATTTTTGTGAATTGTTGGACAAATTGCTTGTCAAATCTTTGTAAATGGTGTAATATATAACTGCGAAACATTTTATTTGCAATGGAGGAAATCCCTTGACTGTCGATACAAATAACTATTATGGAAACATTTCAATCAGCGACAATGCAATCCGCACTGTTGCTGGTTTTGTTGCGCTTGATTGTTATGGCGTTGTGGACCTTGTTGCCAAGGACCTTAAAGGCAGTGCAAGAGAGTTGTTTAAGAAAGAACGTTATTCCAAAGGCATAACCATCAGTCATGTCGACAACCGTATTTTCATCGATATTCACTGTATTTTGAAGTACGGTGTTTCTATCAGTGCTGTGGCTGAATCGCTTAAAAAATCTGTTAAATACTCAGTCGAAAACTTTACAGGAATGATTGTTGATACTGTGAATGTCCACGTCGTTGGCGTGTGTGTATAATTTTTTATAGGAGCATAAGAAATGCAAAAAACCATAAATGGTGCGACCTTCAAAAAGATGGTCCTTGCGGGCGTGAGCTTGCTTGAACAGAACAAAGAATATATTGACTCATTGAATGTTTTTCCAGTCCCAGATGGTGACACAGGAACAAACATGTTTTTAACTATGAAATCCGCTGTTGTTGAAGTCAACAAGTGCATGGGAACTGACATTGCGTCTCTGTCCGAAGCTTTCTCAAAAGGGGCTCTTCGTGGCGCGAGAGGAAACAGTGGTGTCATCACTTCCCAAATTTTCAAGGGCTTCTGCTCTGTGACAAAAAACTGCAAGGAAATCACAACAAAAGATTTTGCCAAGGCTATGCAAGAAGGCTCAACAATTGCTTATAAAGCAGTCACAAAGCCAAAGGAAGGAACAATTTTGACTGTCATTCGTGTTATGGCTGAAAATGCTGTTGCTCTTGCAAAAAAACACGACGATTTTGAAGTTTTCCTCAAAAAAGTTCTTGACACTGGTGAAGAAATCTTGAAGCAAACACCTGAAATGCTCCCTGTGCTTAAAAAAGCGGGCGTTGTTGACTCCGGTGGTCGCGGAATTTTGGTTATCTTCACTGGCTTCTATCGTTTCCTTATGGGCGAAGAAGATCTTGAAATTGTGTTCGATGACGAAACAAAAGCTCAAAGCGTTGATGACGTCATTGCCGACATCAACAAACTTGGAGACATCGAATTTGGCTATTGCACGGAATATTTGATCATCAACATGCACAAAAAGACAACTGAAGTTGACATCGAAAAACTCCGTGAAAAGCTTATGGAGATCGGTGACTCCGTGATTTGCATTGGCGATTTGTCCCTTGTTAAGGTGCACGTGCATACAAACGAGCCAAACAAGGCATTGGGTTATGCTTTGGAACTTGGTGAACTTTACAACCTCAAAATTGAAAATATGCGTGAACAAAACCGTGAGCTTAAGAAAAAGGCTCAGGCGGCTGAAGAATCAAAAGAACTTGGAATGATTGCTGTCGCTCCTGGTGACGGACTTTCTCAAATCTTCAAAGAACTTTCTGTTGACGAGACAATCGTTGGTGGACAAACAATGAACCCAAGTGCGGAAGATATTGCTATGGCAGCTGACAAGGTGCCTGCAAGAACTGTGTTTGTTTTCCCAAACAACAAAAACATTGTTTTGGCTGCAGAACAAGCAAATGATGTGACAAACAAGAATTTGGTTATCATCCCAACAAGAAGCGTGCCAGAAGGCATTGCTGCTGCAATCACATTCAACCCAGACGCTTCTGTTGAAGAAAACAAAAATGCCATGCTTGAAGCAATCAAGTGTGTGCGCTCAGGCAGTGTGACATATGCAGTGCGTGACACTCACGTTGATGGATTTGACCTTTCAAAAGGCGAAATTATCGGACTTGACGACAAGGCAATCTTGGCAAAAGGAAACCTTGTTGGTGAGACAACTGAAAAATTGATTGAAGCCATGTTTGACGACTCTGTGATGAACATCACTCTTTTCTATGGAGAAGACATCCGCGAGGACGAAGCAAACGCTTTACAAGAAACTTTGGCAGCGAAATATCCAGACTGCGAAGTGACCATTGCAAAGGGTGGACAACCTGTTTATTATTATTTGGTTTCTTTGGAATAAGAAATTTGAATGCAAAAAGTCAAAGGAGGGGCAACAACCCTCTTTTTTGTTTGAAAAACTGAAAATAACGGCCAAAAAACTTGACTTAATTATGTGAATTGGTGTTAAATTAAACTACGGAGAAGAAAACTATGATTGATATAAATTTGATTAGAACCAACAAAGAGTTGGTGAAAGAAAACATCAAAAAGAAATTTCAAGACCAAAAACTTCCACTTGTTGACGAAGTTGAGGCTTTGGACAAAGAATCTCGTGCTCTCAAGCAAGAGGGAGACAATCTCAGACAAAGCAGAAACACTCTTTCAAGCCAAATTGGCGCTTTGATGAAAGAGAAAAAGTTTGAAGAAGCTGAAAAAATCAAAGAGCAAGTTCGCAAAAACAACGATCGCATTGTTGAAATTGAGAAATTGGAAGAGGAGTTGGTACAAAAAATTCGCAAGATTATGCTGACAATTCCAAACATCATTGATGACAGCGTTCCACTTGGCAAAAATGACGAAGAAAACGTTGAAATTGAGCGTTTTGGCGAAGCTAAAGTGCCTGAATACGAAATTCCTCATCATGCGGACATTTTGGACAGTATTTGCGGGCTTGACAAGGAAAGCGCAGGACGCACAAGCGGCAACGGATTCTATTATCTCATGGGCGATGCAGCGCGTCTTGAAAGTGCGATGATTTCTTATGCGCGTGACTTTATGATTGACAAAGGGTTCACTTATTGCTTGCCTCCATTTATGATCAGAGGTGACGTTGTGGACGGCGTTATGAGTTTTGCAGAAATGAATGCAATGATGTATAAAATCGAAGGAGAAGACCTCTATTTGATTGGAACAAGTGAGCACAGTATGATTGGCCGCTTCAAAGACCAAATCATCAAAGAGCATGAACTTCCAATCACAATGACATCATACAGCCCATGCTTCAGAAAAGAAGTTGGCTCTCACGGAATTGAGGAGAGAGGGGTGTATCGTGTTCACCAATTCGAAAAACAAGAGATGATCGTCATCTGCAAACCAGAAGAAAGCATGCAGTGGTACAACAAAATGTGGGCATACACTGTGGAAGTTTGCCGAAATCTGAACATCCCTGTCCGCACTTTGGAGTGCTGCAGTGGTGACTTGGCAGACCTGAAAGTGAAGAGCTGTGACGTTGAAGCTTGGAGCCCAAGACAAAAGAAATTCTTTGAGGTTGGCTCTTGCTCAACTTTGGGAGATGCTCAGGCTCGCCGTTTGGGAATCAGAGCAAAGGGAGAGAAGGGGACATATTATCTCCACACTCTCAACAACACCGTTCTTGCTTCACCAAGAATTTTGATTGCTTTCCTTGAAAACAACCTTCAAGCGGATGGCTCAATCACAATCCCTGAGGTTTTGAGACCTTATATGGGTGGCAAAGAGAAAATTGAACAAAAGAAATAAGGGGAAACTCCCCTTTTTTTTGTTACCTAATTCTAGGAAGTTTTCAAAATGGAAAGGGAGTGGAAGGTTTTGTTTGTATAGAAATGCATAAATATAAATTTTAATAAATATTTATGATTTTTATTTGACTTTTTGTCTAATTTTGTTTAAACTAATCGTGTAAAGAGGGTTTTTATGGCTGATTGCAACGTTACTGTGATTGAAATTGGTTCTTCCAAACTTTCGTGCGTGGTGGCACAAAGGGGAGTTAACGGCATTTTCAACATAAAAGCAAAGGCTTCGGTGGAATATGCGGGCTTCTTTGAAGGCGAATTCATCGAGCAAGCTCAACTTGAAGATGTGGTCAGAAGTTTGTTTGACCAAATTCAGTCGGTTTATAAGAAGAAAATCGAAAAAGTGTTTGTGGGCGTGCCTGCGGAATTTTCAAAGGTGGTGTCTGCAAAAGAACAAGTCAACTTTAAATATAAAAGAACGATCAAGCAGAAAGATATTGACGCTCTGCTTGAAAATGCTTCCTCAAAAATTGATGTCGAGGATATGGAAGTGTTGTCGGTCAACCCAATCTGCTATGTTTTGGATGACAACCGCAACACAAATCAACCACTTAAGTTGAAGGCAGAGAAAATTTCAGCGGAACTTTCAGTGATTTTGGCTCAGACATCCTTCATTCAAACTTTCAACAAAATTTGGACAAGGCTTGGCATGACACAGGTGGAATATTTAAGCGAACCTTTGTGCGAGGCGATGTTTATTTTGGAAAAGGAAGAAAGAGAACGCACTTGCATTGTCATTGACGTGGGGGCGCGCTCAACAAGCGTTTCATTCGTCAAAGGTGACGGGCTCACAAATCTGACGTCATTCTCAATGGGGGGCTCTTACATAACAAGTGACTTGTCCTCAGCATGTGGAATTCCTTATGCTGATGCAAGCAGTTTGAAAAAAGAAATTGTTCTTTCACTTCGTGGGACTGACAGCGATTTTTATGAACTTGTCAGCCTTGGCGGAAGAGTAACAAAAATCTCAATGGCGCTTGCAAACGAGGTTGTGTGCTATCGTTTGGAACTTATCGCAAAAACAGTCAATGAGTGCATCAGATTGTTCGCAAAGGAATATGTGCCATACTATCCAATCTATCTTTGCGGAGCAGGCGTGACAAAAATCAAAGGTGGCAAAGACTTTTTTGCAAAATGCATTGGCAGAAACATCATGTACGGACTGCCTCCAATTCCAGCAATGGACAAGCCTGAAAATGCAAGTTTGCTTGGCTTGGTGGATGCAGCTATTGAAGAAAATTGCAAAAATTAATACGAAAATCGTTAAAAACACACTAAATTTCTTGCAAAAAACAACTTTTTAAGCTAAAATAAAGAGGGAAAGTATTTTTGAAGGAATATCAAAAGGAGAACTTATGGAACAAAATTCAACTTCAGTCGTAAAAATTAAAGTGCTTGGTGTTGGCGGCGGCGGAAATAATGCCGTAAACCGCATGATTGAAGCAAATGTCGCTTCTGCAGAGTTTGTTGCAATCAACACAGACAAGCAAGCTCTTTTGATTTCAAAGGCTGACAAAAGACTTCAAATCGGCGAAAGGTTGACTGGTGGTCGTGGTGCTGGTGCCATTCCTGAAATTGGAAGAAAGGCTGCTGAAGAAAGCAAATCATCAATCACAGAAATTTTGAAAGGCACAGACCTTGTGTTTATCACTGCCGGAATGGGCGGCGGAACAGGAACAGGTGCTGCTCCAGTGATTGCTCAAATTGCAAAAGAACTTGGCATTTTGACTGTCGGAATTGTCACAAAACCTTTCCAATTTGAAAATCCAAAACGCATGGAAAACGCTGAAAAGGGAATTGCAGAACTTAGAAAATATGTTGATACAATCGTCATCATTCCAAACGAAAGATTGCTGACAATTTTGCCTGAAAAGACAACACTTGTTGAAGCGTTCAGATATGCAGATGACGTTCTCCGTCAAGGGATTCAAGGGATTTCCGATTTGATTGTTTTCCCAGGAATGATCAACTTGGATTTTGCGGACATCGAAACCATCATGAAAAATCGCGGACTTGCTCACATGGGCATTGGACACGGAAAAGGCGAAAACAAAACACTCGAGGCTGTTCGTCAAGCTGTTGCTTCTCCACTTATTGAAACAACAATTGAAGGTGCAACAGGTGTTGTTCTCAACATCAAGGGCGGCAGTGATATCACTCTTCGCGAAGTTACTGAAGCAGCAAACATGGTGAAAGAAGTTATTGACCCTTCTTGCAACCTCATTTTCGGAAGCAGCATTGACCCTGAAATGAGAGACGAAGTTGAAATCACAATCATTGCAACAGGCTTCAAAACTCCTGGCGATGAAGAGGAAAAAGAGGAAGAAAAAGAAGAGAAGAAGGAAGAGGCTGAAGAAGACAAATTCAAGAGTTTCAACCCATTCGGATATAACGCTCAACCTCAACCAGCTCCTCAAAAGGATGCTCACCTTGAACAAAACAACACAACATCTCGCGTTGATGTGAACCCAAACATCAACTCAATTCCACCTTGGATTGAAAAAATCAGAAGTAAAAACAAAAAATAATTTAGAGGCTTAAAAAAAGACACTTGAATGTGCCTTTTTTTGTTTTAGGGTTATGTAAAAATGATAAGAGAAAACTTCTGGAAAGGGGTGAATTTATGCAAAGGAAACAGATAATAAAGGCGTGGATGAGAATGAGAAAAATTTTAAACTAAGTTATTTTTAATAAATTTATTTTTTAAACGATAATAAGGGGAGATAAATTTTTCTGAAATTTTTAAATATAGCTAAAAAATAACGCAAATTATTTGCTAAAAAAAGATAAAATATGTAAAATATAAACATGAAGAAATTATTAAATTCGTTTATTTTAATAATTTGTGGAATTTTCCTCACCTTAGGTTGTGGAATTTTATTATCAGCGTGCAACCCAGACAGTGGTCGGGGGGGGGGTGCCCCTGACCAGCCTTCAGTAAGTCAGCCGGGGGATTTGGAAACGCCGGAACAGGGGGATGACGCTGAAAACCCAGAAACTGGTGACGGGTTGCCAAGCGAAGGCGGAGAAACAAACACACCATCTGAAGATGGTGGTTTTTCTGACGATAATGAAGGAGACTCCGAAGTTGGAGATAATGGTTGGTGGGAATTCAGATTTACAATTAATTTTATTGGCTTTAAAGGCTCGACAACAAAACAAAGCTTAAAAACCAATTCTGATAATTTGAAAATGAATATTACTTGGAAAGATGATGGTGGCAGTGGAGCGGAAATTGGCAGAACATATTACTGGGCGTATGGAGCAACTGCAGAGACTTACGAAAACAACAGTGGATCAAGCTTTTCAAACATAACTTACGCCAAGCAGGCGAAAAGTGACAGTGGACTTTTTGTGGGGTCACCTTACAGATATATCGATATGTTGGTGAAAATTGACAGTGCATCAGCTTGGCGAATTTGCGGTGTGAAATCTTTTCAATGGAAAACTGACAGCAATGATCAGGACCCCGGAGGAACTTTGTCAAATTCATCACTTGCATGGAATTCATATTGCCGAAGCAATGTTGGAACAAGTGGGACTTCTCCTTATTATAAATATCAGTCTTATTTATATGGAGAAGGTTCAAGCACAACATCAGAGCAAACAGCAAAGGACGGTTGCAGTAATGCAGTCAGGTATTGGGACTATTACGTATATTTTAGATACCAATATACCAATACATGGATTTATGGCAATGGTTCATCAAATACAACGTCAACAAATCTTTGTGGGGTAGGTTACAATACAAAAGCAGCTCCATCTGCGAGAACTGGCTATGCGTTTAAAGGTTGGAAAAACAGTAAGAGTGGAAAAATTTATTCAGCAAATGCTGCAGTTTCTGATGCAGATGCAGTAAGTGCAGTATCGTGGACAGCAATTTGGCTTCCAAACACATATGGATTGACATATAATGCAAATGGTGGAACAATAAGTGGTTCTTCAACAGTAAGTGATACAGTTCGGTATGGGGATGCCTATGGAAAGTATAATTTGTATAGCGTAAGTAAAAACACATATTCATATTCTAATGGAGACTTTTATGTAAGCAATTCGACATATGGAGTAATCCATCTCACAAAAACTTCAACAACATCATCTACAACCTGGGCAAATTTCTTTCAGCCTTTTGATTGGACTTTTGCCCCCAGCACAAAATACACCGTAATTCTAAGAATGGCAAGTTTAAATGATTTTTCAAGTAGTGGAATTTCGCCAGGGGTTTTCATTGCTTCCCCGAGTGATGGGGGAGGAAATCAAGATGTTTCTACAGGGTATGTTTCTTTTAATCCTGCGAATTATTATAGTATTTATAAAACGACCTTTACGACACAAAGTTCTCTTGGGTCGCAACCTTATAATTTGAGGTCTTTTGTCTCGATTCCAGCATGTGGAAGCAATTTGTCTTTACAGTTTATTGTTTACGTATGTGTAGGAGATGTTTTTTCGGATGTCAATAACATTTCTTATCCAAACCAAGGAGTTAATACACCTTTGACTGAGTTGCCAACACCAACACGTATTCACTATGATTTTGCAGGATGGTGGACAAAGAATGGAACATCCTCGGGAGATTGGGGAACACAGGTGACAGCTTCAACTGTTGTGAGTGCAACGGCAGCACACACGCTTTATGCGAAGTGGACTCCACATGTCTATTCATATACAATAACCTATGCCGATGAAAACTCGTCTTTGTCATCCGCAATTTCTCTTTCTGTGTCGGAAGGGACAATTGGTTCTGATTCATTAGTCGTTGGGGAGTCTACAGTGTGGCAAGTTCCTTATCAAACTGATGCTGCGTTTTTGAATTTGTTTGTTGATGCATGGTATGACATGAGTTATCCATATTATATTTCCTCCACTGGATTGCCAACAAGCAAAACATATGAAACAATTGGGGAGGCACAAATAAGTTGGACGCCAGATCATAATGCCTCAATTAACATATATATTACACAAGCCTTCTATACAACTTTTGATGCGAATGGTGGAAGTGGAACCGCCCCCGAAAAGATGCAAGTCGCACGGAATGAGGAGTTTGCTCTGCCGATAAACAATTTGACATGGCCGAGTTATGTGGCGAATGGATGGAACACGCAGGCAGACACACTGGGGACCGCATATGCAGATGGGCGAACAATGAGTATCAATGGAGACTTGAAACTCTATGCTTCATACACACCACAATATGTTCCTTTGACAGTCAAAGTGGTGACGTCGGAGGATGGCAGCACGTGGACTGATTCGTTCACGGGCGGAGTTTCTCCGATTGGGTTTGAAATAACTACATGGGCTTTTGGGAGTGAAGACTCAGATACAGCATATATAGACAGAACGGGTGGATTTGTGTTGACGGGGAATAGCCTTGGTTCGCAACCGCTTATCAACACGGACATCAAGCTGACATCAGTTGTTGCGGCGGAAGGGTATATATGGCAAGGGACAAGATTATTGTCCGGAACATTG
>JAGBFI010000023.1 GCA_017936585.1 Clostridia bacterium | reverse complement strand
TCTAACTGTTGTCAGTCACGATGCCATCATCGATGCGGCTGTCAATCCCCAAGACCATGCTGCGAAAATGATTGTGGCGACAAACTCCTATTTTTTATGATTGGATATCTTACTGCAAGAAACAACAGATGAAAAACCTTTCATAAACCTCTTTGAAAAATTGCAAAACAAAAAACACCGACATTTTTGTTGGTGTTTTTTTGAAAGTTTTAAATTTATTATTTTCATTTTATTTATTCAAATTTTATCTACCCTTATTCATTTTGTGCATATTTATGCATTTTAATTCAATCTTATGCAGAGCCCCCTATTTCAAAAGTTTTTCCCACTCCGAAATAAATTTTTCGCACTCAGCAAAAGCATCATCAAAGGTTTCTTCCTTTTCCAAGTCGCACTCTGCAATTTTTAAAAGACTTATAGGGTCAGAACTGCCACCAGAAGACAAAAATTTGATATATTTGTTTGCAAAATTCTCATCCTTTTTCAACTTATTTACAATCTTAATTGCGCAGATAAGCCCGATTGCATATTTATACACATAAAAGCTGCGATAAAAATGCGGAATTCGTGCCCATTCAAATTTGATTTCGTCAATCAGTTCAACCTTTTCCCCGTGATAAAATTTGTTTAAGTCTTCATATTTTTCACACAAAAGTTCCGGTGTGAGCGGAGTTTCTTTCTCATATTCCTCGTGGACATACGCCTCAAACTCAGCAAACATTGTTTGTCTGAAAATTGACGAACGCATTTGTCTCAGAAAATGGTCATAATAATAAATTTTTTCCTTGTCCGTCTTTGCCTTTGACAAAAGCATTTGAAGAAGCAACATCTCATTGACATTGCTTGCAACCTCGGCAACGAAAATCACATAATCTGATGTTTGAATTGGCTGGTTTTTGTTTGAAAAATATGTGTGCATTGCGTGCCCGAGTTCGTGCGCCAAAATGAACACACTCTCCAAATTCCCCTCGAAGTTTGTCAGCACAACAGGATTTGCTCCATATGCACCTGAAGAAAACGCCCCGCTTTCCTTGTTCTTGTTTGGCAACACGTCAATCCATCTATCTTTTGCAGATTTCTCAATCAGCAAAACATACTCTTCCCCCAAAACAGAGACAGCCTCTTTCACCATCTCAAGTGCCTGCTCATAAGTGAATTTTTGGTCAATTTCTTCCTCAACTGGTGCAAAGGAGTCATAGATTGCAAACTTACCAAGTTTCAGCATTTTGCGTTTGATTTCAAAATATCTTTGCAGCAAAGAGACATTTTCGCGTACCTTTTTGATAAGCATTTCATACACTTTTTCGCTTGCTTCCTCCGCATATATTGAAGCCGCAAGCGCGCTTTTGAACTTTCTAACTTTTGCAAATGTGCAATCCGCCTTGACATCACTTGTATAGTTGCTTGTCAAAAAATTAATGTTTTCGCCGTATTTCCCGTTCAACTCCTTGAAGGCATTTTTACGCAAAACGCGGTCCTTGTTTTCAACATAAAGCGAATAATTTGACTGGTCAAGATCATGCTTCTTCCCGTTGCTGTCCTCAATTTGAGCAAACTTTAAATCAACATCATTGAATTTGTCAAAATTATCCGAAAAACCGCCCAAGAAAGTTCCCATTTTTGAGAGCAACAATTCCTCTTTCTTTGAAAGCATATGCTTCTTATCACGCAAAATTCCTTCAAAGAAACGTGCGTAATTTGAAAATTTCTTATCTTTTTGCAAAGTTTTCAATTTTTCGGCTTTAAATTTTCCAATTTCAACCTCAATAAACGTTGTTGCTGTTGAAAGTTTCGTTGCAACAACACTGAAATTTTCGTTCATTTCATTCGCTTTTCTGTTCGCTTTATCCTCACACAAACGCAAGAAGGCATAGACTCCAAGCAAAGAAAGTTCCTTTCCAACCTCAGTTTCAAACTCTAAACATTGTAACAAAAAAGCATCGTCCAAAAGTTTTCCTTCAAACGCTGCAAATTCGTCCACCTTTTGAGAGATGGCGGAAAGTCTCTTTTCAAAGTCACAATCATCCTTGCAATATTGAGTCAAATCCCACTTATATTTCTCTTCAATTTCACTGCGACTTTTCATTTTAATAAACTCCTAACGCGATAAATATTTTTCCATATTGAACTTGTCCCAAGGTTGCACGCTTTCGTCCGGACAAGCCAAGAAGGTCATCCTTTGTTTTGTCGTTGGATGAACAAAAGACAATTTCCCTGCCCAAAGACCCAAACGCCCAGTTCTGCCCGTCGCCTTGCCATATTTCACGTCGCCAACAAGCGGAAACCCAATGTTAGAAAGCTGCAATCTGATTTGGTGGCTTCTTCCAGTCAAAATTTTCACTTCAAGCAAACTTTCGCTGCCGTTATTGTCCAAAACGTTGTAAACAAGCTCAGCTTTTTTCGCACCTTGCTCTCCCATAGGAACAATTTTGACGATATTTTCTTTTTCATTCTTCTTCACATAGTTGACAAGTGTTTGATTTTTGATTTTCACAACGCCGTTTGTGATGGCATAATACACCTTTTCAACCTCATGCGTCTTGAACTGCTCGGTCAGTCTTTTTGCAGATTTCGAATTGCGTGCAAAAACCATAATTCCGCCAGTTGGACGGTCAAGTCTGTGCACAAGTCCAATGAATGCCTCTCCCTCTTTGTTGTATTTTTCTTTGACATATGCCTTCACCATTGAAAGCATATCCCCGTCTCCACTCTCGTCCGCTTGAGTTGGCACATTTTGTGGTTTTATTGCCACAACAATTTGGTTGTCTTCATAAAGTATTGTCAATTTTTCCATATCTTAACCCCACTTGCGCCACAAGGCAAAATCAAATTTTCATCTGTTGGAAGACCAATCTCGTCCGCCTCAACATTGTCAATACCAAAAACACTTTTCAAGATGTTTGCAATCACGGTTGGTTGCAGTCCAGTTGTGTATGAATTGATAAGCACAAACAGCGGTTTATCCGAAAGAACCTCTTTTGTGAGAGCAACAAAATCAGCCAAGTTGTCTTCAAGTTTCCACATTTCGCCGTTTGGACCTCTGCCGTAGCTTGGCGGATCCATGATGATTGCATCATAGCGGTTTCCTCTGCGAATTTCCCGCTCGATAAACTTCTTACAGTCATCCACAATAAATCGGATGTTGGAAATTCCGTTGAGGGCCGCATTTTCCTTGGCACGCTCGGTCATTCCCTTGCTTGCATCCACATGAGTGACAAGGGCACCCGCCTTGCTGCACGCAACTGAAGCTCCACCAGTGTAAGCAAAAAGGTTGAGCACTTTGATTTCGCGTCCTGCATTCTTGACAAGTTCCCTCATCATTTGCCAGTTGACGGCTTGCTCAGGAAAAAGCCCTGTATGCTTGAAACCCATAGGCTTGACAATAAATTTCAACCCCTGCCACGAAACATTCCACTGCTCTGGAATTGTTTTTTTATAGTGCCAAAGTCCGCCACCTTCCTTACGTTCATAAAAAGCATCGGCACGCTTTTGCATGTTTTCTTTTTTATGCCAAATCACTTGAGGGTCTGGACGAAGAAGTTTCACTCCAGCCCAGTCCTCCAGTTTTTCGCCATCGCCAGTCGCCAAAACTTTGTAGTCTTTCCAACTATCAGCAATTCTCATATCCCCACCTTATCTTTGAAATTTCACAATGATGAAGCTATCGCCAACTTCAATGTTTCTCTCAATTTCTGGATTGTCAATCTTCTCAACCGCGCGAATGATGAGTGCCTCTTGTTTGATTTTATCCATAAAGTTGAACAGCATGTTGGCAAGTTGCTCGTCAGCAGTTTCAAAATATGCATAAAGACGGTCATCAATCGCAAAGTCAGCATCCTTTCTAAGCACTTGAAGCCCACGAACAAACTCACGATATAATCCTTCCAAAATCAGCCCTTCATCCAAAGTGATGTCAAGCACAACGGTGTTGCCGTTTTCGTGAGCAATCACAAAGTCACCTTTTGGTTTCTTTTCCAGATTGAAAAGTTCTGCATCCAAATCCACAAATTCGCCAACAGTCACCTTTCCTTGCTTGAAGCCAGCCATAACAGCAGCATTTTCTTCATCAGAAAGAGCACTCAAGATGTTTTTGAGTTTTTGCACTTCGCCTTTAAGCACTGCGCCAGCCTTTTTGAAGTTGACAGTCAAAAATTCATCGTTAAACTTGCTGTCATCAACCACAGATTCAAGACTCTTGACGTTAAGTTCTTCCTTGATGATGTCGCCAAAGTCAGCAAGCACATTCACAGTGTTTTCGCCGCCAGCAACATACATTGTCTTCAGAGGTTGCTTAACTTTGATTTGATTTTCATTTCTAAGTCTCTGAGCAGTTGACATGATGTCTCTTGCAACGTTTGCATTTTCAAGAACTTCAGCAAAATCGTTTTCATAAATTTTTGTTGGGAAGCCGCTGAGCATGATGCATTCAACTTCATTCTTTTCAATTTCACGAACCATGTTTTGCCAAATATATTCAGTCACAAAAGGCACGATTGGAGCCATAACACGAATCACAGCTTTGATTGCATGATAGAGGCACCAATAAGCGGTCATTTGGTCTTGTTTGTTTTCGCTTTTCCAGAATCTCTTTCTGTTTGAACGGATATAGAAATTTGAGATGTCATCAACAAGTTTTTCAAAGTCACGAACAACCAAGAAATTCTTGTCGTCAGCATAGTTTTTGTCGCTGTCTGTCACAAATTTGTTGATGCTTTCAAGAAGCCACTTGTCAGTCACCGTCAAATCTGCGTCAATTGGCTTGAAGTTTGCAATGTCAGGATTGTCAATGCACGCGTAGGTATTGAAGAATGTATAAATATTCCAGAACGCAAGCAACTTTCTTCTTGCTTCGTCTGTGAGTGTGAATCCAAAACGCATATCATTGCTTGGGCTTGAGCTTGAAAACAAATATCTCACAACATCTGCGCCGACTTTGTCAGCAACGTGGTCAGCTTCCAAAGAGTTTCCTCCGCTCTTATGGAACTCGCCGCCCTTTTCGTCCTTAACATATTGATAGGTCACAATTTTTTTGTATGGAGCTTTTCCGGTCAAAACAACACTCATCATCAATAGAGAATAGAACCAAAGTTTGATTTGTTCAATCATTTCGCAAACATAGTCACTTGGGAAGTTTTCCTCAAAAAACTTCTTGTCAGTGAAATATTTCTTCGTTGAGAAAGGAGTGATTCCAGCATCAAGCCAAACGTCTCCAACCTCTGGGATTCTTGAAATCACTTCGCCGCATTCGCATTTGATTTTGATTTCATCAATCCAAGGTTTGTGGATGTTTGGAAGTTTGTCGACAAGGGTTTTGTCAACGGCTTTTTCTTTGAGTTCTTCCAAAGAACCAATCACATGCACCTTGCCGCACTTTTCACAAACATAAAAAGGAAGTGGAAGCCCATAGAAGCGGCTTCTTGAAATGTTCCAATCACCCATGTTGTTCAGCCAATCCACCATTCTCTTCTTTGCATATTCTGGCTTAAACTCAACATCCTCAATTGCTTTAAGTGCCATTGGACGAATTTCGTCAATTTTGATAAACCATGCAGAAATCAGCTTATACACAAGGTCTGTTTTGCAACGCCAGCAGAAAGGA
>JAGBFI010000022.1 GCA_017936585.1 Clostridia bacterium | reverse complement strand
CAAGAAAGCATGCGACTATGTCTATGAAAATCATGGGGTGAAATTGGATTTCTACGGCATGGAATATGATGACGAGGAAGTCTACAACCTCATTGCAAGCGGAAGAACTGACGCTGTGTTCCAACTTGAAAGTGCCGGCATGAAGAAGTTTATGAAGGATTTGAAACCAAACTGCTTGGAAGATATCATCGCGGGAGTTTCGCTTTATCGTCCGGGCCCTATGGACTCAATTCCAAAATTCGTTCGAAACAAATTGGATCCATCGCAAGTCGTGTATGATGACCCATGCCTTGAGGATATTTTGGATGTCACATATGGCTGTATCGTCTATCAAGAGCAGGTTATGAAAATCGTGCAGGTTATGGCGGGCTACAGCATGGGACAGGCGGACAATATTCGCCGTATCATGGGAAAGAAACAGGTCGACAAAATTGACAAAGAGCGTGAAAAATTCATCAACGGCTGGGAAGACCCAACCGGAAAAGCTTCAATTCCTGGTGCTGTCAAACTTGGACATGACAAAGATGTTGCAAACAAAATCTTTGACGAAATGAAGGAATTTGCGAAATACGCCTTCAACAAATCGCACGCAGCGGCTTACGCCCATGTTTCATATCAGACGGCTTATCTCAAATGCCACTATGAGACAGAGTTTATCACTGCGGTACTTAACAACCGCATCACAAACGCGGACGACATCAAAAAATATGTCTCGTTTGCACGCACTGAAGGCATTGATGTTCTGCCTCCACACATCAACAAATCAACATCATATTTCAAGACCGAAAACAAAGCAATTCGCTTTGGACTTGGTGGGTTGAAACATGTTGGAATTGGCGTGACAGACAGCATCATTCAAGAAAGAGAAAGAAACGGAGACTACAAGAGTTTTGATGATTTCATCACTCGTGCTGTGAATGTTGGCGGTGTCAACAAAAAGGCCATTGAGTGCCTGATTTTAAGCGGTGCATTCGACTGCTTTGGTTATGCTCGCTCGCAATATATGGCTGTATATGAAAAGCTTGTGGACCGTGCAAACAAAGACAAAAAGACAAGCCAGATTGGACAAATTTCTTTCTTTGGAGAGCAACAAATTGCTGACACTGTGGACTATCCAGCCATCAAGGAATTCAATAAGAAAACGCTTTTGAAAAACGAACGCGAAATTATTGGTGTTTATATGTCTGGACACCCTCTTGAAGATCATGTCAAGAAGTTTGAGGGATACAACCTTTCTTCTGAAATGTTGGCGTTCATTGAAGAGAATGTTGAAGAAGGTGGCGATGAAGAAGGATTTGACGGAGAACATCATTCTGAATCAAATCTCTATGATGGGCAACCATTTGTTTGTGGAGGAATCATCACAGAAGCCACAAGAAAGCGTGCCAAGAACGGCAAGGAGATGTGTTACATCAAGCTTGAAGATTTGAAGGGAACGATGGAAATCACATTTTTTTCAAATGCGTTCTCAAAATATCGCGACCTTTTGGAAGAGGATAACATGGTGACAATCAAGGGAAAAATCAACATAAGGGATGGCATGGCTCCATCTGCTGTTGGTGATGCTGTTATTTTGTGGAAGGATGAAGAGGAGCGTGCTGCGGCTCAAAAAGCGAAGCCAAAAGAGCGTCTCTGCTTAAAATTCGACACAAAAAATCCTGATATCTACACCAAAGTGAAGAGCTCAATTTCTTCGTATCCTGGGGATGCTCAGGTGGTCATCAAATGCTCCTCATCGGGGAAGGCGTTTGTGTATCAAAACACAGTGAAAGTAAACAACTATCTTATCAACGAACTTTCGGGAATTATCGGAAACGAAAACATTGTTGTGCAATAAAAGGGGAAAAGAAATGAAAATTTTGCTTTTGACAAGCGGCGGAGACGCTCCAGGGATGAACAGATTTATCTTTGACGTCTTCAAAAAGAACAAGGATACAACATTTTTTGCTTATGGCGGCTTTGAAGGACTTGTGAACGGGCAGTTTTTTCCTTTGAAGGATGTTATTAACAAAAATTTACGTGACGAGGCAGGAACTGTAATCAAATCATCTCGTTGTCCAGAATTTAAGAAGGATGATGTGTTTGCCTTGGGACTTGCGAATGCAAAACAGTTTGATGTTGTCATTATTTTGGGTGGAAACGGAAGCGAAAAAGGTGCCAAGAGATTGTATGAAAATGGAGTTAACACAATTTTTGTTCCGGGGACAATCGACAACGATGTTGACGACAGCTTTTACAGCATTGGCTTCTCAACGGCGGTGAAGGAAGGTGTTTACGCGGTGCAAAATTCGATGCCAAGCATCCAGTCCTTCAATATGTCCTGCATTTTTGAGGTTATGGGCAGAAATGAGCCTGATATTGCTCGGGCAGTTTCCGAAAAAACAAACGCAGACTATGTTATCGCTGAGAAAAAAGACCTTGATTTTGAAAAAATTGGAAATCTTATTTTGAAAAACTATCTTCAAAACAGAAGCACTTGCATCATTGCAAGGGAAAACATTATGGACAGTGTCAAAATTGCAAAGGAACTGAACGAAACAATCGGCATTGACTTGGTGAAATATCAACTCGTTGGCAGAACCCAACGTGGCGGCAAGCCAACTCAAGAAGAACTGACCATGGCATCAAAATTTGCGAAAGAGGCAAATCGTTGCATCAGGGATAAGGTTTATGGTGTCAGAATTCTTGCTGACAAAAATTACAACATTTTCCTTGACGAATTGGTTTAAGTTTAAACGAAAAGACATCAAATTTGTGATGTCTTTTATTTTATGCACAGAAGAGGATTTGGCAATATGTGTGCTTGATGAGGGATGGGAAGGTTTGGGCGGTGGAGGAGTAGTTTTCGCTGATTAGGTTTGAAAGATGCGTTTCGATTGTTTTAAGGCTGCTTTCGATTTCATCGAGATTTTTCTCCTTGAAGAAGGCGTCGAAGTTGGCTTTTGTGGAGACAAATGAAGAATATATGCTGTTGCACTCCAGTTTTGCTTTTGTTTTGTCAAAAACGCCGGTATCAAGGCTGATTGCGACATCATAAAGTTTTTCAAAACAATCAAATTTTGCTTTAAGACAGTTTGACAGGATGGTTTTCTCGTTGGCATCAAATGTGCCATCAATTTTGTTTGTTAAAAGGGTGATTGCCAGAATTTCACAGGCTGTTCCGCTGTTTTTGAGGTTGTTTTTGACAAGCTCAGCATCGTTTTTGTTGGCATAAACGCTGGCGATGATGTGGTGGCGGTTTTCATATTCCAAAACATATCCCGCACCATTTTGGCTTTTCAAACTCTCTGCTTGGGCTTCCACTTCCTTTTTCACGGAGCTGCTGTTCATGGATACAGCATACACTGTTTGTTGTTCGATTGTCACATTTGCGGTTGACAAAAATCCGCTTGCATCAAGGACAGTGGACAGGAGATATCCGCATGAAATACATGCACAAACTGCCACAACAAAAATTGATAAGGACAAAAAAGAAAACTTTTTCATGAAAATATTTTATTTTTCAAAGGTCGCAACTATTACACAAAGTTTTTATATGTAGCTTTGAAGTAAAAAAATTTGGGGAGGGGGTTGAATTTCTTAAAATATTGTTTTTATTTTATGGGAAAGTTTGATATACTAATTTCATGAAAATCATAAACTTTTTGAAGAAAAAACCAAAAATTGGATTGGCGTTTGGCGGAGGCGGCGCAAGAGGGTTGTCTCACATTGGAGTCATCAAGGCGTTCGAAGAATTTGGGTTAAAATTTGACTATGTTGCTGGCACAAGCGTGGGGAGCATCATGGGGGCAGCATATGCCAGTGGCATGACTTCAAAGGAAATCTATGAGATTGCAAAAAAGTTGAAAGTGAAAGACATCCGCACAAGCAAACTTTTCTTTATGCCTTCAAAAACAGAGGGAATTGAAAATTTGATGATTGAAACTTTTGGTGATATTAACATCGAAGACCTCAAACTTCCTTTTTCAGCAGTTGCTGTGGACATCAAGTCAACGAAGGAACTTTGCATAAGTCATGGCAATTTGTCCAAGGCGGTTGCGGGCAGTTGCTGTGTTCCGGGAATCTTCCAACCAGTTGAGTTCGGAGACAGATTGCTTTGTGATGGTGGACTTCAAAACACAATTCCTGCAAACATTCCAAGGTATTTTGGATGTGACTATGTGATTGCGGTGGACTGCAACAGCACGCGGCTTTATGGCACCGAGAGTACAAAAGTTTTGGATGTGCTTGGATGCACAATTCGAATTTTGATGAAAAGTAACGCCGTGAAGGGATACATGTGCGCGGACGCAACCATTGCAACAGACAACAAAAAATTTAAGTCCACAAGTTTTGAAGGGATGGATGAAATGATTGAACAAGGCTATAAAAATGCCATTGATATGATGCCTCAAATCATGCAAATTTTCAGGGGTAAAATACCAAAGAAAAAGATGAAAGATTTTGATAAGGATGAAATAGAATTTATTTAAAGTGGAAAAATTGCGTAAAAAACTGAAAAATATATCAAAAAATGACATTTTTAAGTCATTTTTTATCATTTTTGTGTCAGTTATTACCCTTTTCATTTTCATAAACAGAAATCAAATCCAGTTTTATCACAACCAATTTGGCAGCGTTACAGGCAGCCCTTTGCAGGTTTACTTTTTGGATGTCGGGCAGGCAAGCTCGACACTTGTGATTTTTCCGGACGACAAAACAATGCTGATTGACACCGGAAGTGACGACAGCAAAGAAAGTTTGGTGGAAGATTTAAATTTGATTTTGGCGGAGAACAATCTTTCAAAGATCGACCTCATGATTTTGACCCATCCTGACGCCGATCACGTTGGAGGAACAGCTTCAGTTTTGAATGCGTTTCAAGTGGACAATGTTCTTCGTCCAAAGGTGCTTGCGGAAGGGGAGCCTTCAATCAGAGATTATTTGGTTAGCACAACATATACATATCAAAAAGCAGTTTCTGCAATTTCCAACGAGCCAAACTGTACGGTCAAATTTGTTGAAAACAATTCATGGGAAAGCGGTGGGGCTGCGGTTCGAATTTTTGCCGGTGACCACGAAACTTACAGCGACACAAACAGTTATTCCCCTTTCATCACAGTCACTTTCAATCAAAAAACCTTTCTTTTCACTGGGGACGCGCCCTTTTTGCGTGAAGAGGAATTTTTGAACACTTTGAAAGAGGAAAACCTTTCACTTTCTGTTGACTTCTTACAGGTGGCACATCATGGTTCAAAAAATTCAACAACTGAGGAGTTTTTGCAGGCACTTGATGTGAAACTTGCGTTTATCAGTGCAAATTCGTCAACACATCCTTCGGGAGAACTTTTGATGAGACTTGAAAATGAACAAATTTCTTATCTTTGCACAAAAGAGAGCGGCATGATTGGTGTGGGAGTGGATGAAAGTTTTGTTCTTTGCACGCTGAATGAAAGCCTGGATTTGCCGTTTATTATTGTTGTTTTGTTCTGTGTTTCGTTCTGTATTTTGAAATTTTGCTTCAGTTCTCAACAAAAAAAGATGATATATTTTGCAAGATTTGGTTGAAGAGTTTAAAAAAATTTTGCAATAAGAAAAGTTTGTGCTAAAATAAAACCATGGATAGAGAGTACAATAAAATTGTTATCATATCTTTATGTGACAATCACACCAAACTTTGGGCAGAAAAATTGTCGCAAACTTTAGGCATGATTTTTTGCGACACGAAGGACTTGATTGAATATGAACTGATTGACAAGAAAGCAGTTGAAGAACTTTGCACGAAGGAATATCTTGAGCATGCAGAGACAAGAGTTCTCAAACATATTGCTTCATTCACAAATGTTGTTGTTTCAATCAATTATGACTATTTGATTCACAATTTCAATATACTAAAAGAAGAAGGTTTGGTTGTTTTTTTGAAATTGCCTCGCAATTTCATTCAAGAAAATGGCTCGACGGTGGACGCGATTTCATATGAAAACCGAACAAAGGAGCTTGAAAAACTTTCAAATGTGACGATAAACTTGAGAAAAACGGATGCAGACTTTGTCTGCGACAAAATCATCAAAACCCTTGGAGGAATTTTATGAAACTGACACAAAAAGCGATAAATTATTTGAAGGCTCTCTCTGCGGAGACAATCACAAATGCAAAATCTGGGCATTTGGGTGTTTCGCTGGGGGCCTCTTCAATTTTGTTTGCTCTTTTCAAAGATCACTATAACTTTGATGTTTCAGACACCGATTTTTTAAATCGTGACCGTCTTGTTATGTCTGCGGGGCATGCCAGCGCACTCTATTACAGTTTGCTTTCAATGTTTGGCTTCAATGTTTCGCTTCAAGATTTGAAAGATTTTCGAAAATTGGGTTCGAAAACACCGGGGCATCCTGAATATCGCGTGACCGAAGGGGTGGAAGTTTCCACAGGACCTTTGGGGCAGGGTGTTGCAAACGCTGTCGGCATGGCAATCGCAGAGTCTGTGATGGAAGAGCGTTTCAATACTGTTGGATTTGACATCATCAACAACTATACTTACTGCTTCTGCGGTGATGGGTGCTTGATGGAGGGCGTTGCTCTTGAAGCTGCAAGCTTGACAGGCAATTTGAAACTTAACAAATTGATTTTGCTTTATGACAGCAACGATGTGACAATTGACGGTGCACTTTCTCTTGCGAACAGAGAAAACGTTGCAAAGAAGTTTGCTTCGATGGGTTGGAATGTCATTAAAGTGGCAAAAGGAAACAGCTATTGGTTCTGCACACACGCAATCGCAAGAGCAAAGAAAAGCAAAAAGCCAACTATCATCATTTTCAACACAACAATAGGAATTGGAACTCAAAAAGAAGGAACCTCTTCAGTTCATGCGGCAGTGCTTTCAAAAGAAGAACTGCAAGTGTTCAAAGAAAACCTTAAAGTTAAGGAAAGTTTCTATATTCCAAGTGACGTGCGCGAACTTTGCATGGCAAGCACAAGAAGAGGAAAACTTAATCACGAAAAGTGGAACCAAAATCTTGCAATGTATTCAAGCACAAATCCTGAACTTTACAAGTCGTTTTTGGCGTTCTTTGACCGCAAAAAAATAAGCTTTGAGAGAATTTTGAAGATAATTTCAAAACATGATGGACAAAGCACAAGAAAAATCAATCACTATGCGCTCAGCGAATTGGCATATCAGTGTCCACAACTTATTGGCGGAACAGCCGACCTTGGGCCATCAACTTTTGCAACAATTCCAAATGCGGGAAATTTCTCAGCGGGCTATCGTCGCGGAAAGAACATTCATTTTGGTGTCAGAGAGCATGCCATGGCAGCAATCTGCAACGGAATTGCTTTGTATGAAGATTTTATCACTTTTGATTCAACCTTCTTGGCATTTTCAAACTATGCTCTGCCAGCAGTGAAGATGAGAGCAATGATGAAACTTCCTGTGATGTCCTTCTTCACACATGACTCAGTTTTTGTTGGGCAAGATGGTCCAACTCATCAACCAATCGAGCAGATTGGGCAGCTTCGTGCAATCATTGGAAACACAGTTTTCCGTCCTTGCGACTATAAAGAACTTGTTGCGGGCTACAACACGTGTTTGAAAGAATACATCCCAGTGACCTTCGCTCTTTCAAGACAAGACATAGAGCATGTTGATGGAACTTCTTTTGAGGGAGCATTGCAAGGTGGATATTTGCTTGAAAACACAACTCAAAAGCCTGAGGTTGTTCTGATTGCCAGTGGAGGAGAGGTGCCTTTGGCTGTGAAGGTAGCAAAGGAACTTCGCAAGAAATATCAAGTGAATGTGGTGTCAATGCCATCAATTGAATTGTTTGAAAAACAGTCTAATGCATACAAAAACAAAGTGATTTGCAAGGAAGCAAACCTTGTGCTTGCAATTGAGGCAAGCAACGACAGCAAGTGGCTTAAGCTTGTTGGCGAGAAGGGAGCCTTCTATGGCGTTGAGAACTATATGGGCAGCGGAAGCGGCGAAGAAGTTTACGCCAAAGCCGGTTTTGTAGCAAAGAGCGTTGTCAAATTTGTTGAGAGCAAAATGAAAGTTCAAAAATAGACAATTTTTGACACGATGCGTTGAATAATAATTTTTATCATAAATTCTTTCACGATAAAATATATATTAAAGTGAGGAGTTTATGTTGAAAAAGAAAAGCATTGTTTTAAGTGACGTTGAAAAAGGAACTGACAAAAAAGCAGTTTTGTTTATGGAAGAAGATGGAAGTGGCTTGCACGGCACTTTAAGACTTTATAATTTCCCCAGAGAGCCTCTGGGGATTTCTTCTTTAGGCTTATATTGCAGCCAAAAGGTTTACAAAGCAGGCTTGACGCTGAAGTCGAACATGCTTTATGAATTTTTCCTTGACCTAAAAAACATTCCAAACAAGTTTTCTTGTGCGATTGTTAATTTTCAAAATGCGGAGGCTGCACCAATTTTATATGGCTCGAGTGAAGGCAGCGCGGACGATGTCTATGGCAGCATAATCACAGAAATGGCGGGGGATAACTCGCTTAAACACACAAAAGATGTGCTTGACAAATATGGTGTTGATTTTGATGAAGATGAAAAGGAAATCGTTGAAAAAGAAATCGACAATGCAATGTGCGGCGGAAACTGTGCCGATTGTGTCTATAAAAAATACTTCTTTGAAAATAACAAAAATGCGGATGTCGAGGCGACGGATGGTATTCTTGTGGAAGCGAGTAGCGAAAGAAATCACAAAGAAGACTTCGTTGCGCAGAGGTTGGAGAATGACGGAGAATTGACGCTTCAAAAAACTGCTGCTGATGGGTTTCAGGAAGCGGATGACAAGACTCAGCAACAAGACGAGCAAAGAGAAAAACTAATTGAGGGGAAAAAAGGAAAACAAAAAAAATCAGAAATCGGAGAGAGAACTGATGAAGAAACGGAAATTGTTTTTTTTGACAGGTTGAAACCGCAAATAGATAAGCTTTTTGAGGAAAATCCAGCGGAGGATAACTTGCAGGATTTGATTCCGTCTTCAAAATGGGTGAAGGTGGAATATGAGGATGACGGAGACTTCTATGTTTTCGGGCTGCTTTATGATGAAGATGAAAATGTGAGATATGTGTGTTATGGCGTGCCGGCTGTATTTGAAGAAAATCCTCCAAAGGAACTTGCGGGTTATCCGATTTGGCTGCCACTCAATGAGAACAAGCGAGATGGATTTGGCTACTGGCTGACCTATCAAGACGCGGCAACGGGGGAGCCTGTCAAGGCAATCATAGACTGAAATTGAGGTGTTGATGAAAATTATTGCATGGATTTTGCTTGGTTTTGTGGTGTTAATAATTTTGGCTCTGGCATATTATCTCGTTGTCGGTGCGATTTTGTTTCGCTTTGCTTTTTCGCGGCGAAGTGTGACAGCGAAGGCTCTTAAGAAAAATTTTGATCAAAAGCTTAAAGACAACAAAATTGATTTGTGCTGGTGGAATGCTCAGAAGTTTGAAAAAGTGAGAACCACAAGTCATGATGGGCTTAAATTGATTGGACATCTTAAAGAAGCAAATTCAAACAAAACAGTTATTGTTGTGCATGGTTTTGGCGGAAATTATCAAGAGATGCAGCAATATTGCAAGTTTTTTGTTCAGAAAAATTTTAACGTCTTGACAATTGACAACAGAACTCATGGTGAAAGCGAAGGGAAGTGCATAGGTTTTGGATGGTTGGACAGCAAGGATATTTTGCAGTGGATAAAGTTCGTCAACGACAAAACCCCAGACAATCAAATTTTGCTGTTTGGACTTTCGATGGGCGGGGCTGCAGTATGCATGACTGCCGGCGAAACTGAATTGAAAAACGTTGCCGCGATTGTGTCAGATTGTGCTTATGCAAATGCGGACAGGCAGATTGAACATGTGATGAGGAAGCACAAATTCTTTTTCAAACTTGTGAAAAAACATCTTTACAGTTATGCAAAACGCATCCATAATTTTGATGTTTATGCGGCGGATGCGGCAAAGCAAGTTAAAAACACAAAGGTTCCAATTCTATACATCCATGGGCAGGAGGATGAGTTTGTGCCTCTTGAGAACTTGAAAGTGCTCTATGAGGCAACGCCAGCCGAGATGCGCGAAAAATATGTTGTTGAGGGAGCTTCTCATGCGATGGCATATCCTGTCGCTGGAGTTTTGTATGAAAAAAAAGTGTGCGATTTTTTGAGGAAACGCACACTCATAGGCTGATTTTTTTAGATTAAGATTTAATGTTTTGTGAAACTTGAATTGTTTTTTTGAAAATCAAAATAATATGCTTTTCATTTAAACTTCAATTTAAACTATGAAAAATGTTGAGATTTTTGCGAAATTCTCAGCGTTTTTTTGTTTTGTTTGTGTTTTTTAATTTGCATTTTTTAACTTATGTTTTTAGTTTTTTATTTATGTTTTTTTTAATTTTGATTCTTAAATTGCTCCCTCAATTTTGCCAAAATAGAAAGATGTGTTTCCGTTTTTCATTCCGCCGGTTGTAGCTTTTCCGATAATGACAAAAAGAATTTGTCTGACATTGCCAACAAAGAATCTTTTTGCGCCAGAGTCATCGGTGATGATTGAATATGAAACTCCGGTGAAACCTGTGAATGCTTCATCAATCATGGTGAATGAGAAAAACTCGATAGGTGATTTTCTTCTGACATCTTGATAAACAACAAATTCGTGATTTTCCGACCAGTAAGTTATGCGAAGATAGTTGTATGGGGAGAAATCCGCACTGTTTGATATGGTGCCAAGTCCGCCAACCAGTCCGTCGGGATAACCATAATTGAGGGCTTCGTCAGTGCTGTCTTTGTCATAAAGTGTCACCCACTCTTTTTCGCCGCCGCCACTGCCTCCACCTTCACCAATTTTTGCTTCAAGTTCTGGAATGGTGACATCAACGAGGTTTGTCACAGAACTGCTCAAGTCCTCCACCTGAGAGGCTGTTTCTTCTTTGAAAGTTGAAACCTGAGATGATAAATCCGAAATTTGTGTGTTGACCTCATAAAGCCCGTTCTGGGTGTTTGAAATTTCAGTCCCCAAGGTTGAAATTTGCTCGCTGAAACCTGACACTTGATTGCTGAGAGTGGTGGCTTGTGAGTTGAGTCCTGTCACTTGTGAACTTAAATTTGAAACCTGAGAACTTAGGTCCGTGATTTGCGGCAACAACTCTTCTTGCAAAGTTGCCATCTGAGAACTCAAATTTTGCATTTCCGGGATAGTGGTTTTCATCAAATACCAAAACTGTTTTTTGAGATCCTCCAACTCGATTTCTAAATCTTCATTTTTTGCCATAAAAAAACTCCTTTTTGTGACCAGTTTACGCCAAGAAAGGAGTTTATTCAATCTTTTATGTCAGATTCTTTTATTTGTTTTCACTTTTTTGTTTTTCATAAAAACCCATGCGAAGATAATCCCAAGACACGCCAAAATCAGAGTGATGCAGGTGATGATGAGTGGGTTGAGTCCACCAGGATTGATGTCGCTTGGTACCAAATAGCCATACATGACTTGATTGTCATACAAAAAAGCAATGGCATTGAAATCGGCATCGCTGTCGAAGCCTTCATAGAGGAAAATTGGTTTTGCTTTTTCAAGGGTGACAGTTTCGCTTTTTGTTATGACATTGTCTTCCTTGAAATACACATTGCACGCCGTTTTTGTTTTCGCGTTAAAATTTGGAATTGACACAATCACTTCCGATTTTGGGGTCAGCAACTCCGCAAAGATGTACCCCTCTTCGGTTTTGAAGAAATTTAAATCATCGCCATATGCCTTCGGGGATGTGCCGCCCATTTCAAGCACAACTTCAGCTTTGTTTTTCAAGCTGGAGAGTTTTGTCGCCGAAAAAGAGGGCGCGTCATACACATTCGCGGAATTTGCCGTGACAACATAAGTCGAGGTCTTGCTTTCAGCAAGAACAGTCTCTGTTGAAACAGGAAGCACAATGAAACATATTAAGAACAAAAAAAATATGCACAACTTTTTCATAAGGAAATTAAACAACATTTGGAAAAGAAAGTCAAGCAAAGTAGGGGCTGAGTAAAAACAAAAAAACACCTCAAGAAAAGGTTCTTTTTGAAAAAAATATTTTGTCTTTTTTTTGATTTTTCCCTTTTGCAGAAAATGATAAAAGTACTGCCCTTTGAAAAATTGTTATATTTTTAATAAAAAATCCAAATTTCTACAATTTAGGTTTGAGAATTAGAGAAGCTCAACATTTGCTGTCAAAAAAGTTATAATTTGAGAAAAAAACTAATATTCTACTATATGAAAAACATATTTTTGATGATAAAAAAGAAGTGGGTGTTGTTTTTTGTTGTGATTGCTATGGTTGTTCCGTTGGTGGCGGGAGTGTTTGTTGCGAGTAGGGCGAGTGCTCCAAAATCCACCCCTGTCATTGTCATTGATGCAGGGCATGGTGGGAAAGATGGCGGGGCGGTTGGCAGGACAACTGACGTGACGGAAAGTTCACTGAATTTGGAGTACGCAAAAACGCTGAAAAACATATGCGAGGAATTTGGGTATAAGGTTGTTATGACGCGAAGTGATATGGGTGGGCTCTATTCGCCTTTTGCCCAAAACAAAAAGCGTAGTGAAATGGAAAAACGAGAGCAAATCATTCAAGGAAGCAATGCTGACTTGGTTGTCAGTATGCACATGAACAGTTTCTCATCGTCTGAGGCACGTGGGGCACAGGTGTATTATGCGGAAGGTTCGCAGGCGGGTGAGGAACTTGCTTCAAGTGTACAGACCTCGCTGAACGCTTCGGTTGACTATGCCAAGAAAACCTCCAAAGTGGGCGATTTTTATGTGCTCAACTGCACCCAAACACCAAGCATTTTGGTGGAGTGTGGTTTTTTGTCCAACCCAGAGGAAGAACTCTTGTTGCAGCAGGAAGAATATCGCAACGATTTTTGCTATCACCTCTTCTGCGGAATTTTGAAATATATGAATTTTAACTGATGTTTTTGTTTTTATGATTTTGGTTTTGCGGTTCAAAACACATTCAACTTTTAATTTGCTATGTTTGAGTTTTTATTTCGTGTAAATAAGACATGAAAAGCCCTAATTTGACAGTATATTTTTCTTCTTTCTTGGCTCTTTTGTTTTAAAATCAAGAAAGAGGGATTTATGAGAGTTAAAATCAACAAATATTTATTGTTTTTTGTTCAATTTGTCATTTTTTTGGGGCTTTTTTATGTTCTTTTTCATTCCAGCATCAACATGGTGATTTTTCCATTCGCGTTTGGAATGCTTTTTGCACTTGCGTGGGCGAATCAAAAGGTGTGGCTGCTTGTGCCGGCGTATATCGCAGCGGGAGTTTTGCAACAGGCGACCTTTGAAAGTGCAATATGTCTTCTTGTGACAGTTTTTTGCTTGATTGTGCCATATTTCGCCCATGTGTTGGCAAAGAAAAATATGCGGAAATGGGAATTTTTCCTTTTTGCAATTCTCAGTCAAGCGGCAAATGTTGTGTTTGAAATTTTGGGAGGATTGTCTCCAATTTTGAGCCTTGCCAGTATGCTGTTTGGAGGCTTGTTTATGTTCGCTTGCATGAATGTGTTTGAGGCGATTGTAATTCGAGGGTTCACAAACAAATTGACGATTTTGGAACTTGTCTCGCTCTTTTCAATCATTGCCGCAATTTGCGGCGGGCTTTCAGTTTTGAATGTCGGAGCTTTCAGTTTTTTGAAACTTTTTATGAGTCTGCTTTTGCTGCTTTTTGCTTTTTGCGCGTCTCCACTTTTGACAATGCTTGTGGCGTCAATAGGCGGGCTGGGGGCACTTATTGCAACAAACAATCCGCTCTTCTTTGCGCCGTTTATCATTTGGGCGCTTGCGGCAGTTTTGTTTAAGAAACGATTTCGCGTTTTTATGGTTATTGCGCTTGTTTGTGTCGAACTTTTGATTGGTTTCTATTTCAATCTTTATTTGTCATTCGGAATCGTCGAAATTCTGCCGGTGCTGATTTCGTCACTGATTTTTCTTCTGCTTCCAAAGAGTGTGTGCAGTGAGATTGCAGTCATTTTCAATCTTTCAAAAGACCGTCTTGCTATGAAAAATGTTGTCAATCGCAATCGCGAGATTTTAAGCCGCAGGCTCGGAAACTTGGGCGAAGTTTTCAATGAAATGAACATCATCTACCGCAAAATGTTGAAGTCGTCTATGACGATTGATGAGGTGAAGGAGGTTTTGAGACAGGAAATTTCTGACAAGATTTGTTCATTTTGTCCTGAACGAAATCATTGTCACAGAACCTTTGCGGACAACACAAAGCAAGTTTTTGACGAACTTATCACCATTTCATATGAGAAAGGGAAGGCGACGCTTTTGGATATTCCGTCTTATCTGACCTCAAGGTGCAAGCAGACCAATGCCATTTTAGGTTCCATCAACACGCTGACGGCGCAATATAAAAAATATATGAGTATGGTGCATGAGGTGGACACCAGCAAACTTATCATTGCCGAGCAGTTGCTTGGGATTTCAAAAATCATGGGAGGACTTTCAAAGGAGGTTGAATGCAACATCTCATTTGACACTGCACGAGAGAACAAAATTTTGGACGAGTTGACCTATTTCAACATCATCTGCATTGATGCAGTTGTTTTTGAAAAAGATGTGTGGACAATGACGGTTTCGGTTGTAGTGAGAAATGAGGATGCCGAGAAACCTCGAATTGTTGATGTGGTCAGCAAAGTGTGCGGAAGTAAGATGACCATCAGTGAAATTTTTCCGTGCTCAAGGCCGGGGTACAGTGTTGTCAATTTGAAAACGGCGCCAAAATATGACTGTCTGTTTGGTGTCAGTCAAAAAACAAAAACAGGGTCAAAGGTGAGCGGGGACAGTTACAGTGTCACAAGGTTGGATGACAGCAGATTTTTGTTTGCCATAAGTGACGGCATGGGCAGCGGCGAGAAGGCAAACAATGTCAGTGATCTTTCGATCGGTTTGGTGGAAAACTTCTATCGTGCTGGCTTTGACAACGAAATCATTCTTTCGACAGTCAACAAACTTCTTGTGCTTCACAAGCAAGAAATTTTCAGCGCTCTTGACATCTGTGTTGTCGATGGAAAGAATGGTGTTGCAGATTTCATCAAAATGGCATCGCCAAAATCCTTTGTGTTGAATGAGGACGAGTGCGTGGTGGTGGACAGTGGCTCGCTTCCAATGGGGATTGTTGAGGATGTCAAACCGTTTGTCAAAAAAAATTGCATCAGCGAGAAAAACTTTGTTGTTTTGGTTTCTGACGGGATCAGTGACAGCTTTGAAACGGATGAAGAATTGAAAGAATGTGTCAAGTCAATTAAAACAAAAAATCCGCAAGAATTTGCTGACGAACTGCTTGAGCGAGCACTTGCTTGCAACAATGGCTATGCAGTTGATGACATGACTGTTTTGGTTGTGAAAATTATTTGATTTTGTGATGTGATAAGTTTTCTAAAAATTTAAAAAATATAAAAATACAAAAAAAATACTAAAAATTCATAAAAAAACAAGAAAAAAATAGGACAAAATCCTATTTTTTTTGTTAAAGATATTGTTTTTATTTTTTTTGTGGTGTATAATATTGTCTGTATTTTGTTTAGATTTAAATTTTTCGCGCGAGGAAAACAATGGAAAAAATTTTGGATTTTGTCAAAAAAAACAAATTGATCAAGCCTGGTGAAGTTATCGGAGTTGGTGTCAGCGGCGGTGTTGACAGCATGGCTCTTTTGCATTTTTTGCATTCAAACAAAGAACTTTTGGACATCGATGTTGTGGCAATCCACATCAATCATGGCATTCGTGAAGAAAGTGACGATGAGGCCCTTTTTGTTCTTCAAAAGTGTCGTGAGATGGGTGTGAGAGTTTATAAATTCACCATTGATTCTCCAAAGATTGCAAAGGACAAAAAAGTCAGCATTGAAACAGCGGCAAGAGATGGTAGATACGGTGTTTTTGAAGCGCTCGTGAAAAAAGATATTGTTGACAAAATTGCTTTGGCACATCATCAAAGTGACCAAGCTGAAACAATTTTGATGCACATTTTCCGCGGGAGCGGGCTTGCGGGTGCAAGGGGAATGGAGCCAATCCGTGACAAAATTTACATCAGACCAATGCTTCCAGTTTCAAAAGAAGAGATTGAAGACTATGCGTCAATGAACGGGATTGAATATGTTGAAGATTCAAGCAATGCGGACACAAATTACACAAGAAACTATTTGCGCCATGTCGTGATGAAGGATATCCTGAAAAAATGGCCAAATGCCATTGAAGCAATCAACAATTTTGCTTTGGCAGTTTGCGATGATGATGACTATATCAAATCCGTGACAAACACAAACGCTCTCATCGTGGATGACAAGATTGTGCAGATGCCATGCAGTTATTTTTATGGCAGCAGCGCAATTTACAGTCGAATTGTTTTTGAAACTCTGTCGCTTATCGGCGTGAAAAAAGACATCGAAAGAAAGCATATTGAAATGATCAAAGAACTTGCCTTTTCTGAAAATGGCAAAAAAATCAAATTGCCATATGACATTGTTGTCAGCAAAGAATATGATTTCCTCACATTTGTCAACAACCATGTTGAAAAATCCAAGCTTTCAAAAGGGTTGAAGATTGGCGAGTTTGAGGCAAAGGGTTATGGGAAAGTTGTCATCAAAAGGGTGAAAACTTCAAATATGAAAGACGAAAATGCTTTGTATTTTGACTATCGCAAGGTGCCAAAAGATGCAAAATGGCGTTATCGTGAAGACGGAGATGTTTTTGAAAAATTTGGCGGCGGAACAAAGAAATTGAAATCATTTTTGATTGACAAAAAGATTCCTGTTCGCGTGCGTGATTTTATTCCAGTTTTGGCAAGTGAAAATGAGGTTTATGTGATTGCGGGCGTGGAGGTCAGTGAAAAACTTAGGGTTGAGGGCGATGTCCCAACATGTTTTAAACTTGTTCTTGAAAAAGAATGATTGAAAAACAATTTAGTTTCGAATAAATATAGAAAGAAAACAACAAACTGAAGCAAATAACGCAAAGAAAATATGAAAAAATCATAAAAAACAAAAAAATCTTAACAAAAGCGTTAAGATTTTTTATTTAAAGTTACATTTTCTTGTTCGTTTGAAATCTTTTAGATTTTGAAACTGTAAACATTTCTTAAACTTTCGCGTGTGATGAGCCCGTATTTTATGCAAGCACTTTCAAACAGAACATAAACTTTTCCGTTTGCAAATTCAATTTCTTCGCTCATGCATGGGGCAAGAATTGTTTTTTCAATGTATTTGTCTTCCAAAACATAAAGAGGAATGTTTGTGCCGTTAAAATCAAATTCTTGTGCTGCATCTTCAGTCAAGATGTTTTCGCAAGTGCAAAGGATTGACTTTGCGAGGCTGTATGAGGCAGATGTCACAATTTTGTTCCCTTCAACAAGCATGCCTTGCACAAGAGAACCTGTTGAAAGTGCTTTGATTGGGGTTGCTGCCGTAAAGCCGTTTGCGTTCACAGTTGCAAGGTCATAGCAAAAGCTGACTGCTTTGTTGGTTTTGCCGTCAGAGGTTTGAATGTGGTGGGGTTCGTCTGTGTCATATTTTCCATCTTTGTGGAACTCTCCAATCCAAAGGTTTCCATTTTCGATTGTCACAAAGTCAGCTCCATTTGCGCTTTCAACGCGTTCAACAATTTCAATTTTTCCGCCGTTTTCAACGCTTTCAACGTCTGAAAATTCAATTTTGTTGACATGTTTGTCTCCAACAATCCACATAAACTGCCCGTCAGTTGCAATCCCGCCGGCGTGTTCAACATAGTCTTGTCCTTTGTATGTCAAGGTGAAGTGTTTGTCATTTTCGTGTGCGGCCTCGTCAACGACATAAATTCTTGACGCCGACCCGTTGCTCATGTATCCGGAGACATAAAACTTGTCGTCCTCCTCACAAAGCCCTTGTGGTGTGAATCCGGTAGACAGTCCCGGGATTGCAAATTCTTTTGTGGATTGAGAATAGAATTTGCTGAAATCTTCGCCAAAGTGCCAGAAAATTATAACAATGCTGAGCACAGCGAAGAGGCAAGAAATGACAATAGTTGTGATTTTAAGTGATTTGCTCATAAAAAACTCCTTTCTTTACTTAGTTTAGCACAAAAGCTTTCTGCTTTAAAAATCTTTTGACGACAAAATATTTAAAATTTTTGAATAATTGGTTTGGAGACTAAAAACAAATGTGATAAAATATACTATGTAGTGAAAACAATCGAAGGGCTACACCGCATAATTCATGCAGTATAGGAGGATTTTATGAAAATCGCAATTACAGCTGAAAGCACAATCGATTTGCCAAAGGAAATTTTGGAAGATTATGACATCAAAACGATCCCTTTCTCAGTGATTTTGGGCGGAGAGGAATATAAAGATGGTGAAATCACCTCAGCCGACATCTTCAAATTTGTTGAAGAAAACAATATTTTGCCAAAAACTGCAGCAATCAACGAACAGCAATATTTGGAATTTTTCCAAGAACAACTCAAAGCCTATGATGCTGTTGTGCACTTTTGCTTGTCATCACAGATTTCATGTGCTTGCCAAAATGCAAAAGAGGCAGCAAAGCAACTTACAAATGTCTATGTTGTTGACACTTTATCGCTCTCAACGGGAATTGCCCTTTTGGCTATTGCTGGAAGAAAACTTGCAAACGAAGGTTTGTCAGTAGAGGAAGTTTTCAAAAAAGTTTCAAACAGAGTCCCAAGCGTGCAAGCAAGTTTTGTCCTTGAAAGACTTGACTATTTATATAAAGGTGGCAGATGCTCAGCCATTTCATATTTTGGAGCAAACTTGATGAGAATTCGTCCTCAAATTGTCCTTAAAGATGGAAAAATGGGACCTGCAAAAAAATATCGTGGCAACATGGACAGAGTTGTGGCAAATTATTGTGCTGATGTTTTGGAGGAATTTAACAGACCTGACCTTGACATTGCATTTTTGACATACACAACTGCAACTCCAGAGATGATTGCAAACGCAAGAAAGGCGCTTGAAGAAAAAGGTTTCAAGAAAATTTACGAGACAACAGCGGGGGCAACAATCACAAGCCATTGCGGCGAACACACCCTTGGAATTTTGTATTTGAATGATGGAGAAACAAAATAAAGACTGAGAGAACAGTCTTTTTTGTTGTTTTGATTATAGGCAAGAGCACTTTTATTCAAAGGCGTTGATTGCATAAATTATGTCATTTTATTGGCATGCAAGTTTCGGGTGCTTTTGAGTACACCTTTTTGGGGGTGTGGTGGGCTATAAGTCGTCAGCGTCTTGAGTTGGCAAATCTCCGTCAAGAGGAGTGCCGGTGTAAGAACCGAGCGGATCGTTTTTGTCTTGCATAAGTTTTTTCTTTTTACGTTTTGTTTTCATGGATATAGTTTGCGAAAAAGAAAAAAGATTATTCTCCGAGTGGGATAAAGATTGCCAGCTTGCATGAGTGAACGGAAGAGCATTGAGGTGTTTTGAACGAAAGAAAACTTAAAAATGAAGCGAATTCTTGTGTTTTTATTGCAATTTTTCGTTAAAAACTGTATTATATTGCCATGAAAGAAATGACAAAAGCGCAAATTGTTGAAAGAAGTTTGTTTAAAAAGTTCAGAAAAGACATCTGGACAAAATTTGTTCTCGCACTTAAAAGATATAACCTTGTTGAGGATGAGGACAAGATTGCCGTTTGCATTTCTGGCGGCAAGGACAGTATGCTGCTTGCAAAGCTTATGCAAATGCTTCAGAAAATCAGCGAAGTTAAATTTGAGTTGGTTTTTTTGTGTATGGACCCTGGCTATAACAAGGAAAATCGCGATCGCATTGAGAAAAATGCTGCACTTTTGGAAATTCCAATTGAGTTTTTTGAAACGGACATTTTTGACAGTGTTGTGAATGTTGAGAAGTCGCCTTGCTATCTTTGTGCGCGAATGAGAAGGGGACATCTTTACAGCGAGGCTCAAAAACGTGGCTGCAACAAAATTGCTCTGGGGCATCATTTCTGCGACGTGATTGAAACAACCGTGATGGGGATGTTGTATGGGGCACAAATTCAGGCTATGCCTCCAAAACTTTGCTCAAAAAACTTTGAAGGAATGCAACTTATTCGTCCGCTCTATTGTGTGCATGAGGATGGCATAATTGCGTGGAAAAACTATCACCAACTCAAATTTTTGCAGTGTGCTTGCCGTTTCACAGAGCAGTGTGCGTTGTCAGAGGACGAAATTTCACCATCGGCGAGGGTGGAAGTGAGGAATTTGATCAAGAGTTTGAAGGAGAAAATCCCAGAGGTGGAAGCTCACATTTTCAAAAGCATCCACAACGTACAGCTTGACACGTTGCTTGGGGTGAAATATCAAGATGAAGATTTTGATTTCAACGCATTATTTGAAGCAAAGGAAAAGAAACGAAAATAAAAAAAACAACCCGTGTGACGTTTCCATCTTTAAGTGCCTTATGGGCTTGGTTGAATTATGTGATAATTTTATCACTGTGTTATTGAAAAGGCAATGTACTTTTGAAAAAAACGACATAAATTAAGGATTTTTACATGTAAAAAATAAAAAAGTGGAATTTAGTCTAGAACTTTTGAAACTAGAGTAATAATTAGAGAATTAGATAAAAAATCTAGTTCTCTTTTTTATAGCCACTTTATGCCGTGAAAGGTACTTGACAAGAGAAGAAATGAAAGCACAATATCAAAAGGCGGAGAATCGAAAAAAGCGAAGAAGTAAGCACAAATATCGTTTTATTTGTCTTAATCAGCAAAAGAAAAACTTATTTCAGAGACTCTTGTCAGGTACACCATGGAATAAATGAGCCATTGTATAGGACAGCAAAAAAGCGAAAGTGTGTTACTTTCACCAGTACTTTCGCTTTTTGTCTGCTTTATTTAGTTTATAGACGTGTTATTGTCTGTCGGAGCGAAGCGACGACACTTGTATATGACAAGCACACGTCTAACTGCCATTTTTATATGAAATCAGTAAATGTGTAGAGTTTTTTTATAGAGTTATACATAGTACCTTTGAAAATATATGTTATAATGCTTTCGTAAAAGGAGAAAAATTATGAATATAATTGAGGAAAGAGTTTTAATTAATGGCGAAAATAAAATAGGAGCAACTATTAGTCGTCCAGATGATAAAAAATGACCACTTGTTCTTTTGATTATGGGAACAGGCAAATTAGATAGAGGTGGAAATACGAAAGGATTTAAAACAGTCTTATATAAAAATATGTCTGATATGTTTGTTAATATGGGTTATGTTTGTATAAGATATGATAAGCGAGGAACTCACGAATCTGGTGGAAAGTTTAACACCGCTGGCTTATCTGATTTGGTAAACGACTCTGCAAGTGTTATTGAATATACGAAAGGTTTACCTTATGTTGACGAGAATCGAATAATTGATTGTGGACATAGTGAGGGCTCAATGATTGCCACATTACTTACTAAACAAAAAAAACTTGAAAGAATAATATTACTTGGTGGTGCTTGTATGTGCCTAAAAAGTGCAACGGAATATCAAAGCTTTACGGTGTTGAATGAATATAAAGATAAAAAAGGACTTCTTGCTTGGTTTTTAAATAAAACAATAAGTAAAGAAAAAGTAAAAAAACAGCTAAATGCTCTTTACGAAAAAGCGAAAAACGCTCCAAAAGATATATTCTTTTATAGAGAACCTTCTTACCTACAAAATGGATGCGAGAACATGTGCTTTGACTGATGAAGATTATATTAAAATGATTGAAGAATATAATGGAAAGGTTTTAGCAATTACAGGGCAAGCAGATTTACAGGCAGATTATACTTATTTAGATAAAATCGCAGAATTTGAAAACATAACAACCTATATTCCAGCTAAAGTAAATCATATGTTAAAAGAAATTGATGATAATAATAGTGTCTTAAATCTTCAAAAACAATATAAACGACTTGCAAAAAATCCAATGCACGAATGAACACATAGACAAATTGAAGAATTTTTAGAGTTATAATAAGAGGTTAATATGGATTATAATAAAATTGGTAATTTTATAGCAACTGAAAGAAAATCAAAAAAACTAACACAAGCAAAACTCGCTGAAAAAGTTTTTGTTAGTGAAAAAACAGTGTCTAAATGGGAAAATGGAAAAGGTCTTCCAGACACAAATTCACTGCCAAAGTTATGTGAAATTTTAGGTGTTAGTTTGAACGAACTTTTAAGTGGAGAAAAAATAATTATAGAAAACAACTATCAAAAAAATGAACAACTTTTACTTAATATGGCAAAAGAATTAGAAAGGAAAAATAAAACAATTTTGAAATCTATGTGGACAATTCTAACTGTTAGTATGATAGCATTATTCTCTGGAATTTTAATATCTGCATTTTTAATTCCGGAAGGGGTTTGGCAAATTATAACAATTATTGGAACTTGCATTGTGTTCTTAATTCCTTGTTTTTACGCACTAAAACTTGAAGTTAGTATTGGTGCTTATAAATGTAAAAATTGTGGTTGCGAAATTGTTCCAACTTATTCACAAGCACTTTGGGCAATGCATAGAGGAACAACTCGTTATTTAAAGTGCCCTAATTGTAAAAAACGCACTTGGTGTAAAAAAGTAATAAAATAATAAAAAAACACTTTATCATAATTAGATAAGGTGTTTTTTTACATTTATTACACTAGTTTCAAAAGTGACAACTCTTCTCCACTCTTTTTTTATCTCTCTTTTGTCAGAGCTTTGACATAATAAGAGCCTTCGTGTTGTGTTGCAGGAAATCTTTCGCCTTTTTCAAGATGAAGTTTTCCGCCGTTGTTTCCGTCACGGTCATAGGCTGTGTAGTCACCAGATTGTGGCACTTCTTCGCCAGGTCTGTATTTTTCCATTTTTAACCTCCTGCTTTTAGGATGCGGAGAAAAACGGAAAAATATTCAAAAGATACAAATTTTGAAATTTTTAAATCAAGGTTTTGAGATGTTCTTTCAGTTTTGCGGAGATTTCCTCATCTTGCAGTGCAAAATCGAGAGTACATTTGATGAATTCAAGTTTGTTTCCGCAGTCATAATATTTTGCATCAAATTCGTGGCAAACAACTTTGCCTTGTTCTGCCAAAATGTTTACCGCGTCAGGGTATCGAACTTCTCCATTTGCAAATTTTGGGCACTTTGGTATTTCATCAAAAATATCAGCTGTAAATACATATCTAGCAAGACTTACGAGATTTGTTGGAGCCTTTCCTTTTTCGGGTTTTTCAATCAGTTGTTTTACTTCAAAAGTATTCGCATCATATTCTTTGCCCTTAACTACAGAAGAATAAAGGTGCATTATTTCCATTGGAAAAGTTTTTGTGCCAAGAACTATTTTCCCTGTTTTTTCATACACATCAATAAGTTCCTTAATGGCAGGCACTTTAAAATTTTCTTCGATGCAAAGGTCGTCACCATTTATCATTGCAAATGGCTTTCCTTTTGTCCATTTTTTTGTTGACATAATTGCTCCACCTGAGCCATTAATTTTGCCTTGATATACAAAATCAATCTCCATGTTGTCAATAATCTTGTTTAAGCCTTCAATCAAGTGCATTTTGTTGGTGTTTTTGAGTGCAGTTTCTAGATTTTTGTCGTGTTTCAAAAATTGTTTGACATATTCTTTCTCTTTTGAAATGACAATGCAAACTCTTTTAATTCCGCTTTTATAGCACTCCTCAAGGTGATAAAGCAATGCGGGTTTGTTTGCAATTGGAAACAATTCCTTTGCAACCGCTTTTGTTGCAGGAAGAAATCGAGTCCCTTTGCCCGCCATAAGAATGATACATTGATCAACTTTGTTCATAAAAACCTCCTAAATCTTTTATATTTGAGTGAAAAATAAAAAGCCATAGATATGGCTTATTTTTTCGCGAGCGAAACAGCAACTGCAAGAGAAACTGTTGCGCCAACCATTGGGTTGTTGCCCATGCCGATGAAGCCCATCATGGCAACGTGAGCAGGAACAGATGATGAGCCTGCAAATTGTGCGTCACAGTGCATTCTGCCCATTGTGTCGGTCATGCCGTAGCTTGCAGGACCGGCACGCATATTGTCTGGGTGCAGAGTTCTTCCAGTGCCACCGCCAGAGGCAACTGAAAAATATTTCTTTCCATTTTCAATGCACCATTTTTTGTATGTTCCGGCAACAGGGTGCTGGAAGCGGGTTGGATTTGTTGAGTTTCCAGTGATTGAAACATCCACTTGTTCGTGCTGCATGATTGCCACACCTTCTGACACGTCAAACGCGCCATAGATTTTCACAGCGGCTCTCTCGCCAGTTCCGAAAGGAATTGATCTTTTGAGTTGCAAAGTTTGAGTTTCGTGATTAAATTCAGTTTCAACATATGTGAAGCCGTTGATTCTGGCAATGATGTAGGCAGCGTCTTTGCCAAGTCCATTCAAAATGATTTTGAGTGGTACTTTCCTGATTTTGTTTGCTGTTTTTGCAATACCCATCGCGCCTTCAGCGGCGGCGAAACTTTCGTGTCCAGCCAAAAAGCAGAAGCATTTTGTTTCTTCGTCCAAAAGTTTTCCGGCAAGGCGACCATGACCAAGCCCGATTTGTCTTTCATCAGCCACAGAGCCTTTCACGCAGAACGCTTGCAAACCCTCGCCAATTTTTTCAGCATATTCGCTTGCGTTTTTGCAGGCAGACTTCAAGGCAATGGCGGTGCCAAGGGTGTAAGCTTGCACTGCATTGTCAAAGCAGATTGGTTGGATGTCTCTTACAGTTTTTTCAACATCAATTCCGTTGTCAAGGCAGAATTTTCTGGAATCATCCAAATTTCTGAAGCCATATTTTTTGAGAGTTTCAGACAAAAAAGCGTATTTTTTCAATTCTTCCATGATTATTCTCCTCTTGGATTGATGATTTGTGCAGCTTCATCAAATCGTCCATAGCGTTTTGTCGACTTTTCAATGGCTTCGCTCTTTGAAAGTTTTTCGTCTTGCAAGTTTTTCAAAAGCAGCCCAAGGTTGACATATTCATATCCAATTGTCTCGCCAGATTTGTCCAAAGCCATTTTTGTGATGTAGCCCTCTGCCAAGTTGAGATATTTCACACCTTCACCTTCAGTTGAAACAATTGTGCCAACCTGACTTGTTTTATATTTTCCCAGGTCTTCATTTGAAGTGCCGACAGGAAGTCCGCCGAGCGAGAACGCGCTTTGGCTTCGGCCATAGACAAGTTGCAAGAAGATGTTTTTCATCGCATCGTTGATGGCGTCACAAACGAGATCCGTGTTGAGAGCCTCCAAAATTGTTTTGCCAACCAAAATTTCGCCTGCCATGGCAGCAGAGTGGGTCATTCCGCTGCAACCGATTGTTTCGACAAGCGCCTCTTTGATGATTCCGTTTTTGACATTGAGTGTTAATTTGCAAGCGCCTTGTTGTGGAGCACACATTCCACAGCCGTGGGAGAAGGCAGAAATTTGAGAAATTTCCTTCACTTGGTCCCATTGCCCTTCCTGAGGAATTGGTGATGGACCATGTCCACGCATATTTTTCACGCAATTGCAGTTTTTCATATAATCTCCTTTTATCTGACTTTATTATAACAAATCGATTTAATTCTGCAAAATGATTGCAAAAAGAATATTGAAAAAAGATTTGGAATGTGGTATATTTAACAGGAAAAGGAAACGGGACATGCTCGAAACGAAGAATTTGATTATAAGAAACTTTCACGAAGAGGACTTTTTTGACTATTGGGAAATCATGTCTGATGCCAGAGTCACATTAAGTTATGGTATTGGTGCATTCAAAAGGATAGGGGATGCGTGGGATTCTTTTTCTGCACGTCTCAAGTCTCCGCTTAACTATGCTGTTGTTTTGAAACCTATGTCAAAAGTTGTTGGGAAGATTGAATTGGCAAAACCATTTTATTATTGTCCATTTGACGATTTAAGTACAACAAAAGAAGTTAGTATGATTATAAATTTTAATTTTAAAGGCAAAGGAATCATGACAGAAGCGGAGAGAGCTCTTCTCAAGCATTCTTTTGAAACTTTGAAACTGAACTCCGTTTTTGCCAGAGTGGCAGCAAAGAATGAGGCAAGTTTGAGATTGGCGGCAAAATGTGGAATGACACCTCTTTACACAAAGGAGGAGGTGACGTCGTACACTTCAAGTAGCATGATAACAACAATGGCGATAACAAAAGATGAATATCAAAAAAATCCGCTTTACAGAGGGGTTCAATACACCATTGCAGACGATGGAGAGAAAAAGGATGCAAATTCCTTGACAAAAAAAATAATTATTGATAAAATTGAACAGAAAATCAAAATGGAGGAACAAAAAGAATTTCAAGAAGTAGCGAAACTTTTTAGCTTGCAGAGAGAGGTTGGTGGCTGAAAAACCTTAGCGGAAGTTTGGTGAATTACATTTGTTTCAAGTTTTGCGCGAATGCCTGCGAATGGCAGAATAAGGATTGGAAAATGGGGAAAGGCTGATTGAAGCATTGTTTCATGGGGCGAAAAATTGTTTTCCAGTTGAATTTAGGTGGTACCACGAATGCACGCTTCGTCCTAAAAACAAGGATGAGCGTGCTTTTTTGTTGCAAAGGAGGACGAAAAGATGCAACACATTGGAACTCAAACCATTGAAACTGAAAGATTGATTTTGCGTCGCTTTAAGATTGAAGACGCGCAAGATATGTTTGAAAACTATGCAAACAGCGAGAAAGTAGCCGAATTTGTAAAATGGAACGCTCACAAGAATGTTGAAGAAACAGAGGAATATCTCCAAAATTGCGTGCTTCCAAAATATGAGAATCCTGACAATTATTGCTGGGCGGTTGTTTTGAAAGAACTTGGACAGGTGATTGGATGCATTGATGTTGTGGGAATGGACGAAAAATATCTGCGTGCAGAGCTCGGCTGGGTGCTTGGAGAGAAGTTTTGGGGCAAAGGCTACATGCCAGAAGCAGGCAAGGCGGTTTTGAAATTGCTGTTTGATTTGGGATTTGTTCGTGTTCAAGCAAAACATCATCTCGGCAATCCAAAAAGCGGAAGAGTTATGGAAAAACTTGGAATGACATATGAGGGGATTTTGAAAAAATATGACCATGATAAGGAAGGAAATTTGATTGACCTGAAATTTTGGGCAATCACGAAATAAAGGAGAGAAAGAAAATGAATAAAGTTGACACAAGTTTGTATGAAGTTTTGAAAGAGCGTGGACTTTTGTATCAATGCACAGATGAAGAGGGACTCAAGAAAATGCTTGAAAGTGGAACTCCAATCACATTGTATGAAGGCACAGACCCAACAGCGGACAGTTTGCATATTGGGCACTGCGTTCCATATTGCATTTTGCGCCGTTTTCAACAAGCAGGACACAAGGTTTTGCTTTTGATGGGCGGAGCAACTGCTTGCGTGGGTGACCCAAGCGGAAAGCAAGAAATGAGAAAAATGCTGACAAAAGAGCAAGTTGACGAAAATATTGAAAAAATCAAAAACACACTTAAAGTGTTCTTGAAATTTGATGGAGAAAATCCAGCTGTGATTGTCAACAATGCGGAATGGTTCAATGGCTATGACTATGTTGATTTTATGAGAGAAGTGGGCGTTCATTTTAATGTCAACAAAATGCTTTCAAATGAAATCTATGCAAAGCGTATTGAAGAGGGTGGTCTCACATTCTTTGAAATGGGATATATGCTGATGCAAGCATACGACTTTGTTCACCTCAATAAAAAATATGGCTGTGTGCTTCAATATGGCGGACAAGATCAATGGGGAAACATAGTTGCCGGCACAGAGCTTCAAAGAAAACTAAATTTTGCCAACGGCACGGATGTCAATTTGATTGGAGCCACAAATCCACTTTTGATGACTCCGGAAGGTAAGAAAATGGGCAAGACGGAGAAAGGTGCAATTTGGATTGACCGCGACAAAATTTCTGCATATGATTTCTATCAAGGCGTATATCAAACCCCAGACGCTTGTGTTCAGATGATGTTTGCGCTTTTCACAGATCTTCCAATGGACGAAGTGAAGACACTTGTTTCAGAAGACATCGTCAAGGCCAAGAAAGTGCTTTCGTTTGAAGTGACAAAGTTTATCAGAGGGGAAGAAGACGCTCGTCTTGCACAACAGATGAGTGAAAACCTTTTCTCTCAAGGCGGGGACGATGCTCCAATTGTTGAGGTGAAGAAAGAGGAACTTCCAATGGGAATTTGCGACCTTTTGTTCAACTGCAAACTTGCACCTTCAAAAAGTGAGGCAAGAAGATTGATTCAAGGTGGAGCAATCACATTCAAAAACGAAAAAATTGAAAGATTTGATCTTGTTGTAACAGCAGAAGACATTGGCGATGGCGCGCTCCTCAAAAAGGGAAAAAAGTCATTCATCAAAGTTCAGGTTGTCTAGGCACTACATACTTGTGCGGACTTGAGGATTGAATATGGCAAAACTTGAAAAGAGAGTTGAAATTGTTGAAAAGAAGTCTAAATTTTTGGGCTATCTTTTTTCGTGCAAAAATGTTGACGATGTGAATGAGGCGTTGGAGTTTTTGCATAAGGAGCATAAAAAAGCGACACACATTTGCTATGCCTATTCGCTCAAAAATCCATTTTTGGAAAAGGCAGCGGATGATGGCGAGCCGGGAGGAACGGCTGGCAGACCAATTTTGTCCGTTTTGCAAAAGAAAGGCGTGAGCGATGTTGGGGTTTTCGTAGTGCGCTATTTTGGAGGAATAAAACTTGGTGCCGGTGGACTTGTGCGTGCTTACACAAAAACAACAAGCGAATTGTTTAAATAAAGGAAAAGTATGATAATCACCAAAATCAAAAGAATTGCAAACACAAACAGATTTCATGTCTATGCTGACGAAGAGTGGACAGGCGTTTTTCTTGACGAAATTTTGGTGAGCGGGAATATCAAAACGGGTGCTGAGTTTGACGAAAGCGAATTTAAGACCATCAAAAAAGAAAATGACGTGAAGGTTGCGTTTGATATGGCGGTGAGTTATCTGGAAAAATATGTTGTCAGCGAAAAGGGATTGAAGGACTATTTGAAAAAGAAAAATTATTCGTACGAAGTGATTTTGCAGGTGGTTGACAAACTTCGAGATTATGGTTTTTTGGATGACGAAAAATTTGCAAAGAACTATTTTGAAACGCTTTCAGCAAGCAAGGGAAAACGTGCCATTGCTCAAAAGTTGAAGCAGAAGGGCGTCTCTTCCGAGATTGTTGAAAACTTGATGGATGGCGTTGATGAAGAAGCCGAACTTGAAAAGGCGACAGCTCTGGCGGACAAATTCGTGAAAAATCGTCAAAAAGACACAAAAACAAAGAAAAAATGCATTGCACATCTTATTTACAAGGGGTATGATTATAGTGTGGCACAAAAAGCAGCTGACTGTGCCATGTCAAACATAGGAGAAAATGATGATTGGGTTTGATTTACAAGAAGTCGAAAGAATTTCGGACGAGCAGAAGCTTCTCGGCAAAATTGCACTTGACAGCGAAAAAGAATACATACAAAAATTCAAGTGCGATTTTAAAATGAGGGTGGCGGCGCTCTGGTCTGTCAAAGAGGCTGTTTTCAAGGCTTTGGATGTGACAGAAGGGGAGATTTCTTTCAAAGAAATTGAACTTTGCCACAAAGAAAATGGGGCTCCTTATGTTGTTTTGCACGGCAAGGCAAAAGACAGGCTTGAAAGCATTGGCGGCAAAGAAATTCATGTTTCAATTTCACACCAAAAGAGTATTGTTGGGGCTGCGGCGACAATCGAAAAATAAATCAAATCAAAAAAAGTTCTTGCCAACAAAAATCTACAAAATATAAGAAAAAAAACGACAAAAATCTACAAAATTTGGCAAAAATAAGCAAAAAATCACAAATTTTTGAAAATTTAGGGTAAAATTCGACAAAAAAAGTGCATGGCGAACGCCCTGAATTTTTCTTTTGCAAAAAAAAACGTGAAATTTTGGCATCATAAAAACACCGATGAATAAAATTTTAGGCTTTAGATAAATTAAGTTTAAAATCTTGATGAACAGGGGAATATTTTCATGAATAGAAAAGTTTTTCGTCCGCTTTTGAAATGCGTGAAACAAATTGAAAAAACGCAAACTTTGGAAAGTTTTGTATTGCGCTCAACAAATTGGAATGAGGAACATAGAATGAGAATGAAAGAGGCTTATTCCTCTTTCGCTCCAGAGATGAAGCAAGTTTATCAAGAGCTTTCTGACCTCGAACTTGCCGACCTCGTGGATTTCAAAATTTTTGTTGGTGAGTTTGATGGAAAATACGGTTAAAAGAGGAGAAATATATTTTGCTGACCTCAGTCCCGTTGTTGGGAGTGAGCAAGGTGGAATGCGCCCTGTTTTGGTCATTCAAAACGATGTTGGCAACAAATATTCTCCAACTGTCATTGTTTCCGCGATCACAAGTCAACTTACAAAGGCAAAACTTCCGACTCACATCGAGTTGCCTTCTTCTGATTGCAATTTGCCAAAAAATTCGGTTGTGCTTTTGGAGCAAATTCGAACACTTGACAAGAGGCGTCTGAAAGAAAAAATTTCGTCCATAGACGAACGTAAGATGCGGGAGGTTAATCGTGCAATACTCATTTCGCTTGGGGTTGTGAATTGAAACTTTTCAAAAATTTATTTTGCAAGACATAAAAATTAGATTGATGTAAAAGATAAAAAGATTTAAAGAAAGGAATGTTTTCTCCCTATTATGCTTGCGAAATTCAATATTTTGGGCAAAAGACTTTACTTTTTTCAAATTTTGTGATATGATGTTTACGATTTTGAAGGAGAATTAAAGTTATGATGATTGAACCACCTATTGACGAACTTACAAAAAAGGCAAACGGAAACAAATATGTTTTGTCTATTGTTGCTGCAAAGCGTGCAAAGGAAATTGAAACAACAAGAAGAAACGAACTTGCAACTGCTGACAAAAAATCAATAAGTATTGCTCTTGATGAAATTGCTGAAGGAAAAATTGTTCCAAGTCAATTGGAAGATTAGTTTTTCAAACAGTTTGAAATTTCGTTTAACTGTGCTATAATTCTACTGATTAAAAGTCAGTAGAATTTTTTTGTCTGTTTTTGGATTAAAAGGAGCCGCTTTTGTTTGCAAAGATAATCATTGACCAAGATGTGAAAGCACTTGACAAAGTCTTTGAATATGTCATTCCGGACGACTTGGATGTGGAGGTTGGACAACGTGTTGTTGTGCCTTTTGGAAATCGACCTCTGCAAGGGTTTATTGTGGAAATTTGCAGTGAGTGCAACTATGATGCCAGCAAGCTGAAGCCAATCATAAGAAAAATTGAGGATTTTCCTGTCATCAAAAAGGAAATGCTGCAACTGATGTTTTACATGGCGGACAAACTCTATCTGAAACTTGCAAGTTGTTTGAGGCTTTTTTTGCCAAGCGAAATGCGCACGGACAAAATCAAGGAACTGATTATCAGATTTTGCAGACTTGCAGACGCTTTTGAAGTGCCTTCTGCAAGGGCGAAAAAACAACTTGAAATTGTTGAATTTTTGAAAGAGAACGGAAAACAAAAATTTTCGGAAGTTTCTGGGCAGTTTGGATATGCTCCACTTGCGGCGCTTGTGAAAAACGGCACGGTGATTGTGGAGGAAGAACAACAAAATCGTGCTCCCGCTTTTGATGTGTTGGAAAAGCAAGAAAGAAAGTTGACCGATTTGCAGCAGCGTGCAGTGGATGAGATTTGTGAAAATAAAACCTATCTTTTGCATGGTGTGACGGGAAGCGGGAAAACGGAAGTTTACATGAATTTGATTGACCGCCAACTTGAAAAAGGAAAAACGGCACTTATGCTTGTGCCGGAAATTTCGCTGACACCTCAAGTGCTTGCAAATTTCAAGGCTCGCTTTGGGGACAAAGTGGCTCTCATTCACAGTGGGCTTTCAGCCGGCGAGCGTTTTGATGAATGGAAGAGGATTTTCTTTGGGGAGGCACGTGTGGTTGTGGGTGCAAGGTCGGCAATCTTTTCACCTATTGAAAATTTGGGGATCATCATCATTGACGAAGAACACGAACAGAGCTATGTTTCAGAAAGCAACCCACGCTATGACACACATGACATTGCTTCTTTCAGAAGATGTTTCAATGACTGCACACTTGTTTTGGGCAGTGCGACTCCATCCATTGAAAGCTATGCAAAGGCGATTGACGGAGAATATGGACTTGTGGAAATGCCGGTGCGTGTCAACGGCATGGAAATGCCAAAAATTGTCGTCATCGACATGCTTATGGAAATGCGACAGGGAAATAATCAAATTTTTTCTATTCCACTGATTTATGAACTTCGCGGCATTGTGGAACAGAAAAAACAAGCGATGATTTTCATCAATCGAAGAGGTTTTTCTTCTTTCCAACGCTGTAGGCAATGCGGATATATTGCCAAGTGCAGTGACTGCGATGTTTCGCTTGTGTATCACCGCTTCGACAACAAACTGAAGTGTCACTACTGCGGGAAGAGATATCGTGCTCTTGACATTTGCCCAAGTTGCGGCAGTCACGACATCAAACAAGGGGCAATCGGAACGGAAAGAGTGGTGGAAGAACTGCAAAAGATGTTCCCGGATGTGCCAATTTTGAGAATGGACAATGACACAACCGCTCAAAAGAATGGACATAGGCAGATTTTGAACGAATTTAAAAACGCCAAACCGGGCATTTTGGTGGGGACACAGATGATTGCCAAAGGGCACGACTTTGAAGATGTTTTGCTTGTGGGGATTGTGGATGCTGACCAAAGTTTGTATCAAGCGGATTATCGCTCTATTGAAAGAACCTTCCAACTTGTCACGCAGGTTGCGGGACGTGCCGGAAGAAGTTTGAAGCAGGGGCGTGTTATTTTGCAGACATACAGCCCACGGCACTATGTATATCGCTTTGCAACGAACTATGACTATAAAGGTTTCTTCAAAAAAGAGGCGAATTTGAGAAAGGTGACAAAGTTTCCACCTTATGCAAGAATTGTAAGAATTTTGTTTACGCATGAGGATGAAAATATTGTGGCGCAAGAGTGCAGAGTGTGCTATAATAAAGTGCAACAAATCAAAGAACAATATGCGCAGGACTTTGTCTATCTGGACGTGATGAAGGCTCCGCTGAACAAAATCAAAAACAAATTCAGATATCAAATTATGATGAGATTTTCGCTTGCAAAGGCGGATGAAATTGAAAAGAAGGTTTTTGACACGGTGGATGTGAAGGCGAAAAGCTCGGTGTTCTTTGAAATTAATCCAAACAATTTGAGTTAGAAAACTGCATGCCTTGCTTATTTTGCCAAAGTCTTGGCAAAAGTTGCTCCCTTGCATTTGTTTTCAAACTTATAGGGTGCGGGTGAAGGATTCTAAGCCACCGAAAATTGTTTTTTTGGAGTTTTCAGAATTTTGATTATATACAACTTACATATAAAGGAGAAAAGATATGGCAACACGCAAGATCGTTGTTTTGGGAAATGACACATTGAGAAAAAAATCAAAGCCGGTTTTGGCATTTGATGAGTCTTTGGTGGTTCTTCTTGACGACATGAAAACAACCATGATTGAAAGAAAGGGTGTTGGCATTGCAGCTGTTCAAGTGGGAGTGCTTAGACGTGCAATCATCATCGAGCTTGAGGAAGGGGAATATTTGGAAATCATCAACCCTCAAATCCTCAAAACAAAGGGAAAGGTGAGTGATGCGGAAGGTTGTTTGAGTGTTCCGGGGTTTTATTGCGACGTGCCAAGGCCAAGATATGTGAAAATCAGAGCGTTCGACCGTAATGGCAACGAGTTTGAATTTGAGGCGGAGGACTATCTCGCACGTTGCGTATGTCACGAAATGGATCACTTGGACGGCGTTCTCTTTGTCGACTTGACGGAAGAGGGCAGAAAATATAAAAAAGAAAACGGAGTTATTTGATGAAGATTTTGTTTTTTGGAACACCAAAATTTGCAGAACTCATTTTGGAGAATTTGCTTGCTTCAAAGCATGAGGTTGTTGGGGTTGTTTGTCAAAATGACAAGCCAGCAGGACGCGGCGGCAAGATGACTTCTCCACATATTGTTGAAATGGCAAGGCAAAATGGCTTGCAAGTTTTTCAATTCGAAAAACTGTCAGAGCATATTGAGGATTTCAAAAACATCGACTGTGATTTGTTTGTGACGGCGTCATACGGCAAAATTTTGCCCAAGACACTTTTGGACTTGAAACTTTGCATAAATGTTCATCCTTCGCTTCTGCCAAAATATCGCGGTTCAACCCCAATTCAGTCCGCACTTTTGAATGGTGACAAGGTGACAGGAGTTTCAATCATGAAAACGGAAGTTGGAATGGATGACGGCGATGTTTATGTCCAAAAAGAGGTGGAAATTCTGGACGAAGAGGACTATGTTTCGCTTTTGGACAGACTTGCACTTGTGGGGGCTGACCTTTTGCTTGAAACAATTGATAAAATCGAAAACGGAACTGCTCAAAGAACACCTCAAGATGGGGCAAAGGCGACCTTTGTCAAACTCATTCAAAAGGAGGACGGTCTTCTGGATTTTTCCGCCAGCGTGGAAAGCCTTGTCAACAAGGTGCGTGCGTTTGCGGAAAGCCCAGTGGCATATCTCTTCATCGGTGGCGACCGCATAAAGGTTTTCAAAGCAAAAGTTGCAGACATGACCACAGATGCAAATGTTGGAGAAATCATCCCAAACAAAAAGAAGTTTCTCATTCAAGCCAAGGACGGGGTTTTTGAAATTCTGAGATGTCAAGCCGCGGGAGGCAAAGCCATGGATGCGGTGAGTTTCCTAAACGGATTCCGCTTCAAAGCAAAGGTGGTGGACGCATGATTTTGGATTTGAATTTTGCTGAAGTGGAAGAATATGTTGCAACCCTGAACGAGCCTAAATTTAGGGCAAAACAGCTTTTTGAAGCTTGCACATTGCTTAAAAACCTTGATGAAATTTCCAATCTGCCAAAGGCGTTTAAGGAAAAAATTAAGGACGAATATTTTTCATATGAAATTGTGGCACACTTGAAGTCCAAAGATGGTACTCAAAAAATCGCAATCAAACTGGCTGACGGCAGCATTGTTGAAAGCGTGCTTTTGAGTTATAAATATGGTTACACAGTCTGCGTTTCAACTCAAGTTGGATGCAGAATGGGATGCAAATTTTGTGCTTCCACACTCAATGGATTGAAAAGGAATTTGACGCCGGGCGAAATCTTGTTGCAGATTTTATATTTTAACCGCATTTTAGGCGGAGATTTGAAGACTCGTCAAGTGACAAATGTGGTGCTTATGGGCTGTGGGGAACCGCTCGACAACTATGAAAATGTGGCAAAGTTTTTGAGACTTGCTTCTGCACCTGAAGGGTTAAACATCAGCCAACGAAACATTTCACTTTCAACTTGCGGACTTGTTCCAAACATATATAAACTTGCCGATGATGGCTTTTCTGTGACGCTGACAATTTCGCTGCACGCGCCAAATGACGAACTCAGAAAAACAATCATGCCAATCGCAAATGCCTACAAGATTGAGGAAATTTTGAAAGGGTGTGACTATTATTTCGACAAAACTGGCAGAAGAATTTGCATTGAATATTCCCTCATTGAGGGGGTGAATGATAAGCCGGAGTGTATCAGAGAGCTTGCCTCGATTTTGAAAGGGCGTTCTTGCCATGTCAATTTGATTCCACTCAATTCTGTCAAAGAAAAGAAATTGATGGGTGTGACTCGAAAGAAAGCCTATCAAATTGCGGGACAGCTTGAAAAGATGGGAATCTCTGCCACTGTCAGAAGAACAATGGGTGAAGATATTGAAGGTGCGTGTGGGCAACTTCGCAACAAAGTGGGAGGCGAAAATGCGTGACGGACTGATTCTGAAAAAACAAGCAAATCTTTTCACTGTCGAGTTTGAAAACGGTGAGACTAAAACCTGTATTGCTCGCAAGAATCTCAAAAAGGAAGGAATTTTTGTGGGTGACAATGTTTCTTTGGATGAGGACAACGCCATCTGCAAAATTAAGGAGCGCAGGAATTTGCTTATTCGCCCACCAGTTGCAAATATTGACAAAATGTTCATCGTGGTGGCGCCAATTCCAAGGGCGGATTTATACACAGTGGACAAACTTTTGATTTTCTGCACGCTCAACTCCATTCAACCAATTTTGTGTGTAAACAAGGTGGATTTGGATGAAAAATTCTGCAAAGAAATTGAAAAGACCTACAAAGGCATTGTCAAAACACTTGTTTTCTCAAGTTTTGATGACAGCGTTGAAAAAGTCAAGAAACACATCAAAGGAATTTGTGTGCTTGCAGGGCAGAGTGCCGTTGGCAAATCTTCAATCATAAATGCACTTACAAAAAGTCAAATTGCCGAAGTTGACACTTTCAGTAAGAAGATTGAACGCGGAAAACAGACGACAAGAGTTGTGCAACTTTATAAATTTGGAAAGGACAAATTTTTGGCGGACACCGCCGGTTTTTCGAAACTTGACGAAGGGCTTTTGGAACTTGACGAGCGTGAAACGAAGCAATATTTTGTGGACTTTTTACCATATGCGGCGGAATGCAAATATTCTTCTTGCATGCACATAAGCGACAAGGATTGCGGGGTTTGCAAAGCTGTGAAAGCGGGAAAGATTGCAAAATCAAGACACGAAAATTACAAAAAACTTGTTGAGATGCAAAAAATTCTGAAAAAGTATTGATTTATTTGAAAATTGCGACCTAATTTTGATATTATCATAGCATGGGAGATAAAAAATGAAAAAAAATGTGGATGTTTCAGTTTCAACTGACCCAATCAGCGACTATCAAAACATAATCGAATATGCAAAGAAAATGCAAGGGATTGCAGACTTTTTGCATTGCGACATCATGAGCGACAATTTCGTTCAGAAAAACACCTATGATTTCAACCTTGTCAAAAACATCAATCGCAACAGTTTGATTATGCTTGATGTGCATTTGATGGTTGACGAGCCAAGTGAGGATATCATCAAATATATCCAAGCGGGAGCCAACATCATCACATTGCACTATGAGGCGTTTGAGAGCAAGGAAAACTTAGTTGAGGCGCTCAAGTTCATTCAAGAACATAATGTGCTGGCGGGGATTTCTTTCAAACCATCAACACCGTTCAAAGAAATTCGCTCTTTTGTGTTTGGGTGCGATTTGGTGCTTGTTATGGCTGTTGAGCCTGGCAAAAGCGGGCAAACTTTGCTTGAAGAGACTTTTGACAAAGTGAAAGAAGTGGACGAATTTAAACGAAACAACAACCTCAGATTTAAGATTGAGGTTGACGGCGGAGTGAACGACAAAAACTCAAAACGCTTGATTGACTGCGGGGCGGATATCTTGGTGAGCGGAAGCTTTGTTTATGAAAGTAAAAACAGAAAGGAAGCGGTGGCTGCACTCAAAGAACACGAATAAAAAGGATACTTATATGATAAAGGCGATAATATTTGATTTCGACGACACAATGTATGTTGGCGATGTTTGGGAAGGATATATTGAGTTCGAAAAGATGCTGGCAATCAAGGCGATTGGCGATGAAGGGAAATACAATGAAATTGTCAAAAGAAACAACTTTACGCACGCCAAAAGTTTGAAATGCATTGCAGACCTTTTCAGAAAAGAAAAGTTGAATTTGAGAAAACTTCGCAGAACATACAACCAAAACATCTTTGTTCATTCATCAAAAGATGTGAAAACGCTGCCAACGGCATTTTTTGAGAAATTGAGAGGAAAATTTGACATCTATTTTGCAACAATGTCACAGAAAAATTACATAAAACACTACACAAAACTGTACGGCTTCAATCTTAAGCTTTTCAAAGGGGTTGAGTATTTCAATATTGTCAAAGACACATCAAAAGAGGATTCTTATATGAGAATTTTGAAAAAATCGAAGCTTAAGCCCGAAGAAATTTTGATGATTGGAAACAGCTATGATGACGACATTGTTCCCGCACAAAATATGGGGTTGCAAACCTTGCATTTTGGCGGAGATTTCAACCAAATTTACGGATATATTGAAGAGAACGGAATGCTTGATTGCGGCGAATTTAAAACCTTGTCAAAATGACAAGGTTGTTTTTTTTGTTTTTCGTTTTTTTTTCTTGCCGTGCTTTTAATTTTTGCTTTGTGTTGATATTTCCTGTTTTCAATTTTTGTTTTTACACTCCCTTTATTTTTTTGCTTTCAAAGATTTGCTGAATTGTCAAAGGGGTTTCACCTTTTGCAGATTTTTTTCATATATAAGATGAGAAAGTAAGATTTGGAGGCTTTATGTATTTTGGAACTGATGGAATAAGAGGTGAATATGGAAAAACTCTCACCTGTGATCTCGCCTTTTCGGTGGGGAATGCACTTTCGCAAATAAAAACAAATCCGCGTGTGGTGATTGGACATGACACGCGTTGTTCGGCAGATGCTTTGATGTTGTCGGTGGCGGCAGGCGTTGTGCAAGGCGGCGGAAGCGTGACAAGTGTTGGAATAATTCCAACGGCGGGAATTTCCTATCTGACGGAAAGCGAAAAGTTTGATTTTGGAGTGATCATCACTGCTTCGCACAATCCGGCGAACTATAACGGAATCAAAATTTTTGACCACACAGGACGAAAACTTGGTGATAGTGTGGAGAATTTTTTGGAGGAATTTTTCAAAAATAACTATATCGCTGATTCTTGTGGGAACTTTGTGGAGATTTTGGCGTTGCACAAAAAATATGCCGGACACCTTAGAAGCAGCGTTGGATGTCGATTGGATGGAATGACAATTTGTCTTGATGCCAGCAACGGGGCGGCGTACAAAATGGCACCAATGGTTTTCCAAAGTTTAGGTGCAAAGGTTGTCAAACTTTCATGCAAGCATAATGGAAGAAAAATAAACGACAGGTGTGGATGTTTGTTTGTTGAAAATTTGGCAAGCAAAGTTGTAAAGTTGAAGGCGGACATTGGATTTGCATATGACGGTGACTCCGACAGGGTGATTGCTGTGGACGGCAATGGAAAGGTTTTTGATGGAGACAAATTGCTTTACATCTTGGCAACGCAGATGCGAAATCGGGAACTTCTTTTTGCAAACACTGTTGTTGGAACCAGTCACACAAACAGTGGAATTATGGTGGGGCTGAATCGACACAAAATCAACCTTATTCGCACTGATATTGGCGACAAATACGTGATTGAGGCAATGGAAAAAATGAACCTCACGCTTGGAGGGGAGCAATCAGGGCATATCATCATCAAGTCACACGCGCAGACCGGTGACGGCATTTTGACTTCACTGAAAATTTGCGAGATAATCAAAAACACCGGAAAGTCTTTGGAAGAGCTTTTTGATGCTCAGCTTGTTCCGCAATGCAATTTAAGTTTGTCTGTGAAAGACAAAATCAAGGTGATGAACAACGAGGAACTTTGCAAACTTATCACCAAAATTTCAAACGAAATTGCCCCGGCGGGCAGAGTGATGCTGCGTGCAAGTGGGACGGAGGACAAAGTGAGAATCATGGTGGAACATCCAAACAAGGACGAGGCGGAAAAATTTGTTGAGCAAATCAAAATTCTGATTGAGAAAGTTTAAGTCAAGAATTTCAAAAATATTGGCGAGGAGATTTCCTTTCCATTCAAGTTTTTTCTGGCAAAGTCAAAGCGCTCTTTCCAAATGAAAGTAAAAAATAAAAACCACAACTTTGTGGTTTTTATGCTTTGTCAGTGAGAATTTTCATAAGTTTTTCAACTTTTTTACTGTCATCTTTTGTCAAGTTTTGCTTGATTTCTTTCACGCTTATGTCTTCTTCTTTATTTTCATAAATGTCAAAGAATTTTTGTGTTGGAATAAGCAAATATTCTCTGCCATCATTCTTGGATTTTTCTTTTTGGATGAAACCTTTTTTGATTAAGGTTTTCACTTTATATGTTGCATTTGGTGAGGAAATATCCAAAAATGCAGCAAACTGAGAAATTGTTGGTTTATCCATAAGATAAATGCATTCAAGGCAAAAGTATTCTGTTGAAGAAAGAGTTTCTTCCTTGTCTTTGATGCGCTTGAACATATTGCGATAAAGCATAAGCTTAAATTTTTTGTAGATGCTGTTAAATTTCTTTTTTAAAGCCATTTTCTGTCTCCCTTAAAAATCCAAATCATTTTAACACTTTCACAAAAAAAAGACAAGTTAAAAGTTGAAAAATATTTAAAAATTTTGAAATTTTTTTGTAGGTTTGAACATTGTTGACAAAAAACAGATTTTTTAATCAAAAAACGACTGATTTTTGAAGATTTTTGATCGCTTTGAAAAAATAACCGAAAAATTTATTGATTTTTTTTGAATTAAATGTTATTATATGAGGGTCCAACAAAAAACGGTCCCATGGTCAAGCGGTTAAGACGCCGCCCTCTCACGGCGGAATCAGGGGTTCGATTCCCCTTGGGACTACCAATAGAGACATTATCGAACCCCTGAAAAAATGGATAGATAGTGTCTTTTTCTTTATCTCAAACAATTTTGCGAAGAGATTTAAAAGATTTTTGATGCGGTTCAAAAGAACTGCTTTTTTACACATTTAATTTGATGCACTTAATGCAAGGAGGAATGTTTATTGAGAATAAAACTATTTTACTTTCTTTATTATTAATTTTGTCATGCTCTGATTAAATTCTAAATCAATTT
>JAGBFI010000021.1 GCA_017936585.1 Clostridia bacterium | reverse complement strand
TTAAAGACATCACAAGCGGTGCGTCATCCGACATTCAACATGCAACAAAACTTGCAAGAGCAATGGTGTATGATTGGGGAATGAGCAAAAAGATTGGGTTCCTTTCTTTGGGTGCTTCAAACACTGTGTTCATCGGCAGAGACTATCAATCTAAAAACGACTTTTCAGAAAAACTTGCGGGCATTGCAGATGACGAAATTATGACAATTTTGAATGATAACTACAAGCGCGCGCAAGACATTTTGAATGAAAACGTTGAAACTTTGCATGAAATGGCAAAACTTTTGCTTGCAAGAGAAACAATCTACAAAGAAGAGGTCGATATGATTATGGCGGGCAAGAAGACTGAAGAAATTGTGGAGATTATGCAAGAAAAAGAGCGTAAGCAAAAGGAAAAAGAAGCTCGCTTGAAAGCAGAAAAGGACAAACTTGACAAACTTGAAAACTTCAAAAAGAAAATCAACGAAGGTGAAAATCTCATCAAAATGGGAATAATCACTGAGGAAGAACTTGACCAGTTGAAGAAAGAATATATCAAGTTTGAGAAATCTTTGAACGAAGCAATCGAAGGAAAAGTGACTGAGGAAAAGGCTGAAAAGCCTGAGACTGAGGCAGAAAATGTAGGCAAAGTTGCTGAGGTTGTTGAAACTGAAGAAACTGCAAAAGTTGAAGATACTCAAGAAGAAAAACCTTCTGAAGAAGCTGTGGCAGCGGATGAGGCAGAAGATAAGGAAGAAAACGAAAACAAAAATGACGAGGAAGGCTGATGGAAGAGAAAGAAAACATTGTTGTTGAAGGACAAGAAGAGTCAAAAGTTGTTCCTGTTGCAGAAGAAACTTCTGGGACAGAGACAACAGAAAACATTGAAAAAGATGTGACCGAAGTAACAGAGGTGGTGGCAGAAGAATCTGCTGTCGAAGAAGAAACAACAACAGAAGAAAAAGCGGAAAAGACTGCGGTTGAAGAGAAACCTGAAGAGGTGAAGGCGAAGAAAGAAAAACCTAAGAAACAGCCAAAGGCTCCAAAAGAAAAGAAAATTAAAGAGAAGAAAAAGAAAGAAAAAACAGTTGAAGTGGACAGTGACGAAGGTTTGTCTGACGATGAACTTTATGCAAAAATTCAAACTGAAAAGTTGCTTAAAAGAAAGAAAACAAAAAGGATTGCAACCTTTGCAGGACTTTGTTTTGCATTTGCACTTGCAGTTTGCATTATTGTTTTGGCAGTTGTTCCTGTCAGCTTGAAACCAAATTGCTTGCAAGACGGATTCGTGAGAGTTTATTTGCATCCAGGCACAACAAGCAGTGTTTCAATCTCTGAGGATGATGATAAATATGACGATTTCATGAGGGTGTATGACAAAGCGTTTGCACAAACTTATCTCAACGCTCTTTTCAGTGGAAGTTTGTTCTCTTATGACATTCAAGAGAGTGTTGACTCATATAGTGACGAAAACGCAATTCTTGGCAGTTTTGGAAGTTTGGTTGGTACAGACACATATTTCGTGCGTTTGGAATATTCAGAAAAGCAAACTGTGACAAAACAAAATGGTCAAGCATACATTTCTCGTTACAGCAACAGCAGCTGGGACGGAAAACTCACTTTCAACGAAGCGTTTGTGGTTGTAAACAAAACAGCTGGCGTTCAAGACACCAAGATTTACATCTCTGCTGAACGTCCTTCAAAGAACGAAACAAAATACACATTCCTCACAATCACAGTGAAGGCTGATACATCAGCAATCTATGATGCTTGGAGCGAATTGACAACAACTGAGGCGTGAAAAATTTGATAGAAAAAAACACCAAATTAAATTGGTGTTTTTTTGTTTTTCATTTTTATCTAAATAAGCAAAAAAAATTGATGTTTTCTTTCTTTTCAAATCTGAAAAATTTACTCAGCCTTATCTTTTTGTTTGAAAACTGCTGCAACTTTTTTTGCTTCAATTGAAGATAAAACTTGACCATATGCATTTTCAGCAGCTTGACCATCATCTTTTTTGCGGGCGGTCACCATTTCTGCTTCATAATATTTTTTTCTTTCAGTCAAAAACTTTTCGAATGTTGGCAAAAAACTTGTAAGGTCGGTTTTTTTAAGCAGTGCCTTGAGCATGTTGTTCTTTTCAATTTCAAGGTCCTCATAACTTCTGAGGTATGATTCACGAGTCTCCATTGCTTCATCGTAAATAGCCTTTTCTTCAGAAGGGGACATGTCTTGCCAATCGCTTGCAGGGATGTCTTCCAAACCCAACATAACTCTGTTTGAATATTCTTCAATTGAGATTATGCTGTTCAATCTTTGTTGTGTCAAAATGATGCCGATGTCTGAAATTAAATCATCAATCTCTCCCAATCTTGAATCTTTATTAAACAATATTTCACCGTATCTCATTTGTGTTCCTCCTTGTTCATATTTTCATTGTAGCACAATATCTCTTTAAAATCAAGGGCTAAATGTTGGATTTTGCACAGTTCCGACTGCAAAAGTATAATGTTGAGTTGAGGTGGGGGGGATAAGAATGCGTATGGTGAATAAAAAAACACCAAATTTGGTGTTATTTTGATTTGTTTTGTGAGAAGAGCAAAGTTCTTTGTGCTCTTATGCAGGCTTCCATCTGTCCGCGGGCGAGGTCGGCTTCATAATCATCACCATTTGTTCTTGCTTCAATCATGATTTTTTCATAAGCTGTTTTTCGTTCGCTCAGGAAATGTTTTACGGTTTCAGGTTCAATTCCAATCAATTCTTTTTTCAGAAGTTCGGAATAGTCATCTTCAAGCTTTGAAAGTTGCTCACATTTTCCTGCTCTTTCTGCCATTTTTTGAGTGTAGATTTCTTTTCCTTCTGCATCAGTTTTTGTCAGCCATTCATTTGAGGTGACATCTTCATATTCGCCAAGTCCTATGATTTTGTTTGAAAAGTCAAGATATGACAGTTCTTTGTTCAAGAACTGCTCACTTTTGCAAGCACCAATCGATGCAATCAGGTCTTCAATTTTTCCCAATTTTGAATCATCAGCAAAAGACACATCGCCGTATTTCATAGAAAATGCCTCCATAAATTTATGACTGTATTATATCACACAATTTTGAAAACACAAAGTGATTTACACAATTGAAACAGCTTCTTTGCAAGAAAATTTGGTTGTTCAAGGCAAGCGTGATGGAAAGACTGGGGCTGCGGCGGACTGGAATAATTCGCTTAGAAAATGTAGAAAACACATATTTATATGAAAAATCTGTGAAAAAGTTATGAAAAATGGTTGACAAATGAAATTTAATTGTTTATAATAGGCAAGTATGAAAAATCTTCCGAAGACCGCAAGTGCTTGAAAAAGCGTAAACACTTTGTGTGCTTGCCGAGGAAAAGTTGAGTTTTGTTTTATTGCATCTCTGTGACTTTTCCGTGGTTACAGAGATTTTTTGTATTTATAAGAGGAAATCCTCTTGACGCAAAATCTAAACAAAAGGAGGGATAAGAAATGAGTGCTAATTTTGAGGCTAAAAAACTTATTGTTGAAGAGATTAAAGAAAAATTCTCTAAGGCAAAAACAATCGCTTTTGTTGACTACCGTGGCCTTACTGTTGCTGAAGACACAGCTCTTCGTAAGAAGTTCCGTGCCGCTGGTTGCGACTATAAAGTGTACAAAAATCGCTTGATGTTCAAAGCACTTTCTGACCTTGGTATTGAGTGCCCTGCAAATTACTTTGAAGGTACTACTGCTGTTGCTATTGGCTACGAAGACGAAGTTGCACCTGCAAAAATTGTGTGCGACACAGTTAAAGAAACCAAGAAAATGGCTATCAAATTTGGAATTTTAAACGGTGTAAGCGTTGATGCTCAAAACATCGAAGCACTTGCAAAACTCCCATCAAAGGAAGAGTTGATTGCAAAACTTCTTGGAACTTTGAACAACACTGCTTCAAGTTTGTGCAGAGTTCTTTCAGCCCCAACTCGTGGGCTTGCTGTTGCTTTGAATGCGATTGCAACAAAGTAATCAAAAAAATCGCATAACATTTAAGTTTTATAAAGGAGAAAATTAAAATGGCTGATATCAAAAATCTTGTTGAAGAAATCAAAAAATTGACTATTGTTGAAGTTTCTGAGCTTGTTAAAGCTTTGGAAGAAGAATTTGGCGTAAGCGCTGCTG
>JAGBFI010000020.1 GCA_017936585.1 Clostridia bacterium | reverse complement strand
CCGGCATATCTGATTGCAAGAGCATATCCTCCAACCTTAACTCCACTCACCTCATAGATGTTGTTCTCAAGGTCAATCTGAACACTGCCAGCAATTGTCACAACTTCATTTTCCTCAGTTGCCTCGTCTTCCTCGCCAACCACAACGCTGAAGTCAAATGCATATTTGTTTCCTTCAACATATGTCTTCACGTTTTCAACTTTGTTCAAAATTCCGTCGATATGTTCTGCACTTGTTGGCAGCACAATCATTTCAGCTGTTGGTGCAATTTCAGCATTCGCCTTCATATCATCCATCACAACATCAAAGTAAGCAACATCTCCATCCACAGAGATTGCTCCAAGAGTTGTCAGATATGAAATAACTGCAAGTTTTTCGAGATCCTCACCAACACTGAGTTGCTTCAAAACATTTGAAATCTCTCTCAGCATTTCGTCAATCTCTGGCATTTGCACTGATTCATCAACAAGTTCAACACCAAAAATTTCTTCAATTCTGCCAATATAACTTTCAATATCGCTCAAGCAGCCTTCAACAACAAGTTCACCAGCAACAAGGAAGATTTGATTGTCATTCAAATAAATTTCAACGGTTTCGCCAAAAAGGGTTGTGTCAACTTTTGCAACAAGTTTGTTTTTGAAATCAACCACATATTTTGCTGAGATTGTGTTTCCCCCGATTTCAACCTCAAGATTTCCGCCAAATTGTTTTGCAAGCAAGATTTCGTTTACAACATCCGTCAAAGGCATAAGTCTTGTGATGTCAAAATATACCCCTTCAATCGCAAATCCAAAGTCAACAAGTCTGAATTCCGCATCCAAATCAAAAACTTCGCTTTCAACCTTGACAGTTTTGAGATTGTTGTTTTCTTGAGTGAGCAAAACATTGATTCCAGAATCCCAAGTCATGCTGAAAGACTTGTCTTCTTCATTGAAATAAGTCTCATTTGGCAAATATTCATTCACGGCATCAATGTTTGTGAACGCCCCTGATAAAATTCCCATCAATGACTTTTGAACATCAAGATTTTCCACGTCAATGCCAAGATATTTTTCAATCAATTCATTGACAAGTTCTGAAACAGTTTTGTCGGTGTGTTTTGCAACAAGTTCTTCAATCTTTGCTTCCCACTCTGGATAATCTTCCACATCAAAACTGAATTTTAAGCCCGAAACGTCAAGATAAACGATGTCGTTTTGATATGCAAGCGCAATATCAAATCCTTCAACATTTGTTTCAAGTTTGATTTTTGTTTCATTCGAATTGTCAACATACAACTTCGCATCATATGTTTTGTCCTGAAGAGCAAGTTTGACATCTCCTTCAACAAAATCATTTCCGAGAAGATTTTGAGCATAGCCCGTGTAAATCGCGAGCCCACTCATATCAATTTCGTCGCCAGATTCTTGATGTTCAACTTTCACATTTAAGTTGTTCATATTGTTGACTGTCGCGTTGAATGTCACATCAATACTGTTGACAGTCGCATCTCTCAAAACAGCTGTTTTGATGTTATATTTCTCATCACAAATAACCTGCACAGAAAGCGTGCCAAGTCCAAGCACAAACTCAAAAGTTCCGTCTTCTCTTTCTTGTTGTTTCTTTATGATTTGTTTGAAATCAAAATTGTCAAGGTCGATGCCAAGAGAGCTTACAAGTTCGTTGAGTTTTTCATTTAAATCCAATTCAATCCCCAAAATGTCTGAGATGAAATCAACGAGCCCTGCAAAATCAAACTCTCCATCAGCCCCTTGTACAGAAGTGTCAAATTTGTAAGTTTTTTTGATTTCACTGCCCTCTGGTGTGATTGCAAGATAAAGGTCTGGCGCAAGATATTTTGCATCAACATTAAAAGATTGTTCATTATATATTAAATCTATATCCAAAGACAATTTTCCGTCTTCAGCATAAACAACATTTCCGTCCACAAACAGACTCATATCTTCAGCATTGCTGTCCATACCCAAACGGAAGTTTGTGTCAATGCTCTTGAATCCCATCATTGCACTGAAAAATTGTTGATATGGCTCCATTGTTGCTCCCGCTGGTTGCTCTGGCAACTTGTCAGGAACTGATGGTTTAAAAATTTGAACGCATCCAAAGAAAGAACAAAGCGTCACAATAAGGAAGAAGCTCATCATCTTCAATGTTTTTGAAAGGAAGTTGTTTGGCTTTCTAATTGGTTGTTCAATCATTATGTCACCTCCCCAAATGAAGAGTTTGTTGCTTCATCACCATAAACAAAATTTTCTGTAAAGTCGTCCACAACAGCAGACTTTCCAATCACCATTGCTGGGTCTGGGCTGAACAATGTGTAATTTTCAAGATATGAAACAGTTTTAAATCTGAACGAGCTGTCAACCGTCACCTTGATTGTCACATTATCCCAAGTTATGCTTGGAGACGCATAGCCACAAGAATAGCAAATTTCTTCTGTGTAATAGAGCGCTGCATCCCTCAAAAGCTCGTGTCCCTTGAGAGTGATTTCGAAATAATAGGTTCCATCTCCCTTGTCTTGCACAGCGGAGAAATTGTCTTCAGTGCAAGTTTTTGATGAAATGATGTAAGGCATAACCATCTGATTTGGCAACGCCTTGAAAAGACTTTCATAACTTGCAGCATCATATGTCAAGCTTGGAGCCGCAAAGTCAACTTCCAAATCTTCTGCCGTTGGCCCTTCTTTCACAAAATCCCCAGTTGCAACTGTTGTTATTTTTGTTGTGAGATTGAAAACCATTTGAGTTGCAATTTTTGGAGTGTCAATAAGCCCCATCGCCTTCACGCTTGGGCTGAGTTTTTCATAAGTGATTGTCCCGTTCTTCTTTTCACGAAGACTTTTGATGTTAAGTTTTTGATTCGCAGAAATGGCACTTCCTATCATTTCCTTTTTGAAATAATCAACAACTGAAAGATTGTATTCTGCAATTTGCCAAAGTTCCATTGCGCTAAACTCACTCACATCCTTATTTTGAGAATCATTGTAAAGAGCCAAGATTGTGGATTCATCCTCAACAAGTTCTGCCAAGGTTTTATCAGAGCCGGCAGCCCCCGCATTCCCGTCAAGATATATTTTTGCAATGGTAAATCCCGTCAAAACAGCGACGACAAAAACCAGCAATGTTGAAATTATTTTTTTATATTTAAGTGTCACAGACAACTCCAAATCAAATATATTAAAACCAGCGTCAGCAGGCAAAATTATCCAGTATGATTTCGATATATAGAATAACACAGAGGGGCGAAAAAGTCAATAGAAAATAGTTAAATTATTTTAAATATCTTATGCACTAAAAAAAGAGGACAACCCTCTTATTTTTGTACAATTTTTAAAAAACCGTTTTTCTTCGTAATTTAGCGACAGTTTCCATGTTCGCCGTGCAAGGAAACATATCAAATATTTTGACTTTTTCAACGTCATATTTTTCATTCAAAATTCGTAAATCTCGCACAAGTGAAGCAAAATTGCAAGAAATATACAAAATTTCATCAATTTGACTGTCATTTATGGCTTCAACAACCTTTTTGTCACAACCTTCCCGCGCAGGGTCAAGCACAATCAAATCAATGGAATCGCGAAGCAAAACATTTGGCAAGCATTCCTCAACTTTTCCGCAAATATTTTCAATTTTATATTCGCTTTGCAGTTGACTTGACAATTTTTCGGCACTTTCATGTGCAGATTTTTGATATTCAATGCCATAAACAAATTTCGCATTTTGTGACAGCAAAAAAGTCAAAAACCCCTGCCCTGAATATGCATTCACAACTCTTTTCCCAGCTGCATTTTCACAAACATAGTCATAAAGAAGCGAGGCAATTTCATCATTCACTTGATTGAAAGCCGAAACGTCAATGACAATTTTTTGCCCTTGAAAAGTTTTGAAAAGTCCACCTCCGAAAAGCTTAATAATCTTTGTTTCATTACTCTCCAAAATATTTCCAAAAGCAAAAAACACAGAAAAACCGCTTAAAATTTGCATTTTTTTGACATTTTTAACAACCTTTTCTTCATTTTTTGAAAATAAGAAGCAAATTGCGACATCTTTTTCCACCTGCTTCAAATAGACACTTTTCAAGTTTTTGAAATGATTAGTTTCCAAAAGATTCTCGACTTTTGAAAGCGCGTCATTTATCTCCTTGGTTGCGATAGGACAAATCTTCACCTCAAAAAGTTCTTTCGACTTCACTTTGTGATAGCATAAAATCCCGTCAACCACATCAAATTTCAACTTGTTGCGATAAGAAAATCGAGACGGGGATTTTTGTAAATCAACCTGCCCGTCAAAGCCAACTTTTTTAAGTTCATTTCTCAAAACATCCTTCTTCAACTTTTGCTCAGTCTCATAGTCGCAGTGTTGAAAATCACAGCCTCCGCATTCTGAAAAATACGGGCACACCGCTTGAACGCGGTTTTCACTTTCTTTCAAAATCCTCAAAATCTTGCCAATCAAAAAGGAATTTGTACGTTTAACAATTTGCACCTCAACTTGTTCTCCCGGCAAACACTTGGGTACAAAAACAATCTGCCCGTCAATTTTACCAACGCCAGCACCTTCATATGAAACATCAAAGATATCAACAATATATGTATTTTCCATACCTTTATTATAACATAAAAAGAATGCATATCAAGCATTCTTTTTCATCTTTAATTTTGTTTACCTTTTTCAGTTCATATTTTCAAACTTTTCTTTTGCTTCACCAACAGCGACAGCAAGCTGGTCAGCGCAGGACGTTGTTCTCATCCCGCAAGTATTTCCGGAAAGTTTTTCTTGGATTTGCTCCACCGTCCATCCATCAACAAGTTTTGCAATCGCCTTCAAATTGCCGTTGCAACCTCCCAAAAATCTGATGTTTGAAACAACCTTTCCGTCATAATCAAAACTTATTTCTCCTGCACAAACATTTCTTGTTTTATATGAAAATCTCATATGCAACCTCCTTCTTTTGCGTTGTCTTAAATTTTCTGCGCCCTAACAAACAAATAATAAGGCTTGTCTTTTTGATATTTAAACTTATCAACTTTCTTCACCGCTTCTGACAATGGTTGAGATTCTTGCACCTCAACAATTTTCATCCCAGCCAAAATGATTGAATTTAAAATTGTGCTGAAATTGCGATGAAATTTCACAACACCATCAACATTCCAATGCATAACCCTCTTTGAGTTGTCGTTGTAGTCACTGACGAGATAATATCTTTTTCCATTGAGTTGAATTCGATTTTCCATACCCTTATCCAAAACAACCGAAGTCACAATTGGATGTTCTTGAGAAAACACCAGCTCCCCACCATCCAACAACAAACTTGAAATGTCACTCATCAGCTTTTCAAAATCTTCAACATAGTGAAAAGCCAGCGAACTGAAAACCAAATCAAATTTTTCGCTTAAATTCAAAAGATCTTCCATTGCCATGCGGACATATTCAATGTTCTCATGCGAAGCCTCCTTTCTTGCTGCTTCAATCATGTTTTCCGAAACATCCACAGCGACAACCTTTTTTGCACCATTGTCCGCAAAGAATCTGGACATCCCACCGGCTCCGCAGCCCAAATCCAACACTTTTTTTCCTTTGAAATCCGGAAGCATCTTTTTGATTGTAGGAATTTCCAAAAGCTCATTGGCACTGTTGCAATTCGCTCTCATGTTTTGATATTCATTGAAAAACACTTCATTATCATAGATATTTTGCGCTTTAGACATCTCTTCACCTCTCATTTTTTAATTCGAATAGCATCCAACTCCAAAATCCAGCACAGTCCAGGTTTTTAACAGGAAATTATGCATTCTCGTCCTTCTCTTCTTCCTTCATCTTCTTTTCTTTCATCTTTCTTTTAAGCGAAGACCAAAGGAGCGTGAGTACTTGCAAAGGAATTCCGATGTACATAAGATTCCAAACATTGTATGGGAACGTCAAACAAATTGCCACAAGGACCGTCCAAATCAACAGTGAAATATGCACAAATTTTACCCATTTTTTGTTCCACAAACACGAAAAAACCAGCAAGACTATCTCACTGACCGGAGCTGCATACACAAAACACAACCAAGCCTTCGACACTTCAGGCCAAAGCAACAAATGCGAAACAAACACCAATGTTGCAACCAGCCACACAAGCCCAACAGACATCAAGGTGATCACTTTCTTGTTATGCATTTCAAAACGCCAAAGTTTCGGCTTTTTCGCAATTTTGTCGGACACCATATCATTAAGCGTCACACCAAAAATTTTGCTCATCTGCATAAGTACGCCCACGTCTGGGACTGCTTCCGCTCTTTCCCATTTCGAAATTGATTTGTCGGAAAAATTAAGTTTGTCCGCCAACTGGCTTTGCGTCAAACCATTCATCTTTCTGTAAGTGGCAATATTCTTTGCAACAATCTCGTTTAAATTTTCCATATAGATATCATATCACAAGAAGGAAATAAAAGTAAAGCAAATTTCCAACCCAAAACACCGCACTCTACTGTCAGTAGAGTCAGAAAAACTTATTCTATTTTCACGAAAAAAAGTATAGAGAATAAACCACGCAAAATGACTAGATTTTTCCATTTATTCGATGTATATTAAAGCGTATCAAAGCAAGTTTTTGGGCAAAAAAACTTCACAAAACAGCCCAAAACACCAATGAGATTTAAAGCAACAAAACACAGGAGGAAACATATAAATGAAAATCGCAATTTCAGCAGAAAGCACAATTGATTTGCCAAAGGAAATGCTTGATCAACTCAGCATCAAAACAGTCCCTTTCACTGTAATCATGGGAGAAGATGAATATTATGACGGAGAATTTGAACTTCAACAAGTTTTTGATTTTGTTGACAAAACAAAAAAACTTCCTCACACAAGCGCCGTAAATAAGGCTCAATATGAGGAACATTTCAAAAAACTCCTCAAGAACAATGACGCAATCATTCATTTCAGCATGTCAAGCAAATCAAGCAGCGCCGTTTTCAACGCACAAAGCGTTGCCAGCGAAATGAAAAATGTTTATGTCATCGACACCCTTTCACTTTCAGGCGGCATCGCTCTTCAAGCAATGAAGGCGAGAGAACTTATCGACCAAGAAAAATCAGTGGAAGAAATTTTGTCCGCCGTCAACGACCTCATTCCAAAAACCGTCACAGCCGTGGTTGTCGACAAGTTAAACTATCTTCATGCGGGCGGCAGATGTTCTGGCTTAACTTTGATTGGCGCCAATCTTTTGAGCATCAAACCCCAGCTCTTGGTAAAAGAAGGGCAAATCACAGCGTGCAAAAAATTTATTGGAAAAATTGACGCTGTTGTGAAAAAACATTGTGAGGACGTGCTTAATTCGTACTCAGACTATGACAGAGAACATGCCTTCATCGCCCACGCCGCCGCAACAGAACAAATGATTGAAAATGCAAAAGCCAGTTTGACTGCAAGAGGCTTCAAAAACATCCATGTTATGTCAGTTGGCTCAACAATCGCCTGTCACACAGGCCCAAAAGCTCTTGGAATTATGTTTATCCATAAATAAACTTTGACGATTCATAAAACTTTTCATCTAAAAGACCAAATGAAAAAAACTCTGAATTGGTGAATATGATGTTTTAAAAAAAACATATCATTGTGCTTCCGCACGATATCATATCCGAAGGATATTTCATTGAAAAGAAAAAGAACCCAAAAAAGGTTCTTTTTCTTTACTTGGTGCGGATGGAGAGGGTCGAACTCTCACAGTGTTGCCACCACAGGTACCTGAAACCTGCGCGTCTGCCATTCCGCCACATCCGCATGCTGACATTTTAATATATTTATTAAAATTTGTCAACAAAACATAAAATTTTTATTGTTTTTATGGAAATTTCTAAATTTTTTATGGTTTTTTGTTGAAAAAATCAAAAACTTTGTTTACCTTTTCCAATTTTCTTACTTTACTTCCCTTCGCGAAAACCTTAACTCATTCAAATACGCCAACATACATTTCAGATTTTGCGATTAAAAAAAGCAGAAATCAATCTGCTTTTTCTCTTGTGTATATCGAACTTAGTTCAATGTTTTTTCGTCTTCAGCAACAGTTTGTATTTCTTGTTCAGGAGCAAACTCAATGTCTGATGTCGTAAGTTCGTTTTCTTCATGAACTGTTCCTTCGGCTGTTTGTCTTTCAACTTCGTATTTTCCTGTTGTGTCAACAACGCCTTGTTCTGTCAACATTGAAAGTGCAATCATTTGAGTTTTTGAAGAGTTCTTATTTGCTGCAACAACAACTTTATCCATTGCCTTTTCTTCAATTCCTGCAACTGCACCATTTGCATCAATCCTGATGAAGTAAGCAGTTGGGGAAACATAATATTTGTTCATATCAGCTTCGTCTTGCTTCTTGTTGTAGTCTGCAAGATAAACAATTGCTGTGTCACATCCAGCTTTTGCTTCGTATGTGTCAAGCATATTGTTCAAAACTTCAGAATATCCAAACTTTGAAAGCATATCTTCAGCATAATCAGCTTTTGTGATTTCGGCAGTTTTAACACTTTCAACAAGCGTTGCAGCACCATCAGTCAATTCTAACTTATACAAATCGTTTGCTTTTGTGTCAATTGCAAAAACAACATCTTCGTTTGCATAAAGAACGCCCACTGTGCTTTGTGTTGCCCCTTCTCTTGCAACAGCTTCAGCAACAGCAACCTTGAAATCTTCTGAGTTGATTGCATCTTTAACAATTTGAGTTTCTGTTCCAATAACGTCATCTTTTGAAGCAATATCTTTCACGTGCGCTTGATAACCTTCTTCATAAGCCTTCAAGAAAGCATCAGCTTCTTTTGCAGAATATCCGATATCCTTCAAATATTTCTTTGAAGACTCGCGATTTGAAAATGTTGCTGTGTCAGAAAGTGTGTCAACTGGATAAATGTATGTCACAAGTCCGTCTTGAGCTGCTTCTTTGTTTACAACTTGAATTCCCTTTGCCATGAGCTCTTTTGCAACTTCAGTGCCAATAACCTTTCCAGCCGCTGTCATTGTTGCTTGTTCGTATGTGTGGAAGAATCCTGCACCGCCTTGTCTTTTGTAAACAAACTTATCTTTCAAAATGTCGTGCAAATCACCCATTCCTGAGATTTTTCCATCTTTATATTGCAATAACTGAACAACCTTTTCATCTTCTGTGAAAATTCCGTCCGCATTGGCATCGTTGTAAACTCTGTAAATTGCAGTGTTTGCTCCATAATTTGCAGCTTGCTCAGTGTGATAAGCCTTTCCTGAGAAACCCAAAGCAAGTGGAAGTGTGACGGCAACCAAAACAACACCAATGGCAGCCATCTTCAAAACAGAGCCAACTTTTGATGTTGATTTGAGAAGATACAGATTTTTAACTTTTTCACTTTGATTGTCCAAATTTTTGCCATTCTTGTCAACCCAAGCTTTGATATCTTCTGTTGTTTCACCTTTGATTTTGTATCCTGTTTTTGAAATTTTTGCAGGATTATAGCAATCAAGTTCAAACTTGCCGTCTTTCTTCAAATAAACTTTGTGAACAACAATCCCTGTCTTCAAAAGTTCTTCTGTTTTTGTGAGGTCTTTGTCTGTTCCGTCTGCATTTTTGAGGTCTGAGAGAAAATACAAAGATTGACTTCCGTTTGCAGCTTTTTGTTTGTCTGCATGAGGGCCAACAACAAGATAACCCAAAGCCAAGTCCTTTCCTTTGCCTTTCAATTCATATTCAATTTGCAAAGCAGCTGGATTTTTCAAAACAACGCCTTGAACATCACCATAAATTGGAGATAAAACGCCAGTCATTTCTTTTGAAAGTTCTTGATAGCCTTCAGCTGTTGTCAACTTTGTGATTGTTTCAACTAATTTTGCGTTTTCTTGAGCTGCAGCATCAAAAACCTGCACATATTTGTTTTTGTTGTTGTAACTGTATACACTGAGTACATTTGTTTTTTCATCAACAGCACATTTATAAACAAAACGAGCTGATTTCATTCCTTTTCCTGAAATGAAAGCACAGTCAAGTTTTGATGCACCTTTGCGAGCATCATCCTTGACAACCAAAATTCTGTAAGACTTTCCTTCTGTTGTTTTAACTTCAAACTTTGCAGAATCGGCAGCTGCTGTCCATTCTTTCTCAAAATCAGCATTTGCAATGGCTCCTGCTTTAACTTTTGACATATCCATTATAAACACCTCCGTTTATCTTGTTTATATTATACCGCACCCCGTCCCCGCTGTCAATACCCTTTTTGTCAAAAAGTGCATGTTTTGCCAATTTTTTCAACGTATTTTTGACAATTTTCGCAACTTTTTCGCACTTTTAATAAAAAAAGATATACTTATTGTATATCCTTTATCTCTCAAAAATGTTACTTTAGTCTTCTTTTATTTTCTCGTCCAAATATGTTGCCATATAGTCCGCAATATGAAACAAAAATGCGGTCGGATATCGATAAAACACCTCAGAAAGCATTGAAGAATTTGTAGCTCTGCCATCAAATGCCCCCATGTGCCAGTTGATTGCCATAGCCTCCTCGCGGGTCAATCGCATGAAACCAGAAATCATGTAAACAGACTTTTCTCCGTGCCCGTAGGGCAGTGGGTCGCTGTATTTATAATATGGTTTTTGACGCCATTCACCGTCAACTTTGACATTTCGCATTTCGACCGTGTAAGTGTTCACTTTGCAAATATCATGCAAAAGCGCAATAATTGCCACACTTTCTGGAGAAATCACCCCAGTCCAACCATCACCGTATTCATTTTGCAAAAGTTTCACATATCTTTTATAGACAGTTATGCTATGAAGACAAAGCCCTCCCTCAAAATTGCTGTGACGTCTTCCAGAAGCTGGAGCCGTGAAAAAATCAGTCTTTTCAAGATAGTTCAACAGTTCTTCCGCACCTTCTCTTTCAACATTGTCATAGAAAATTTCCAAAAATTGTTGTTTAATTTCCTCAGTATCCATTTTTCTCTCCCGATTGTATTTGTTTATATATTAGCAGTATAAAATGCCAAAAATCAAATAATATAACGCATTTTCCACTTGCATTTGTCCATTTTTTATATAAAAATCGACATCATTTAACATTTCGTATATATTTTTAAGTTGAAGTTTTGTGAAATTTTTGGAAAGCTCTCTTGCCTTCACAACAGCAAATTCTTTGACAGAAAGATATTCTGCAAGTTCCTTGTCACTCATTCCCGAAACCGAAACAAAAAACAGTCTTCTGAAATGATTTAAAATCAAAGAGAACGTTTTTGTGTCTTTATCCATCAAGTTAAGCAGCGACACCGCTTTTTCGGCGTTACGTTTTGAAAGCGCATCCGTAAGTTCAAAAACCGTAAATTCCGTTTCTTTACACACAAAACTGTCGATAATTTTGCTGTCAATTTCAAAATCATCACACGAAATCAACTTTTCAATCTCATTTTTAATTAAAGAATAATATCCGCAGCAAGATTCAATCAGATTTTGGCAAGCATCTGGCGTGATTGTCTTGTCATGTACTTTAAGTTCCGCAGCGATAAGTTCTTTCAAACTGTAGTCATCCAAACGCTTCGCACTCACCTTTTCACTAATCAAAAAATCAAACTTGTTGAAAAAGTCAAAAATCACCAAGCATGTGCTTTCGACAGGTTTTTTCAAGTAATCTCGCAGCTTTTTCTTGAAATTTTCGTTAAATTTGGAAATATTTTTGAGAAGCACCACTTTTTTCTCGCTACCCATCGGCAGTGTTTCGCAGGAATTTATCACCGTGTCCGCGTTGAAAGAATCCTCATCAAACATGATGAAGTTAAATTCTTCCAGCGTGAGATTGTTCGCTTTTTTGATAAGTTCCAAAGCCTTGTCATAAAGCAACACATCTTCCCCTTGAATTAAATAGCAACTTTCAACTTTTTTTTGCAATCTCGCTTTTAACGTTTTCAATCTAACCCCCTCCAAACATTATTTTTATTCCCCAAAAGATAGGCAACATTGCCGTCCTTTTGAAAACTCGAATCTGCCGCCGGATCATCCAAATATGTCAACACATTACAGTTATAAGGCAAAATTCCCGCGTTGTCAACCTGATTTCCCAAAATCACAAAATCATAATCCTCTTCTGCGACCGCATTCATTGCAGCGCTTGCAATCTTTTTATCCTTAAAAACAAACACCACCACATCATCAAAAGCAATCTCAAGCCCAAGCAGTTTGTCGTTGTAGGTTTTATAAACAAACGAAAAATCACCGACAGCACCACTCTGCTCCAGTTCCACCAAAACTTCTTCATCATACCCTTGTCCACTGTCACTGCGAACAACTTGTTTGATTCCAAGTTCTCTTGACGCATCAATGTTGTAAGTCGTGTCTTGCAAAACGAAACAAACATCAATTTGCTTGATGTTGAGTTGATTCATAATCTTTCTTGCGAAGGTCTTGCCGACACAATCAATTATCAAAGTTTGCCCCGTGCTGCTGTGCATAATCACAGTGCTGTTCGAATAAGAAAACCCGTACGCCAAGCATGCGTCAGCAGACAAATGAATGTAATTTAGCCCAAACAGAATTCCACTGAGCAGAAACATACCCGAGCAGCACAAAGTTTTTCCTCGTTTGCTCGCCATGCAATATCTGCTTAAAATAAAAAGTCCAGCAAATAGTGCAGCTGTGAAAAAAATGCTGAATGGGTCAAGGTTGACTTGCAAAGAAGTCTCCCCGAAAAACTTGGCAAGAATTTCAATCACCTGAAGTCCCCAGCCGCTCACGTGCACAAGAAAACCCATAAAAGGCAGAAGGGCTGTCAAAAGCACACTGACAAAAAGCAGCGGAAAGACCACCGAGAAGAAAGGTACTGCCAGCAAATTCACAAAAAATGTAAGAAAATTGAAATTGCTCATCATTTGCGCAAGAAATGGCGTAATTCCAATTTGAATACCAACTGAAATCGCAAAAGAATCCGCCACAAACTTTGGAAAAACTTTGCGAAATAGCTTTGAAAGCCACGGTGAAATGATATAAATTGACAACACACAAAAGAAGCTCATCAAAAAGCCTAGATCGAGTGGAGACAGCGGCATAATCAAAACAATGATTATCCCCGCAAGCCCAACCGAATTTAAGCTGTCATAACATTTGCCACTGATTTGAGCTGACATCAAAATCAAGCCCATAATCCCAGCCCTCAAAATGGAAGGTGAAAAATTGCAAAGTGCCGCATAGACAAACAGAAAAACAAGACATATGGCAAAGTTGAGCAAACCTTTGATTTTGCATTTTTTGAGCACAACCCCTAAAAGAGCAATCAAAAAACCAACGTGAAGTCCTGAGACGGTCAACAAATGCAAGATGCCCGCAGCACTATATGCTGAATATATTTCATCATCGACACCACTTTTGTCTCCAAACAAAACGGCATATGCAACCATGGCATCATCTTCGGACATGTTTGCAAGCAACTCGTCCTTGATCTTCAATCTGAATTGTTCTTCAAGCGCAATCGAACTTCCTTGAACAATCAAATCGTCACTTGAAATGTTGCATTCATATGGCGTGTCATCACGATAATAGAAGCTGTTAAAATTCCCCAAAGAAAACAAGTTGACATTCAAAACCGGAGCCTCAAAAGCAATGACATCTCCTATCGCAATTTCATCTCCATCTTCAATATCAATTTGTAATCTGATGTTTTTTGCATTCTCGCCATCAATGAACACATCCTTCAAAACCACCGTCACGCTGTTGCCATATTTGGAAGTTTGAAAGTCATCCGACACTCGTCCAACAACCGAACAAGTTCCGTCATAAGTTTTTCCATAAAATGTTGTCTCCCCAACGAAAAACCATCCTGTTCCAAACAAAAATGCTCCAAAGACAACTAGCAATGAAACAAACTTTTTCGACCACAACGCATAAGCAAAAAAGCAAAGCAAAATCACAACATCAAAAATGATGTATTTCAAATTTCCGTCAAAAAGAAACTTTGATGTTGCAACAGCCAACATCAATGCAAGAAAGCCATAAAAAAGCGGCCTAGAGTGAAAAATTTTCTTCTTTTCTTCCATCCTGCAAAAATTTCCTTGTTTCCTTCAAACTGCAAGACAATTCATCTTGCAGCCATTTCCTTTAAGTTTGGATTTAATTTAAAATCCTCTTTGTTTATTTCAGATTTTCCCTTTTTTCTTTGGAAAGTTTCAAAATTTCTTCCAAAATACAAGCCCAATTTTGAACATCAACCACATTTGTGTTTTCAACTTTTTTCAAACCTGCACCTCTGAAATGCAAGCATTTTATGCCATTCTCAGACAAAAGTTCAATCGTGTTTGGATTGTCGTCAACAATAACATCAACCCCTTCAGCCTTGCAAGCTGCGAGTTTGTTTTTCTGGCTGTAGATGATTTTATCAAACACAACCCCCTCTTCCCTAAGTCTTCTTTCAGTTATCTCAACTTCACAGTCGCGATAATATCCTCTCAAAGTTACACAGACAAGTTTGTTCCCAAGTTTTCTAAGCTCGTCCAAAACGCATTTCGCGCCTGGCAGCAGCGGAGCACTGTTGAGCACCTCCGCCGTGTATTTGCCAAAGAAATCATCCGCTTGTTCTTTGCTCCAACCCAGCCTGTCAAAAACAGACATCTCTTCTCGATTTTTAAGCCCCGTTCCTCCATTTTTCAAATCCACCAAATGCGAATAAGTTCTGTAATATTCTTCAGAGTCAAAAATAACTCCGTCCAAATCAATCGCAACAACCATATTTCCCCCTAGTTCATCCTTCCTTTGATGATGTCATGCAGTGCCAGTGGCAGCAAATCATACTTTTCCAATTCATCCGTTGAAACAAACTTGAAATATGTGCTTTCATTATCTTCATTCACATCAAGTTTGAGGCTTTTAAGTTCGCTTTCGTTCATGGCATATTCATACAAGAAATAAATCTCATGCACATCTTTCCCGTCAAAAGAAAAGAAATTTTCAAATACTTTAACCTGTTTCAATTTGTTTTCATCAAGTTCAAAATTCATTTCCTCTTTCAATTCCCTAGCAAGGGCTTTTGAGGAATGTTCGTTTATTTTAATTCTTCCGCCAGGAACAACAGAATTCAGCCCAATTTTGGAGATTTCAATCAAAACCTCATCAGAGTGTCTGACAATAACGCCCACTCTGACGTTGAGCCTAACCCCATCAATATCAACTTTCAAATCTCTCGCCATGCTTCCCTCCTTGGTTTATCCCAATCATTGTATCACATTTTTGCCAATTTTGTATTATTTTTTTAGGCTTTTGCACAAGATTTCGCATTGAAAACAAGACACCACACCATTTTTGTTTTCAAAATAATTTTTTTGCACTAAAACATCGTCAAAGAAGTCAATCTGCTAAGAAGAAAAACCAAAATTTTTGCGAACCTAAGACAAAAATATAAATATTACGAAGAAAAATTCAAAAAAATTTACTCTACGATTGCAAAGTGTGCAAAAAGTATAAAATAACAGCCACCATAAACAAAAAACACCGGAGACATCCGGTGTTTTTTTACTTTCCTGTAGTTTTTCTACTTTTCTTCAACATCATTGTCCAAAATTATTTTTCTCATTCAATCTTCCCCTTGATTTTGATGAGAGGCCCATGTTTCCATATTTTCAATCCGCGGAGGCTCTTTTGTTTTAATCAATCTGACTGCGGTCGCCGCAAGCCCAGCCGAACTGACAATTCCAATCACAAGTTGCAAGAGAAGATTTGGAAAAGCATAGTAAGGCAAAAACAGCACCTCGCGAAAAGTGAGTATGTAAAAGTCGCGATAAGTCATTCCGTCAAATTGGTTGTTGTCCTTTGCAATCTTTTTGACATACAGCGAAAACAGCGGAACAAACAACAATGGAAAACTCACACCAATGCAGCAGCTGCAAATGTAAAGCAGAAGCGGGTCCTTGACAAAAATCATTGTCACACAACTTGCAATCGCCATGCCAGTGCTGAGGAAAACACTTAGAATACTGAGATTTTTCTTAACAAGCAACTTGGCAAGCAAATTTGCGCCTATTTTGCAAAGTTCAATCAGCGCCATAACAATTGCGACCGATTGAAAGGTCAATTTTTCAACATACAAAAACAGAGGAACAATCACATCAATGACAGATTGAAAGACGCCAAAAAGAAAATGATATAAATTGAAGAATCTGTAAGATCTTTTGTCCATATTGCTCGGTGCGGTGGCAGCCTGCGCATATGTCTGTTTTATCATTTTGTAAGAGAAAAAAAGAGGAATTGTTGATGCAATATAAAGCCCCGAACTGACAATACACATCAAAAGCAGGGAGTGCGTGAAACTTGAGCTGAGAACATATCCGCTGAGAAGAATGAAAATGATTTTTCCAACATTTGTTGGAATTTCAAACTTTGCAACATTGACATTTTTGTCTGTAAGCGAAAACAAGATGTTGATTGGCACGGAATAAAGCGCCTGCGCAAAGGCCATGAAAATCGCCATCAGCAAACAAATCCACCATGTCATGCTCAAATTCAACAAAACCTGCACAACAATGATTGGAACCGCATGCAACATAATCGCCACAAGCCCAAACTTTTGCAAAAATTTCTTCAAGACAATGTTCAAAATCCCGCTCAAAAAATATAGAACACTTAGATACATCATCACAAACAGCATGTTTTGACATCCTTGATAAATCAAAAGAGGAACAAACACCTTTACCATACTGTCGGCAATCGCCTTGATAGTTTTGTGCACAAATATTAAGTTTGTTTTATCCTTAGCAATCATATTTTTGCATTATATCAAACTCCGCCGAATTTACAAAACGATATTTCGCTATAAAAACAAAAAAACAGCCTGATGGCTGTTTCGAAATCAGAGAAGTTGATTCAAAGTTTCACTTTAGTTCTATTCTCTTTTACCTTTTTTGAAAAGCAACAAGCAAAGATTAATCGTCATAACCTTTGCAATCGCAATCACAATCACAATTACATTCAGTGTTCATACAATCGCAATCATTTGGTTGACAGTCACATCTGCTTTGGCAATCACAATCACAATCGCAGTCATTGCAATTGTCATCACTTTTTAAAATTTTGCTTTTAAGGTTTGAAACTGCAATATCAACAAAATCAAAAGTCGCCGTGCTTGTATTAATAAATTCGTAAATGCTCATGTTCTCCTCCTTTTTTAAATTAAATCATCCAATTTCAAATATTGCCATGTCAAGACACACCCGCCACCACAATTTTCCAAATATTCGCAAGTTGTGCATTTTTTTGATGGCAATCTCAACAAGTCCTTGTATACATTCATTATCTTATCAGAGTTTAATAATTTTGTCAATGTTTTTGCATCATTATATTCTTCTGCTTTAACTATAGGATAATCATAAAGAGTATTGCAAACTAAAATATCCAAATTTGTGTCAAATATTAAGCCTGATTTTTGTTGTAGTTGACAGACTGTGCTGATAATTTTTCTTTTTCTCAAATTGTCTATAAATTCTTTATCCCATAAACAAACTGGAAGAGTAAAATGAATATTATATTTTATAGAAAGTTGATCAACCATTTTCAGCTGGGTTTCGATGTCTTTTACATATTGCTTAACATCATAGATCATGACGTTTCCAGGGCAAGAATAACAAAAAGACAATCCAACGTTTTTCAACCCCAACTCTTGAAAAGTTTTCATAGTTTTGTAAAGTTTATTGACATTTTCATTACTTATAACATATGTACAACCAAAAGTTTTATTCGATTTTAAAAGTTTTTTAATAAGACCTACAATTCTATCCCAACAATTCACTCCGGTATCAGATATGTAAGATTCTTTTGAGTCACTTTTAATAGAAATTGAAGGAAATGCGTTTGGTCTTTTTAATAATTCATTAAAAAATGTTTCGTCAACCAATTTCAGACCGTTTGTGACGACATTGCAAGAAATCTTTTTTTCTGCTGCGTAATCAATGATGTCAAAAAAATTGGGGTGCATTGTTGGTTCGCCGCCAATCAAATTGATTTTCTTTATTTCCATATCAGAAACAATATCAATACATTTTTTTGCATCTTCAAAAGTCATAGATTTTTTTGTGTCGTATCCTGACGAGCATCCATAACACCATTTACAACGCATGTTGCATTCTCTGTTTAAGGTCAACCAACTTATGCCATATCCCTTGGCAAATCTTTTGTTCTCCATTTATCCTCCATAATTATTATCAAAGTCCATGTAATTTTCGTAATAGCATGTTCTATTTCATTGGCGGCATAACCTGAACCTCAATTGAATATCATTCTTCTGATATACTTGTGCCATTTATTTTCTTTTTGTGTTTTCGAATTAGCTCTATTGTCAGTATAACAGCCCCATAACCTAAGATGTAAATGGGGGCGATAACCCATGCTGTTAATGGGGTTCCTGAAAGCATTGGCTCAACAATATGAAAAGCATCATGAAATCCGAATACTGACATTTGAAAAGCTCCGACTGTAAAATATGCAGTAAATCCAAACAATGAACAATACCACTTTTTATATGTAATATGGATCTGATTGAAAAGAAGAAGAGCAACAACCATAACCAATGACAAACTATGATGCAATAACCCAGAAATTGTTGGAAGATAAAATACTGTAGGCCCTTGATCAAGAAAAGTTGGATACATTATAGTGATAACGGCACCAACCAAAGCCAAGAACCACACAAAATGTAAAACATTATTATCTTTTTTCCCAAGTAAAACAGCCAAAGATAAAACCAAACTTGACATCCCGCAAAAGCTTTCTGGTATAATCTGCTCCCATCTAACATTATTATATCTAAACACTTGTGAAAGCCTGTTAATTAATATCCATATTAAAAGCATGCCTGCTATACATTTTAGAATTATATTTTGAGATTTTTCAGTTTTTGCAAACTTTTTTGCGCAAAACAGCCCCACTGCAGATAGAGTAAGTGATATCGCAAGATATATCCAATGAACAGCACCAAACACATTAAGATCCATCATTCCCTCCATTATTTTACATTTGCAGTATACTATAAAAGCTTCTTTTAAATCAAGCATAAGGTATAGCTTTTCGATAAATTAAAATAAAAAAGCAACTCTTTCAAACTGCTTTAGAACCTGAAGTCCATAAATTGATGGGTTCAACTTAGTTTTCATTTGGCGGAAACGGTGGGATTCGAACCCACGTGCCGATTTCTCGACAACCGCATTTCGAGTGCGGCTCGGTGCGACCTCTTCGATACGTTTCCAAATTTCCTTTTCATTCTATCACTTTCTTTTCCTTTTTGCAAGCAACAAGATCCCTTTCATGCTTATTATTTTATCAAATCGGTAGATTTCCTTTCATAACAGGCTCGGATTTTTGTTGTTTTTTTACAATTTTTTAAAATTTTATTTGTAAAATATTGAAAATGTTTTGATATTTTGAAACATTATGATACAATGTGTCTAAATTTAAGGAGGAATATTTAAATGACAAAAGACCAGGAAATCGAGAAAATCGTCAGACTTACACTGATTCGTATTGGAATCAAGTGCGATCATACAGGATTTACATATCTGGAACATGCAATCAAGGAGGTCATCGAAAATCCAAAACTCCTCAGAAACTTAAGAAGTCTTTTCACAATCGTTGCACGTCAGTGTGGAGCTTCAAGTGCATTTCGTGTTGAAGCAAACATCCACAACTCTCTTGTCGTGACACAAAAGAGACATGGTTTTGATTTTATCAACACCATTTTCGGCTTTCAAGTTGTCAAACCAGGTCAAAGACCAACCATCGGTGAACTTATCAAGCTGGTTGCTGAATATTACACCATGGGGCTTTACAAACACAACTATGAATATGTCGAGCCAGAACAACCAGTAAACGCCTAACCACTTCACCCGGACACAGAATTCCCTCTGTGTCTTTTTTTTAAAAACAAACACGCAAAGAGATTTCAAATTTATATTAATTATCATCAAACAAGGTTAGTACATAAGGTTTTATCTTGTTTGATGCTATATATCCATACTAATTTTGAGACTTTTTAAAAAATTTTTTGTTTTTTCTTGACTTTTAATTGTCTCCATGATAAACTATTAGAGCATTTGCAGGTGTAGTTCAGTGGTAGAACACTAGCCTTCCAAGCTGGTTGCGAGGGTCCGATTCCCTTCACCTGCTCCAAATGCTTCCATAGCTCAGCTGGATAGAGCAACGCCCTTCTAAGGCGGAGGTCGGAGGTTCGAATCCTCCTGGGAGCACCATGTGGTGGTCGTAGTTCAGTTGGCAGAACGCCAGATTGTGGCTCTGGAGGTCAAGGGTTCGACCCCCTTCGATCACCCCACTTATTATTCCGTCGCTTGACGGTGATGGGGTGTCGCCAAGTGGTAAGGCATTGGATTCTGACTCCAACATTGCGTAGGTTCGAATCCTACCACCCCAGCCAAATTCTTTGGTTGCTGCTGGAAGCAAATTTTATAGGGGTGTCGCCAAGCGGTAAGGCACAAGACTTTGACTCTTGCATTCGTAGGTTCAAATCCTGCCACCCCTGCCAAATTAAAACCATTCGTTTTAATTGAACGCGACTGAATATGGTTCGCTAGCTCAGCCGGTAGAGCACTTGACTTTTAATCAAGGGGTCCCGGGTTCGAATCCCGGGCGAGCCACCAAGAAGTGTCTTCGGACACTTTTTTTGTTGCCCATGATTCAGCAAAGCATTCAGCT
>JAGBFI010000019.1 GCA_017936585.1 Clostridia bacterium | reverse complement strand
AGCTATGGAATTGAAGATAAGATGTATTTGAAATATCTTCAAAATTTGGCAATTGAAAAAGCACTGATTGAAAGCATCACTGAAACCGGTCATGAAACAATTTTGGGAATTATTCGTGGGCTTGAAACATGGGCTTCAAGAACTTATGAGGGGGCAACTGTCAGACTTGGAATCATTGTCAATTTTGGTTTGAACAGCGATGCAACAAATCCAGTTTCCTACAATGATATTTTGACAAGCGATTTCTTTGCACTCTTCACCGACGGAATTTCGTCTTTTATTGAATTTGACAAAAATGGCTCGCTTCTTGGTTATTTGAATTTAAAGAAGGTCAAAACAATGCCAACTGTTGCTCCAAATGTGTTTGAAAGATTGGCGGCAATGTGCAACGACAAGAAAATTGGAATTGTTTTGACGGAGAAAGGGGATATTTTGGTGTTCTATGCACGCCAACTTATTTTTGCAAAGAGAAACGGAACATGGGGTGTTTATTCTCATGATGAAATTATCAGACTTTTGCAAAACAATGTGTCATACACCGCAAAACAAATTCGCCGCGCGATTTACAATACCGCGTTGGACTGCTCTTTTGCTTACAAGGGAGCTTGTATTGTTTACATCAACAAGGACAAGACCCACGAGGCGTTGATGCATATTGATGCTGCTGACATCATCTCAGAGGAACACTTCAATTTGAAAAAACAGATTGAGTTGGAAGAGGCAGAAAAACTTTACAACATTGGAAATGCAAATCGAATTATTGAAAAGTTCAGCATGACTTATGAGGAATTTTTGAACAAGCATAAATACACAAAAACTATGGCAATTCGCAAGATTGTCAACGGTAAAAAGTTGTTTGAACTCGACAGAAAATTGATTGAAGAAATGACCTCAGTTGATGGGGCGACCATTATTGACTATGACGGAACTATCATTGCTGTTGGGGCAATCATCAAAATTGAGGCGGGAAGCCTTGGCGGTGGACGTTTGGCTGCAACAACAACCATGGCAAAATATGGCGTTGCAATCAAGGTTTCTCAGGATGGAATTATGCAGGGATATAGCGTTGACAAGCACGGCAAGGTTAAGCAGATATTTAATGTAGGATGATGGCGAAAGCTGCGCTGTTAGCTCATTTTTGCCAAATGTTTTTGCAAAAAGTATCGCACTGACGCTTGTTTTCGCCATTTCGCACCAAACGAAAATCGCACGTTGTTGGCGATTTTGTGCGAACTCTATTGCTAAGCAGGAGATTCTAAGACAAGAGGTTGGGTTTGTGAAAGGTTAACTTATGAAGAGTTGACCTTTTTGTATACCAGAAATTTTTTGTTGTTTTATTTTAATTAGTTTTTTCCATTTTAGAAAATTTGTTTTTTTTGCTTATTTTGTCAATTGTGGGGAAAAGAGGCTGAATTCTTCTCCCTTTCTGTTTTGATTGACTTTTTTGATGGGGTGTGATATAATATCACTGTCAGTCAAACAGGTGGTCGCTGCGTGTCTGTGATGGGCACGGAGAGGAAAGTCCGAGCATCTAAAGAACAGGGTGCCAGCTAACGGCTGGTGAAGGCGACTTTAAGGATAGTGCAACAGAAATAGACTGCCACTTCGGTGGCGATGGTGGAAAGGCGAGGTAAGAGCTCACCGGACGATTGGAGACAATCGTTGCTCTGTAAACCCCACCCGATGCAAGGTTAAGTTTGGACATATGTGTGTTCTTTCACGTCCAACAAAAATACCGCTTGAGCTTGTTGGCAACAGCAAGTCTGGATAGATGACCATTTAATACAGAACTCGGCTTATGGTTGGCTGAAAATTTTAAACTCTAATTTTGTTAGAGCTTTTTTATTTTCAATTTTGTTTTTGTTTTGTTTTACATAAAAAGATTTTTTTCCGCTTTTTCCGACATAGAGCCGCTTTGAGTTTGGATTTTTACATTTTATAATTGTTGAAGGAGAAATGTTTATGGCAAGAAAAATTGTTGTAACAAGTGGCAAGGGTGGAGTTGGAAAAACAACAGTGTGCGCAAATCTGGGGGTGTATCTTTCAAGGTTGGGCTTTCGTGTGGTGCTGTTGGATGTCGACATTGGGTTGAACAACTTGGATGTCATCATGGGGCTGGAAAGGCAAGTGATTTTTGACATAACAGATGTCGTGGCGGGCAAATGTAGAGTGCGTCAGGCACTTGTGCAAGACCCAACATATCCGTCACTTTATCTTTTGCCGTCATCTCACACCTACGCTTCAAGCAAAATCACAGGCGAGCATATCAAAAATGTGATTGACATCATTGACCACTCGTTTGACTATATTCTGATTGATTGTCCGGCAGGTGTTGAGGCGGGCTTTAATCGTGCGGTCTTTCCAGCAAACGAGGCACTTATTGTTGTTACCCCACATCTTTCTTCAATTCGAGATGCGGACAAGGTTGTTGGTTTGCTGTCGGAATATGATATCGAAAGCAAGGGACTGGTCATCAATAGAATGCGTGGCGACCTTCTGCTTTCGGGCGAAATGATGAACATTGAAAGCATTGTTAAAGCGATGGCAATTCCTCTGCTTGGAGTTATTCCTGATGACGACAGTGTTGGAAAGATGTCCAGTGACGGACGAATTATGACGGATGGAGAAAGTGCGCGTGCTTTTACGTTATTGTCTGAGAACATACATAACGGAAGCAAAAAGATTTATGATTGCACTTATAAATATCGTGGGTTGATGGGTTATCTCAAGAGAAATATCAAGAAGTATGTGTGAGGGATTATGGACAGAATTTATGACGTTTTGATTAAGGATAAATTTTCAAATTTGGAGCAGGTTTCTGAAATCTTGAAAGAAGAAGTAACTTCAATTGCAAGAAATTTTTTTCTGCTAGCCGATGATTTGGTGGTGAGGTTTAGGAGGCAAGGAAATAACTTTGTTTTCAACATCGAAATTGAGGCGAGTCGAATCAAGCCTTTTGGCAGCAGACTTCCTTAGAAAAGCAATAAAAAAAGCCCGAACGGGGCTTTAATTTTTTTTGAAAAGCTGATTTGTGAAGTTGTATAACAGCACGACCACAACAAGATAATATGCCAGTGAGATGAAGAAATTGCCGTGGGCGTATAGTGATGTGACGAGGAAGCCGGTGTTCATTGTGCCACCACCAAGGAAGGAGGTGAGGTCGGCGTGAATGAATGGAAAGAGGCAATAAACCAGCGAGCCATTCAAAAAGATGTTACAGATTGTTGCTGCAAGGAAGATTGCAACGGCGATTCCAAAGAAGAGTTCGAACTTTCTTGAAACATTCATCAAGAAAATTGTGAGCATTGCATAGAAAATCACTTGCAATTCAATTCCAATCAACTTGATTGTAAGGAACAGGAATGGGTGAATTGTGTAAACGGAATTTAAGTTAAACACTGCCAAAATGCTTCCGCCAAGTTGAGGATAAAGCAGCATTGATCCGAAAAGTGCAAGCAGTGTGTATAGTGCAAGCATGAACGATGTTGTCAGCACAATCGCGAAGAACTTGCCTGCAAAAACTTGTCCAAATGTCACGTTTTGAGACAAAATAACATCCATTTTTCCGTTTTTACGGTCGCGACCGAACAATTTGTAAGCACAGAAAATTCCGAACAAAATATTCAAAAATCCAATTATACTTGCAATGAAATAGGTGTTGTCATAGACGCTCACTTGATATGAAGCGGTGTTGAAATTCAGTGCTTCTTGAGATTGGGTGTAGTAAAGTTCATTTGAATTTAAGAAGTAGGATGCCTTTGTTAGAGTGAGCTGTGACATTTCCGCACTGACTTGCGTGTAGTGCAGAAAATCTTGCGTGTCACCAAAGTGGTGGATTAAAACAAGTTCAAGTTCTTTTTCAACGGCGACTTTTGCACTTTCGCAGGTGAGTTTATAACTTGCCGCAAGGCTTGTCATGTTGTTTAATTCGCTTGTGTCTCCGGCAGGTGATGCGGAATTGAGCCTTGACATTTCAGCTTCAATTCCCGCCAACCTGTTTTCAGCTTTTGTGATGTGATTTGTTTGCAGGGCTTCAAGCTTTTGAGCCCCAATTTTCCAAGAGATTGTTTTTTCTGAAATGATGTCGTCAAGAGCGGAGAATTTTGAGATGTTTTCCGAAAACAACTCCATTGCTTCCAGAACAGTTTGTTGTTTTTGTGCTGACTCAGTAAAGAAATTTGAAAGTTCTTTCAATTCCTTAAAGGTTGAGATCTTGAAGAAAATTGTGCTTTCAAAGGCTTTTGATGCTTCATATTTGTCCACAAAGTTTTTCAGGCGAGTGGCTTGCGCTTTGATGCCGTCAATGTTTCTCTCTGTGACATACGTGTTGTCAATGCCGTTTTGATATTCCAAAATTTCTTTTTCAATTTCTTTGAATGAATTGTTGATATCTTGCAAGATGGCGTAATCTTGGCAGTCACTTTGAGTTTCGAGAAGTTGCTCTGCCTCTTTCAAAAACTCCTTTGAAGAGTTTTTTGTGTCAAAATTTGCACTTGTCAGGTTGATGAAGTTGGAATAAACTTCTTGTGTGCTATCTCCGTCCACCGCAATGCTGTATGCAGGTGTGGTTGGAATATCGTATATCAGACTTGTGGCAAAAGTCACTGCCAAAACAATAATCATGATAATCATTGTGATTGGGTTCATCAGGAGACGTTTGAAGTCATAGGATGCAATTTGGAAAATCTTTTTCACTTGTCTTCCTCCTTGAAATAAGGGGTTAGGCTTGCGAAAATCTTTTCCGCTTTTTTGCTGAGATATCCGGCACTGTAGATCGCGATTTTGTTTTTTGTCAGATATCGCACAATGTCGGCTGCGGAGTCTTCGTCTGCTTCAAACAAAACGCGCTTGTCGAGAATTTTGACCTTCATTCCAAAGTCGTCAATGAGCAGTTTGCCAGCAAGGTGAGGATATTTCACTTTGACAAAAGTGAAAGTTTGTGAAGAAGAGAGATGCTCGCATTCATCATTTTTGAGAATGGTTTTGATTTCTCTGTTTTCCATGAAAATGAAACGGGTGCAGGAGTCTTCTAAATCTTCAAAATTTCGGGAGGTGATGATGACAGTTGTGCCGTTTTGGGTTGCTTCCTTGATTGATTTTTTTACGATTTCAAGGCTCTCTTTTGGCAGATTCTTAAAAGGTTCGTCTAAAAGCAAAATTTCAGGATTTGTCAAAAAGGCAAGGGCGAGGCTCATCAATTTTTTTTCGTGATAAGGCAAGAAAAGAACCCTTGTTTTTAGTCTGTGGGCGATGCCAAATTTGTTGAGAACTTTGAAAATCTTTTCATCATCGCAGCTTTCGCTGAGGCGAGAGATGTATTTCATGTTGTCATAGACAGTTTGATATTTGAAAAAAATTGGAGGGTCGAAGCATGTGCTGACTTTCGCCAAAACTTTTTTGTCTTCAAAGATGTCGTTTCCCAAAACAAAAGCTTGTCCGGCGTTGATTGGAAGGGATCCGGAAATTGCTTTGATAAGGCTTGTCTTGCCGGATTGGTCTTCGCCAAGCACGCCAACACATTCGCCTTTTTTAATGAAAAAACTTGCGTTCTTGACAAGAAAGCGGTCTTTGATTATGACTGAGAGGTTTTGAGCCTCAATAACGTTTTTTGTTTCCATATTTTTATTATATAAGAATATGGAAAAAATGTAAAGACTTTTGAGAAAAATCGGTGATTTTAATCTGTGTTGATGAGAGCGTCAAATATGTATTCATAGATGTTTGGGGCAGACTGTCTCCACTTTTTGCATGCTTCTTCGGCGGCTTGGCGGGTTGGAGCTTTGGTTTTGATTTCAAAAAGTGGGGTGTTGACCAAGTTTTCATATATGCGCATGGTGACAAGATATGAGCCGTCATCAGCGTCAGTGTAGTTTGCGTAATATTCCTGCGACTGCTTGATTGTCAGTCTGTTTGCTTTGCAATATTGTGTGATTTCATCGCGCAAGTTGTTTGGAATGCGTTTGTAAAAATATGACAGACAATCTCTGCCTTCAAATGTGATGCTGTAATGCAATTCGCTCTCTTTGCACTCTACTTTGTAAATCAGTTTTGCCTCGCTGAGTTGATAGAGAAGGTCAAGGCAATCCATATAGTTTATCCAGCCGTTTTTGACTGAACAAAGTTCAATGATAGAGTTTTCTGTAAGGGGCATTTCCATTTTGTCCATACAGAAAAGAATGATAAGTTTGTTTGTGACTGCATCGTAACTCATGTTTAAATGATAGCACTAAAAGAAAAAAAAAGCAATTTTTTTGTGCTTGTTTGCAAATTTATTTGCTTTTTCTTGCGTTTATGATAAAATAAAGAATAATATTTTTCGTTGGAGGGTTTTGATGGAAGCAAGAAATATCCTTGATGTTCAAAAATTTGTGCTGGAATGTAACGACATGCTCAGCGGAAAGTTTCTTGATTTAAACAAAAGACTGGACAAATTCCTTGCCGTGCTGACAGCAAGTGAGGATATCATCGACTTTTTGGCGGACTGCTTGGAGGATTTTGACGAAGATGAAGAGTTTGCAAATGCTTTTTCTGTCGACAAAAAAACAGGCAGTGTGAAAGCAACCATGCCAAGTGATGACAAAAGAAAATTGGCACTTTCAACAACAATTTTCAACGACATCATCAACGATAAGCTCAACACAAATCAATTTTTGGAGACATATTTTCAGGACAGAAAATTGACTCCAATGCAGAATTTCCTCGAAAAAATCATCAGACCATACAGAGATTTGATTTGCAAATATTTTGAAATTGACACTTCAATTTCGGCTGAAGACATCAGAAAACAATTGGAAGAAGAAAAATTGCAGAAAAAAGAGGAAGAAAAATTGGCAGAAGAAAACCAATTTCCACATTTGGACGAACTTTTGGCTGAAATTGAAAAAACTTGCAATCAAATTTTGTCTATGCTCAAGTTTCAAAAGAAAAGAACGGATGTTTTGGACGACATCGAATTTATCACAAACTCAATCATCAAGGCTTGCGAGAAGCGTGATTTGATGGTCATTAACGGACTTGTGATTGGGCTTAACTATGCGGGCAAGAAAATCAAAACAATCAAAACTTTTGTGACAGACCTCAACAACATAATTTATGACTATTATGAATTTTTGGCAAGCGCGGTGGAAGAATAAATCCGTAGAATTAAGGACGAGAAATTGTCGCTGAAGAAAAAACGAAGGTAACCCTCTTGAGGGTTGCTTTTTTTGTTGGAAATGAGGGACGGGGGAGATTTTCATGGGATTTCAACCATTTTTTGAAGACAGAGGGCACACTTTTTGGATTTTTTCATATTTATTAACATGAAAAAAGAAAAAATTATGATTGTTTTTGGTGGAAAAAGTGTCGAACATGACATTTCCATCATCACTGCACTTCAAGTGATTAGAGTGCTGCCTGAACGGTATGAGTTTTTGCCTGTGTACATAGACAAAAAGGGAAAATGGTGGATTGCTGACAATTTGGAAGATGTGGAAATTTATTCCAATTTCGACAAAAAAGCGACAAAGAAAAAACAGGTGACTTTTGTTTTGGGCGAAAATGTTTTGCTGTCAAAAAAGCACAATAAATTTGCTTTTGAGAGCAAAGTGGATGGCGTTTTAAACTGTTGCCACGGAAACATTGGAGAAGACGGCTGTGTGCAAGGACTTTGCAAAATTTGCAATTTGGCGCAGACATCGGCGGGGTTGCTTTCATCAGCTGTGTGTATGGATAAGGCTGTGATGAAAGATGTTTTGAAAGCAAATGGGGTGAAGACGCCGGAATATGTTGTTTGTGATGATTTTTCTTATGAGAAAAAAGATGCTCTTAAAAAAATCAAATTTCCGCTTATTATCAAGCCGGCAAATTTGGGGAGCAGCATTGCAATTTCTGTTTGCAAAAACGAAGAAGAGTTTGATGCAGCGGTGGAACTGGCTTTCAAGTTTGACCGCAAGATTGTTGTTGAAAAACTTGTCGAAAATTTGAGAGAGTTTAATTGTGCGTGTTTTCTTTATAAGGGAGAATATTTTGTTTCCGCTGTCAATGAGGTGACAAACAAAGGAGAAATTTTCTCTTTTGATGACAAATATCTCTCTCAAGGAGGAAAAACTCAAGAGGCGAGCAAATCCCTTTCTGCAAAAATCAAAAAGATGACCGAAAAGGCTTACAAGATTTTGGGGTGCAGTGGAGTTGTGAGAATTGACTTTTTGTTTGACGAAAAGGCAGAAACACTGTTTGTGAATGAAGCAAACACAATTCCGGGGTCGTTGGCGTTCTATTTATTTAAAGATATTCCTTTCAAGGAACTTGTGAATGCACTCATTGACGAGAGTTTTGTGGAGCTTAGGATTGAAGAGAGCTTGATTAAAATCTTTGACAGTTCGGCACTTGAAAATTTTGAAAAAGTGGCGGAAAACTTTAAAAAATAGGCAAAAATTTTGTCTATTTTAATCTTTTTTTGCCACGCTTACTCTACTTGTGTGGGCGGGCTATTAAAATAGCTTTAAAGGAGAGGAAAATGCTGCTTAAAGAGCTTTTGGGAAAGGATTTTGTAAATTTCAGAAAGAATGACTATTTTGAGAATTTGCAGTTTCGAAAGGTCTGTTGCGATGTCGAAAAGGTGCAGAATGGTGACCTTTATTTTTGTTTGACGCACAACGATGAAAAAGCTTTGACTCGCTGCGAAAAGGCTCTTGAGAAAGGGGCTGCGGCGGTTGTTTCGGATTTGAGTTTGCCAATTTGGAAGGCTGTCCAAGTGGCGGATGTGCGCGGAACTTTTGCACGTGCGTGTGCGAATTTCTATCAACATGCTTGTGACGATTTGAAGATTGTTGGAATCACTGGGACAAATGGAAAAACGACCACTTCTCATGTTGTTGCGGAGATGTTGAAAAGAAATGGACGAAAGGTGGGTGTGATTGGCACGAATGGAGTGTTTTATGATGGCAAAAAGTTTGATTGTCCGCTGACAACGCCAGATGCTGACTTTTTGCATAAAACTTTTTTGGACATGAAGAATGCTGGGATGGAATATGTTGTGATGGAGGTTTCCGCCCATGCGATTGACCAAAAGAGAATTGATGGAATTAAGTTTGAGCTTGGTGTTTTGACAAATGTCACGCAAGACCATCTTGACTACTTTGACAATTTGCAGAACTATGAGGCGACAAAACTCAGTTTTTTCACACCTGACCACATCAAGAAGGGTGTTGTCTGTGCGGACGATGAAAGCGCAAGAAAGTTGCTTGAAAAATGCGATGTTCCGCTTGTTTCTTATGGGCTTTGCAGCCCAAGTGATGCGTTTGCAATTGATGTTTGTTGCACGATAAATGGTTCACGATTCACAGCAAACATTTGTGATGATGTTGTTGAAATTCGAACAAATTTGATTGGAAATTACAATGTGGAGAACTCGCTTGCGGCATTGTGTGTTTGTCAAAGTTTGGGACTTGGCGGGGAGGAACTTGCAAGGGGGCTGAACTACATCAATCCAGTCGAGGGTAGGTTTAATGTCATCAACTTCAGCGGCAAGCATGTTGTCATTGATTTTGCTCATTCTCCGGACGGACTTATGAATGTTTTGAAGACGGCACGTGGTTTGACCGACAAAAAACTTTTTGTTGTTTTTGGGTGTGGTGGGAACCGTGACAAGGGCAAGCGACCTCAGATGGGTGCGATTGCGGAAAAGTTTGCCGACTATGTTTGCTTGACTGATGATAATCCGCGGCTTGAGTGCTCTCAGGATATCATTTCGGACATTGAAAAAGGAATGAAAAAACCGCATTTTATCGAAAGTGACAGGTCAAAAGCAATTGTTAAGATGATAAATCTGGCAAAGCACGGCGATATTGTGCTGATTGCGGGAAAAGGTGCGGAAAAATATCAAGAAATTGGCACTGAAAAACATCCTTACAATGATTTTGATGTTGTCTATCAACATTTTAAGGACTTAAATCCCGAAAGAAAGACAGGGAGGGAGAAATATGACTGTTAAATTTCTGATTTGCTTTCTTTTTTGCTTGATTTTTGCAAGTTTAATTGCTCCGGTGGTGCTTTGGTTTTGCAAAAAACTGAAAGCCTCGCAGAGCATTTTGCACTATGTGGACAAGCACGCTTCAAAAGAGGGCACGCCAACAATGGGCGGGCTGATTTTTCTGTTGACATTGATTTTTTCAAGTTGCTTTATGTTTGAATATAGCCAGTTTTTGGCATGGTTCACGCTTGCTGTCACTTTTGCCTATGCTCTTCTTGGATTTTTGGATGACTTTTTGAAGGTGCATTTTCATCACAATGAGGGGCTGAAGCCTTATCAAAAAATCATTGGACAAGTTGGCATCGCGTTGATTGTGGCGGTGTATGTTTATTTCTCTGGACGGACAAGCCTTTCGTTCTTTGCGTGGGAGTTTGATGTTGGCTGGGGGATTATTCCGCTTGTCGTGCTTGTGCTTGTTGCCACCGCAAACAGCGTTAATTTGACGGATGGGCTGGACGGTCTGGCAGGCGGCGTGAGTTTTGTTTATGTGCTTGTTTTTGGTGTGATTTTGGCGTGCGTTGGAAGAATTGAATATCAAAATCTTGCCATGTTGTGCTTTGGGCTTTGTGGCGGACTTGCCGGTTTTTTGATGTTCAACTGTTTTCCTGCGAAAATTTTTATGGGTGACACGGGTTCGCTGGCACTTGGAGGATTTATTGGGGCTGTTGCGGCGCTGACTGGGCTGGATCTTCTGCTTCCAATCATGGGGATTATGTTTGTGCTGTCGGCGGTGTCTGACATCATTCAGGTTCTACATTTCAAGCGCACTCGAAAGAGAGTGTTTTTGATGGCTCCACTGCACCACCATTTCGAGCAAAAGGGGGTGCATGAAAACAGAATTGTCATCGTATATATAGTTATAACAGCGGCGGTGTCAATTTCTGTGCTTGCGGGAGTTCTTGCCGTTGGAATTTGACAATAGGCAAGGATTTTTATGAGATTAAAAAACAAAAAAGTTTTGGTTTTGGGGCTTGGCGACAGTGGACGAGCAGTCATCAAATTGCTGCAAAAGAAAGAGGCCCATGTAAGTTTCTATGACGACAATGTGAAATTTTTTGATTATGTTGGTTTTGAGAGAAATCCAGAAAACGTCAACTGGGATTTGGTGATTGTCAGCCCCGGAATTAAGTGCATTGGAAATGCGCTTTTGAAGGCCTTTGAGGATAGAAAAATTCCAATCATTTCGGAACTCGATTTTGCGTATTTGAATTGTCGCGGCAAGATTGTGGCAATCACAGGGACGAACGGAAAGACAACAACCAGCATGTTGACAAGCAAGATTTTGCGCGCGGCAGGCTTTAAGACCTTTTTGTGCGGAAATATTGGACTTCCTTTTTCGGCGATTTGTGAAAAAACAACAAAGGACAGTGTTGTTGTGTGCGAGGTTTCCAATTTTCAGCTTGAAACAAGCAAGTTTTTTCGTGCGGATATTGCGTGTGTTTTGAACATAAAACCCGACCATTTGGACAGGCACGGAAGCTTTGAAGAATATAAGCGTGTGAAAGGAAAAATTACTGACAACTTGAGGAGAAAAGACCTTTTGATTTTGAATTTGGATGATGAAGAAACAAAGCGTATGGTGCTGCACAAGAGGTTTCAATATTTTTCCAAATTTAGGATAAAAAAGGGGGTTTATGTCTGGAATAATCAGATAATGTGCGGTAAAAAGAGCCTTTTAAGTTTGAATGAGGTGACATTGCGGGGCGAGAAAAATCTTGAAAATGTGCTTGCAAGCATCAGCATTTGTTCGCGATTTAAGATTGCGCCGATTGAATATTCGCAAGCGATGAAAAACTTTGCTCCAGCATCTCATAGGATGCAAAAAGTGGGAGAACTCGATGGGGTAACTTACATTGATGACAGTAAGTCTACAAATATTGCGTCCACGATTGCTTGTCTTGAGGCGTTTGCGGGCGAAGAGGTTTGGTTGCTTTTGGGTGGACAGGGCAAGGAAATTGATTATGACGAACTTTTTGGAAAAAAATTCAAAATTAAAAAGGTGATTTGCTTTGGGCAGGATGGAAAAAAGATTGCAGAGTCTGCGAAGAAGTTTAAATATTTCTTTGAACTTTTCGATAAGTTTGATGATGCGGTGAATTTCTGCAAGATGAACTCAGCACCGGGTGATTTTGTGCTGCTTTCACCGGCGTGTGCGAGCTTTGATGAGTTCTCAAGTTATGCGGAGCGTGGGGAGCGTTTTAAAACGCTGATTGTGGGGTAAAATGGCGAAAAGTAAGGTGTTTTCAAAGCGTGAAATCTGCATTGTGTTGCTTGTGCTTTTGCTTGTTGGTTTTGGCTGTTTGATGGTGTATAGCGCAAGCAGCTACTCGGCGGCTCATAAATATGACAACCAATTTTTCTTTCTCTTTAAGCAGCTTTTTGGCGTTGTTTTGGGTGTTTTCGCTTTGTTTTTCTTTGCGTTTGTGGATTATCATTTGCTCAAAAAATTTAAATGGTGGATTTTGCTTGTTAGCGTGATTTTGCTTGTTTTGGTTTTTGTTCCTGGATTTGGTGTGCAGAGCTATGGCGCAAACAGGTGGTTGAACTTGTTTGGAATTTCCATTCAGCCATCAGAACTTGCAAAGTTTGCATTGGTGTTGTTTTTGGCAAGCTATTTGGCGGACAATCATGAAAAAATCAAAACAATAAAAGGCCTTTTACCGCCACTTGCTGTTGCGGGAGTGCTTTGCGTGCTGGTGATTATTGAGCCAAGCATGAGTGTGACAATGTGTCTTGGGTTTGTCACGTTGTTTATGCTGATAATTGGAGGTATGAGCAAAAAACATACACTGATTTTCTCTTCGATGGCAGCAACTGTGGTGCCACTTTTGATTTTGGCAGAGCCATATCGTTTAAAGCGTCTTTTTGCCTTTCTTGACCCATGGGCAAGTCCGCAGGGAGAAGGCTTCCAACTTATTCAGTCGCTTTATGGGCTTGGGAATGGCGGCTGGTTTGGAGTCGGACTTTTTCAGTCACGTCAAAAACACCTCTTTTTGCCTTTTGCGGAGAGTGATTTCATCTTTTCAATTATTGGCGAAGAGCTGGGGCTTGTCGGATGCTTGGCTCTCTTGGTGGCATATGCTGCGCTTGTGTTTTTCCTGTTTAAAGTTGGTTTAAATGCAAAAGACCGCTTTGGTTGTTTGCTTGCGTGTGGGGTTGGAATTGTGATTGCCGTGCAGACTCTTTTGAACGTTGCAGTCGTGACTGGCTCAATCCCGCCAACAGGCTTGCCACTTCCGTTTATCTCAAGCGGCGGGACTTCAGTTGCGGTGTTTATGGCGGCGATAGGTGTTGTTTTAAACATAGACCGACAGTCTAGAAATACTAACATTTAATATTTTTGATTAAAATGTATACAAATTTACAATCAAAGTGTATACATTTTTTTATTTTTGTGGTACTATTTTAATCTAGGAGAGCAAATATGGATAAAGAAAAGAATGTTGTTGATTTTTATGTTTTGTGCAATAAATTGAAAGATGTTGTTAGAACTGGGTGGAAAGATTGGGGTGTTAATAGACATAGAGTTGAAAGTATAGCAGAACATATATTTGGCGTTCAAATGCTTGCAATTGCAATGTGGTCCGAATATAAATATGATATAGATATAAGAAAAGTTGTAACAATGATTGCCGTGCACGAAATGGAAGAAACAATTATAGGAGATATAACGTGTTTTCAAAAAACCAAGCAAGAAAAACAAAAAATTGGGCATAAGGCAGTTGTTGAAATTTTTAAAAAACTATCTAATGCAGATGAAATTAAAAACTTAATTTTTGAGTTTGATGAAAGAAAAACATCTGAAGCAAAATTTGCATATTTTTGTGATAAGTTAGAATGCGATATTCAATCTAAGTTATATGACAAAGAAAATTGTGTAGATTTAAATTGTCAAGAACATAACAATACCGCCAAAAACGAAGATGTAAAAAAGATGCTGGGGTGTGGAATGTCCTGGTCTGAAATGTGGATGACTTTTGGTCAACAAAGATACAATTATGATGAAAATTTTTTATCAGTTTCTAACTATGTAAAAAATAATAAAATGTTATAACACAATAACTGATGTTAAGAGGCTCAATTCCGCCAACAGGTTTGCCACTGCCGTTCATCTCAGCCGGTTGCACTTCGCTGTTAGTTTTAATGAGCGCGATTGGAGTTGTGTTAAATGTTGATAGGCGATCTAGAAAATTAACCGTGTTATTCTGAGCGGAGTCGAAGAATCTCAAAATTTTAATGAAAATGTATACAAATTGTAATCAATGTGTATACATTTTTTATTTTTTATGTTTGGAAGAGATTTTAAACAGGTCATTTCTGCTGATGTGGCATTGAATATGGCCGGAAATCAAAGAAACAAGGTGACGCTGGATTTGGCGATAGATCAGTTGTTTTTGAGGCTAGCGAAGGCAAAGCAGTGATGTTTAACTATCCTGATTATAGAAAAATCAAAATTGAATTTGTTTATTCAGTTGTTGAATTGCAAGAGTGGGGATTTTTAAGAATTTGACAATTTATATTTTGTATTTAAAATTAAATATATTAAATAAAAATATTTAAAAAAAACTAAAATAGGGCGATTTAAATATTTTTTTATTAAAAAAACAACCTTAGGAGTGGGTTGTTTTTATTTTTGAAAGTTCCGCTTTTTGGTTGGGGGTGAGGCGATAGCTGTCGTGAGATTTGGATATGGCTTTTGTTTTTATGAACTTGTCTTCAATGCTGGCGATGACATTCTTTGCAAGGGAAAAATTGATTGTGGCAAGTTCCGCCAAAAACCATGCAATTGCCATTTTGACATAATATTTTTCCGATTTGATGTTTTTCAAGCTCTGCAACACTTCTTCAATTTTGTCGGTTTTGATGAAATATCTCATCAGGCCCACAACGCCGACGCGGATGTCGAACTCTTTGTCAGATTGCAAAAGATTTGAGAAAAAACTGTATGACTTTTCACCGGTGAGTTTTTTCATACTGCAAACAATAGCATCACAAGTTCCCCAATTGTCGATGTAGGGGAGGATGTTTTCAAGATATTCAAGCTGTTCGTCTTCTGATTTGATGTTGCTTGCGGCGAAGCCATACAGCAAGATTTCTTCGTGCGAGAGCGGTTCGTCGAGATTGACATATTCTGGTTCAAGCTCTTTTGCAAATTTTTTGAGAGCGGGAGTACGTACGCCAAGGATTGGATATTGTGATGTTATGAATTTTTTGTTAAATTCGGCGTAGCGCAGGTCGCTGTTTTCGTTTAAAAATTTTTTGACGTTTATCATGTTTGCTCCTTATGTCAAAAAACCTACAGCGAGGTGTGATTTTTTTGCTGTAGGTTTTTGCTGAAAATTCTATTCTCTTCGTAAACTTTCGACTGGGTCGAGTTTTGCTGCTTTGCTTGCAGGGTAGAGCCCAGAGAGCATGCTGATAAGAATTGAAACTCCGATTGCAACTGCAAAATACCACCATCTGAAGCTGATTGGTGCAATTCCGATGAGGCTTGAAAGCACAATGGAGATTATTCCTGCCAAAATCAAACTGAAGATGATTCCAAAGATTCCGCTGAGAATGCCGATAAGCAAACTTTCTGAAGTGAAAATTCGTTTGATATCCTTTCTTCTTGCGCCGATTGACTTGAGTACGCCGATTTCTTTTGTTCGTTCCGAAACGCTCATGTAAAGCACAACTAAAATCATCATTGCTGAAACAAGAAGTGAGATGCATGAGATGACAATGAGAGATGTTCCGATGACGCTTGACAGGCTATTGAAAAGCCCTGCAAGTTGGTCTTCAATAGAGCCGGTGTATGCATTTGTGCTGGCAAGATATTCGTTGATTGCATCGGTGATTTCTTCGGATGGGGTTTGAACATAGATTGTTGTTGGGGCAAAAAAGTCTGCTTGACCTTTTTCTTTGAAAAGTAACTTGAGATAGTCATAATCCACATAAACAACAAGAAGTTGCGACATCACTGATGTGTCCATAATTCCGCAGATTGTATCCTCTGCGTCGAATGAGAAGTTTTCTGTTTTGCCTTCTGCATTGGTGATTGGAACAGTGAACGAAATTTCCACTTTTTTGCCAAGGGCTTCTTCGCCGCCAAAAAGGTCAACAATTGTTTTAGTGAACATGAATCCGCCACCTTCTTCTGGTAAGCCATCAGAATTCTTTTTGATGTAACCGTTTGCATCTGTTGAAGGGGTGGAACTCATTTCTCCTTCAATGACATTTTTTTCTGTGTAATATGGTGGTATGGTGTATACATATGAAATGTTGAGTGTTTCAGCGTCTGAATAGTTGAAATCTCCAGATGGGCTGTAGCTTACCTTCGCATCAGAGAATATTGACAGAAGGTTGAAGCCATAATATGTGTTGTCGCTTGAAACCTCAAAGTCATAGCCCTTTTCGTCTTTGAGATATTTGTTGATGTCGTCGTAAAGGGTGGTTATTTCGCCGCTGTCTTCATCGAAAGGATTGTAATCGAATGAACCAAATGGTTTGTCACTGTCTCCTTTCTTTGAAATTGTCACGATCGTTGGGTCGGAATATGATTTCATCGTGTCGTTGATGAAGTCGGTGATGCCGGATGAGAAGCACATCATCAAAATCAAACTCCCAATTCCGATTGCAACGCCAAACGCCATCAAAAAATTTTTTGTTTTGCTTGCCCACATATTGTGGATTGAGAGGCGGATGGCTGACCATAAAGAAAGATTTTGCTTGTCTTTTGAATTTTTGCTTTTCTTGCCTTTCCTTGTTGAGGCAGGTAAAGGTTGCAAAATCTCTTCTTGAGGATTGCTTGTGCTTTCTTGAGTCGTTTTTTGATATTTTTCATTCAGGGTGTCGCTTATGATTCTTCCGTCCGCAATTTCAACAACGCGTGAGGAGATGGAGGCCACTTTTTCTGAGTGCGTCACCATGATGACAAGTTTGCCGCTGTCTGCAATTTCCTTCAAAATTTCAAGAATTTGCATTGAGGTGTCACTGTCGAGAGCTCCAGTTGGCTCATCTGCGATGATGATTTCAGGGTCGTTGATGAGTGCTCTTGCAATGGCGACACGTTGTTTTTGTCCGCCAGAGAGTTGAGTTGGTTTTTTCTTGATTTGGCTTTCAAGCCCAACACGTTTCAAAATTTTTGTGGCTTTTTCCACCTTTTCTTTTTCGCTGACATTTGAAAGAGTGAGGGCAAGTGTGACGTTGTCTAGGATTGAAAGGTGAGAAATTAGGTTGAAGGATTGAAAAACAAATCCGATTTTGTTTTTGCGATATTTGTCAAGTTGTTTGTCGGTGAGTTTTTTGAGGTTTTCACCGCCGGAAATGATTGTTCCTGTGAAGTCTGAATCCAGTCCGCCGATAAGGTTCATCAAAGTGGATTTTCCGCTGCCGCTTTCGCCGACAATAGACACAAGTTCGCCTTTGTCGAATTCAACATTTATGTCATAAAGTGCTTGAAAAGTTTGCTTGTTTTCAAGTTTATATTTTTTGTTTACTCCAATAAGTTGTAATTCTTTTTCCATTTTTACCCCCTAACTTCGTCAATGGCGTTTGCATTGGTCAGAATTTGATTTAATACTTTCACGAAAATCTGTTTGTCGTTTGTGGAAATGTTTTGAAAGAGGAAACTCATAAGCTGACATTTGCTTTCACGCACAGATTTTGCATAACATTTGCCTTTTTCCGTCAGAGAAATCGTCTTTGGTGCAGGCTTCAGAAGTCCGCCAAGTTGCATTTTGAGCACCATTCTGCTTGTGTGGGCTTTGTTGCAACACAAAAAGTCGGAAAGTTCTTGCTGAGAGGTGAAATTGTGAGTGTCGATTGCGTCCACAAACAGGGCGTAGGCAGAGGTGAAACTGCTGTCATCAATGTTATTGCACAAGTTTTTGGCGTAGACCTTTTTCAAAAACATCAACTTTTTAAGGTCAAGAGTTTTTTCTTCCATATTTTTCTCCTTTTTCAGGTGTTGGTTGACTAATCAACTTGATTCTATCAAATTTGTGTTGCCAAGTCAACTGTTATGTATGAAAAAATTATTTAAAATTTGCTATATTCATCAAATAATTTCCAAAATTTTGTAAAATAAGTTTTGCAACATCTCTTTGATTGTGCTATAATATGCCGGAAAAGGGGCAATATGGATATTTTTGTTGAGAGTTTGTTTGATGCCGTGTTGGATTGCATTAAGGTGCTTCCGATCCTTTTTCTCGCCTATCTTTTGGTGTCTTTTCTCTCGCATGACCATTCGCATAAATTCAGCAAGTTTTTGTCAAAGAACAGAAAAACTAGTGTTTTTTATGCGGCTCTTCTTGGATGTGTTCCACAATGTGGATTTTCGTCCGTGATGGCGGATTTATACAGTGAAAAACGCATCTCGCTTGGCACTCTTGTTTCGATTTTTGTTGCCACATCCGATGAGGCTATTCCAATCATGTTGTCGCACTCTGACCATATTGTTGACATGCTTATTTTGATTGGAATCAAGATTGTTTTGGCGATTTTCTGGGGGTATCTCATTGATGGAGTTGTTGCACTCTTTAGAAGAAAAAAGGATGCGACCGCAGACCGAAAGATTGTTGTGACGGTGGAAAAAAGTGCTTCTGCAAATCACCATGCAGAATGCCATTGCCACGAAGATCATCATGGTGAAGAGATGGAAGTGCATGACTACGACCACAAGAGTGGAAGGGAGTGCGATTGCAGCGATATTCATCCACACGAGTGTGGGCATATCCACACTGAAAAATGTCAAGATTCTTGCGGGCATTCGCACGGAAATTGCTGTGTCAACAATGTTTTTATTGATGCTTTCTTGCACACTTTCAGCATTTTGATTTACATTTTTGTGTCAACTTTTGCCATCAACTTGATTGTTTCTTATTGTGGAACACAGGCGTTGGAAAATTTGCTGACAACAAATGTCTATCTTCAAATCGTGTTTGCAAGTTTGATTGGGCTTATTCCAAACTGCGCGTCTTCAGTTCTTTTGGTGGAGCTTTTTGTGTTTGGCTCACTTTCTTTTCCTGCTCTTCTTGCGGGGCTCACTTCCGGCGCGGGCGTTGGGCTTGTGATTTTGCTCACCAAAAACAAAAAACACCCATTGCAAAATTTGGGCATTCTTGGCCTTCAATATGCAATCGGTGTTGTCAGTGGATTGATTGTTTCGCTGTTTATGATTTAATTTAAAGAATTTGTGTTGAAATGCTACTTTTTGTGAAAAGAGACTGATTTGTTGGGCGTTGTTTCAAAAAGCGAGATGGTTTTCAACTTTAGTTGTTGTAAAAATCAAAGGCTTTCATAATTTCTTCCAAGTCTTCGGTTGGGTTGAGGGCTTCCTCAAAACTGAAACCACTTTCACTTTTTGGAACATCCTTGAGAGTTTTTTTGTTGGTTGAAATGTGGATCTCCTTTGGGGCTTCTTGAACTTTTTTATAGTCCTGCATTTTGTTGAGAAGAAGTCTCATGCTGTCGTTGTCTGAATAGATTGGGTGTGTGATGTCGGAAGTGTTCTCAAGCGATTCTTTGTAGCTGTCAATCATTCCAACAAATTCTGACATGATGTCTTCATAATTTTGGTCGCGGCGAAGCTGAGGGAAGCGCAGATTGAGCTCTTTGACAAGCAATTCCAATTTTTCCATGATGAGTTTATAGAAATTTCGAGAGCCTTCTTCTTGAAATTTTTTTGCTCTTTCAATCACGTTGAGGGCGTTGAGGATGTTCTTCTCCTTTGTTTCAATTTCAATTCTTTCATTTTTCATGTCAAGAACTTTTTTTTCTGAATTAAGAGCTTTGAGCTTTTCGCCCATAAGCTTTGCCTCATAAGAAGCTTTCATTCTTTGAATGAAACTGTCAACTTCTGATTTGTTATATCCATTTATTTCTTGTGAAAACATATCCATATAATCTCCAAAATCAATAATACCAAAAATGGAACTGTAAATGCAATCAAAATTTGATAAGTAATTAAATTTTTTACATACAAAAAGCTGTAGAGGCTGACATATATTGTCGAAAATGCGAAAACTAGATGCGATTTTTGCTTTGTAAACAGATATGTTGCAACAGAAGCAAGGGTGAATGCAAGAGAGATGTAAAATCCGATAAAGTCTGTTGTGTTTGTGTAGGTTGAAATAAAGCCGACGGAGCCAATGCTTGAAAGAAGAGAACCGAGATATAGGCTGCTGTCAAACTTAAACAAACAGGCCTTGCAAAGCTGGAAAACACCGACAAAAATGCAAAAACCGTAGAACCATATTTCGGGGGCTTTGAAGATGTAAATTGAAACGAAAATGAAGGCTATGAAAGCCAAAAGATAAATGATTGCAGACGCGCGCAGCAGGGTGCTTTTCTTGATTCCAAAAATTCTTCCAGTCATGGAAATATTATGGGCTCATTGGAAGCGTTTTAAACGCGAATGAGAAATGAAAAAAGAGGCTGAGCCTCTTATAAATCTGTTTTCAGAATTTTCATGATTTTTGAAAAACTGTTGTCATCTTGTTTTTTCTTTCGATTTAGGTGTAGGGCGTATAAAAGCAGCCCGATTCCCGCAATAACGAATATTGCACTGAGGAGTTGTGAAATTCGAATACTTCCGAGATATAGGCTGTCTGTGCGCAACCCTTCAATCAACATTCTTTCAATTCCGTAGAGAATGAGATAGAAGCACGCGATTATGCCGTTTTGCTTGAAGTCGCATTTATACAAAAACAACATCAAAACTGCAAAAGTGAGGAAATTCCCAAAACTTTCATAGAAGAAGGTCGCAAGGTGCCAACCGAAGCCTGGGCAGGTGCAGTCAACTTGCGAGCAATGGTCGATGTACACTGAAAATGGAAACCACTGTGTTGAAGGGTTGTCGTTGTAATAGCCATAGGCTTCTTGATTGAAGAAATTTCCCCATCTGCCAAGTGCTTGTGCGCAAATAAGTGAAGGTGCGATTATGTCAAGCAGGGCAAGAAAGTTCTTTTTGTGGATGATGCAATACAGCATGACGGCGATGGCTCCACCAATGAGTCCGCCGTAGAAACCAAGCCCGCCTTCCCAAATTTTGAAGAAGTCCCAAAAGTTGGTGTAGTGATCTAATCTGAAAAGGACGTAATAGAGCCTTGCGCCGATGATTGCTGCTGGAATGACATAACATGCCAGTGTGACAATGTCTTCCGTCTTGAAACCGCGCTTTTTCGCGTTTTTGACTGTCAGAAGAATGCCAAGAAGATAAGAAAGGGCGCTTATGAGGCCATAAAAATTGATTTGCAAGCCAAAAAGACTGAATCCTTTTGGAATTGACATGATAAGTGTGTTCATGTTTATTAGTATAAGATTTAAGTCTCAAAAAGTCAAATGAAAAGCGAATGAAAAGCGGTGTTTGACAAAAAAAGATGCACGAATTTTGTCCGTGCATCCAAATCTGAGATTTGATTTTCTTATAATTCAATTTTTTTTGACACTTTGTATACGGATGAAACGTACATTTGGTCGAACATATCAGCTGCGTCAAGTGTTGTGAAGAGGGTGGTGTGTTTGTTTTCGTCGCCAGCTTTTGCAAGAAGAACAACGCGTTTGATTGTGTCAACGGCAGCTTCTGTGTGTCCCATAAGTGCTTTTGTGTTGTTTTTGAATGCAAAATCAATTGAGTTTGCGATTGTTGTTGGGTCTTCCATGAAAATTGCCACTTTCAAACCTTGTTTTTGCAAACTTTCCACATGATTGATGAGATTTAACATAGCTTCATAAGCTGCAAATGGGCGCTCGTCATATTTGAGCATGAATGTGTTGTTGAAACCAAGATTTTGAATTGAAATTGTGTCTTCATACATCACGTTTGGAATGATTGCAATTGAAACGATTTTGTTTTCTCTCAAAGTTTTGTTGAGATTTTTGATTTCGTTTTCTTTTTCAAGGAGTTTGCCTGTGTTCAAGAGATATCTTGAGCCCAGCAAAACGTTTTTGCCGGCAATTTCAAGTGTTTGGGATGGAAGAGCGTCGGTGTATGGGTTTGAAAGTTCTTTGTAGGACGCATAGTTTTGATAGTTTAAGGATTTGATTTCTTCCAAAATATATTCACCGTTGTTGTTCATTAAAACGGCTGTGCCGGTGATGTAGTCATGCAATTTGATGCGAGGATCGAGGTCTTTTTTGACAAGAACGCTTTTGCCGTTGTCAAGGTTTGTGAAGAAGAAATCTTTTTCGCTCTTTTCGCAAATCACACCTCGAACTTCAATTGGATAAAGTTTTTGGCTGTAGACATCTTGCTCAATTTGTCTGAAGGTTACAGCTTTTTGTTGGAAAGTTGCACTTCTTTGTTGGTTTGTTTTGAGGGTATAGTCTTTTCCGGTGATTTGTGAAAGTTCTGCCAAAATGCCTTCAATATTTGAAAGCTCCTTATATGGGCGACCTTGTCTCAATGGGATTGGCTTCAAATCTTCGCCAGAAATGATTTTGTTCATGACGATAACGATGTGGTCATCTCTTTTCAAAACTGTTGGAGAGTTGTCTCCAAAAATTCTTGCTAATGCTCTAAGTTCGTAGATACCCAAAGACTCAATCAGGGTCAAGCAATTTTGCTGAATTGGGGTCAAGTTTTTAAATTCATATGCTGGTTTTTTTGCCATAAATTTTCTCCTTATGTATCTTCGCAAACTAGTATAGCATACATTCGACAGCTTTTTCAAACAAAAATTCCACTTTTTATAAAATTTTGAAAATTTTTTGTTTTGAGGTGTTTTTTCGGTTTTTTCTCAATAATTCAAAATCAAATATATTGTTGTGGCATGCATTGCATAACACACTACATATTGTGTATTATGCAGCAAATGTCTAAAAATTATTTGCTTGGGAATAATCGTTTTATGAACAAGAAAGAATATGTTGAAAAATTGAAAAATGTCATTTTAAACAGAGTGAAATTTCATGCTCCCATTGTCTATGACAGCCACATCGACAGAGAGTGTTTGAGTGCAAGAGGAGTGAATTTGGACAAGCCAATTTTCAAGTTTGATAAGGTGTTAAACAAAAGCCTTCTCAAGGCGTTCAAACTGGCTTTGGAGGAGGAAGATTTCAACCTTCTGCTTTCCACTGAAAGCCTTGGGAAGTTGAAAGAGAAGGATTTGAAACTGAAAAATGTTGTGCTGTATGGGAAAAACAATTCTGCTCTTTTTTTGGAGATGATAAACAAACTCAACATCAATTATTCTTCTGCTTCAAATTACAACCTTGTTTTTAAAGAAAAGTTTTTCAAGGTCGGTGGACAGATTCTAAATCCGCATTTTGAAGATTTTTTGCTCAAGCAAGTGCTTGTGAAGGACAATGTGTTTGTTGACTATTGTGAATTTGTTTTGAATGGTTCAAATTTTTATGTCAAATTGCAAAACAAGGATAAAAAACCAAGAAGGATTGAGTTGGAACTCAATATTCCGCTTAAAAAAGGATATTATTATTTTAAAAAGATGTCTAAATCTTTGCAAGTGGAAAATCTTTTGTCAAAAGAAAAACTTTATCTCAATTTTGTCTGCAAAAATGCCAAATTTTCGTTCTCAAATGTGGATGGGCTTGAAAATTCTGTTTTTTGCTGCATAAATGTGAAGGTCTCGCTCAATTTGAAGGGAGGAGAAGAAGGCTTTGTTTTCTTTAATTTGGGTGAGGGGAAATTTTGCCCTTCTTCTGACGGTGAGATTGAAAAATTGAAGAGGTTTTCATTTGTTAAGGTTTGCGAAATTTTCAATGTGCAGGTTAAAACAAAAAATCCGAATTTTGACTGGTTTTTCAATAAGCGTTTGCCGCAAAGAATTTGGATAAACTGGCTGAATGGTGAGGTTGACGCGGCGGTTGAACAGAAATACATTTCGCTTAAGAGGCTTTTTGTGAGAGGCGTTGAGCAGTTTTCACTTGTGAATTTCAAGGAAATTGGGCTGAGAGAAATTGGCATCTTTAATGGGGAATATTACAAAAAAATCCTTGTGATTACTGGCAGTGAGAAGTTTTTAAGGGTTGGGAGAGCGTTTTTCTATAACATTCATGGCATCACAAACCATTCGCTGAAAAGCAAAGAACCAATTTCTGTTTGTTTTGGCGCTGTTGATTGACAAGCTGATATGCCTGTTGAGTGCGGCTGGGGCGCTTGGTGATGTGTTGAGAAAATTTTGAAAAAAGAAAATTTTTGTTAAATTTTTTTAAATTGTTTTGCAATGTGTGGTTTTGTTTGTTATAATAAGCCTGTATTATGGAAAACGTTCAAAGAATACCTCTTGCCGAGAGAATGAGGGCAAACACTCTTGAGGAGTTTGTTGGGCAGGAACATATAATTGGCAAAAACAAATTGCTGTATCGTGCGGTACTCACCGGATGCGTGGGCTCCTGCATTTTTTATGGTCCTCCTGGAACGGGCAAGACAACTTTGGCGGGAATCATTGCAAATTTGTTGCATGCAAACATCGAAAAACTCAATGCTGTTTCAAGTGGCGTTGGGGATGCAAAGGCGGTGATTGAACGAGCAAGAGTTCAAAAACAGATGTTCAACAAAGACACCTATCTTTTGCTGGACGAATGTCACAGATGGAGTAAATCACAAAGCGACTGTGTTTTGCAAGCGATTGAGGAAGGAAGCATTTATTTCATTGGCTCTACAACTGAAAACCCATATACAAGCATGACGAGGGCGATTGTTTCGCGTTGCAGCGTGTTTGAATTTAAGAAAGTCAGCGAAAAAGATGTCGAAAAAGTGCTTAGGCGTGCGATTTCTGACAAAGAAAAAGGGCTTGGAGAATTTAATACTCAAATTGATGATGAAGCTTTGAAATTTTTGGCGTTTGCGTGCAACGGGGACGTGAGAACAGCATTGAATGCCTTGGAACTTGCGGTGCTTTCAACAAAATTTGGTAAAGATAAAATCATACATATTGACAAAGAAACGATGGGAGAATGTTTGAACAAAAGACCTTTGTCCATTGATGAGAGTATGTATTACGACTATTTGTCGGCATTTTGCAAAAGTTTGCGCGGGTCTGATGCTGATGCGGCACTTTATTATGCACACAGACTTCTTCTTGCGGGGATTGACCCTTTGATTATTGCAAGAAGAATGATTGCTCATGCCTCTGAAGTAGCGTGACACCTTGTGCAAGACAAACAACACTAGAAATAGTAAGGTATATCCCACTAGATAATAAGAAAACCTTAATAAACATAGAGAAAAACGAGCGACTTGATATGGAGCAAGAAATACTAGAATTCTGCAAACAACCAAGAAGCTT
>JAGBFI010000018.1 GCA_017936585.1 Clostridia bacterium | reverse complement strand
GCGTTGCAAGCGATTTTTATAGTGTCGGCGCAGCGAAGTCTACAACAACTGAGTGTTCATATGCCTTTACAGTTGGAGATGATTTTGCAGGATTTACTTTGGGATATAACTATGGTGACTTGGCGACCTTCAGTAACATCAAGCTTGAATATTTGGGTTAAGAGTAAGTCCTAAAATATGGACGATTTTAAAGTTTTTTTTGGGGCATCCTTGGAAGGCTTGATTGAATGACTCCATATGAGAAAAAAATTTCTATATAAAAAGAAACTTGGGAAATTATCTCAAGTTTTTTTATAAAGATGAATTGTCGGGGAATAAAGATTTGGATGGGGATTAGAAGAGTTTGAGAAGAAAGTGGCAGACTAGGATGCCAAGAATTGTGCCGAGGAAACCTGAGAGAAAAAAAAGAAGCATAAGTGGAGCTCGCTTTTCTTTTGAAACTTCTTTTTTGATTTGTTTTGGCTTTTCATTCTCCAAAATTTCAAAGCCGTAGGGCAGCACTGCAAGACAATAGATGTCGTCATCGTCATATTTGATTGAGATGATGTCTTGTCGCTCTAAGTGTGTGAGGATGTGCTTGACCGCTTCGCTGTCCATCCGAAAATGCTTGGGGAGGGACATGATTATGTCCGAAATCTCCACAATTTTGTAGCTGCCGTTGGAGCATTCTTTTGCCAAGATTTTAAGAACCAACTTTGTTTTTGTGTCTATCATATCCTTATTTTTTCATTTTTGTGGGGGATTTATGCATGGGAATAAAAAGCGGGCGGTTGTGGAAAAATAGACTCGAGAGGAGACTATGACCAAAAAAGAAAGGATGGTTATGGCATATTTGTGCGAGAGGTGTCAGCAGAAGCGGACATATCTTGTTTCTCCGCACGAAATCACGCAGGCTCTCTCCAAAAAATTTGTGCTTTCGGTGGAGGAAATTGACCAGATTATGGTGACGCTCTCAAACGAAAACTATATTGATTTTGTGGTGAGTGAAAGCAAAAAAGGATATTATTATTGCGTTAATCTGAAAAAAAGTGGACAGACCTACAACGCCGATACGAAGAAGAGTCGCCGCACTTTTGGGTTGTTGGTGCTGAGGAGTATGTTTTTGGCGACAGTCAGTTTTGTTTTTGGAATTATTTTACGTGCAATTTTTAAAAGTTAAAAGGTTGTTTTCCGAGCGTGTATGTGATATAATCTCTGTGAGAGAACGCGATGGATAAAAATTCAGACTTGGAAAAATGGCATTTTTGTGACAACAAAGAGGACGCGGACAAGCTTTTTGAATTGGTGAAAAGTGGAGAAAAAACGGCGACTTCTTGCTTGTTTTGTTGTGATTATAAAAGCGATGTCTTCTCCGTTTTGACAAACTGGGATGAAACTGAATTTTTGTTGCTTGAAACAACGAAAGTTGAGGTTGTCAGATTTTGCGATGTGACGGAAGAGTTTACTTTCAAAGAGGGGGAGGGTAACAAAACTCATGAGGACTGGCGAAAAATTCACAGGGTGTTTTTTGAAAGCGAATGCAGAAAACTGGGTTTTGAATTTATGGAAGAAAGTTTGCTTATTTGCGAAGAATTTAGGGTTGTTGAGGAAATTTAGGATATGGAAGAAAAATTTGTTTTACATTCGAAATATAAGCCGGCGGGCGACCAGCCTCAAGCAATCGAAAAACTGGTTGAGGGGCTTGAAGATGGGTTGAAAGACCAAGTCCTTTTGGGGGTGACAGGCTCCGGAAAGACCTACACAATGGCAAACATCATTGAAAAGGTCAACAAGCCAACGCTTGTGATTGCCCACAACAAAACTTTGGCGGCTCAGCTTTGCAACGAGTTTCGCGAGTTTTTTCCAAACAATCGTGTGGAATATTTTGTTTCTTATTATGACTATTATCAGCCTGAGGCGTACATCGTTTCAACGGACACCTACATTGAGAAGGATATGAGTGTGAATGAGGACATCGACAAACTGCGTTCATCCGCAACATCTTCACTTCTTGAAAGAAAGGACACCATTGTGGTGGCATCTGTTTCGTGCATCTATGGCTTGGGGAGCCCTGAAGAATATCACAACTTGCACATCGCTTTGCGTGAGGGAGAGGAGTGTGACCGTGACGAGCTTATCAACCATTTGATTGCCATTCAATACACCCGTAACGATGTTGATTTCAAACGTACAACTTTCCGCGTGAAGGGGGATGTTGTGGACATTTTTCCAGCCAACCAAAGCGAAATGGCCGTTCGAGTGCAATTTTTTGGTGATGAAATTGAAAAGATTTACGAGTTTGACCCTGTCAGCGGGAATGTCATAAGCGAGCTTTCCTTTGTGGCGATTTATCCGGCAACACACTATGCGGTTGGCAGCAACACTTTGCACAATGCAATCGCAGGAATCGAAAAAGACCGCGAAGAGGCAATCCGTGCGTTTGAGGCACACGGTAAGCCGTTGGAAGCGGAAAGAATTGGACAGCGCGTGGCTTATGACCTTGAAATGATGAAAGAAGTTGGCTATTGCAGCGGAATTGAGAATTATTCACGCTATTTCGATGGGCGGCAGCCGGGCGAAGCGCCTTACACGCTGATTGACTATTTTCCAAAGGACTTTTTGACAATCATTGATGAAAGCCATATGACAATTCCTCAAATTCGTGCGATGTATAACGGCGATAAGGCACGCAAGAACTCGCTTGTGGATTTTGGCTTCCGTCTTGAGGCGGCGCGCGACAATCGTCCGCTCAAGTTTGAAGAGTTTGAAAAGAAACTGAAGCAGACAATTTATGTTTCGGCAACGCCAGCAAAATATGAGCTTGAGCATGCCGGACAGGTGGTGGAACAAGTCATCCGTCCAACAGGGCTTTTGGACCCTCTGATTGAACTTAAACCAATTGAAAATCAGATTGAAAACTTGATGTTGGAGTGTGAAAAGACGATTGCACGAAATGCACGTGTGCTTGTGACAACCTTGACAAAGAAAATGGCGGAAAGCTTGACAACCTATTTGGCGGACAGAAAGTTTAAGGTGAAATATTTGCACAGTGAAATTGACACGATGGAGCGCGTTGAAATCATCAACGGGCTGCGTCAGGGAGAGTTTGACATTTTGGTGGGAATCAACCTGCTTCGTGAAGGGCTTGACATGCCTGAAGTGGAACTTGTATGCATTTTGGATGCGGACAAAGAAGGATTTTTGAGAAGTGAAGGGGCCCTCATTCAAACAATTGGGCGTGCGGCAAGAAACGCCAACGGCAGGGTGATTATGTTTGCTGACACAATCACGGATTCGATGAGGCGTGCGATTGACGAAACTCAACGCAGAAGGACAATTCAAGAGGAATATAACAAAAAGCACAACATCACACCAAAGACAATCATCAAAGAAATCAAAAACACACTTGACATCAGCAAGAAGGTGACGGACAGCTCGATTGCCAAGAAAGATATTCCAAAAGAAATTGACCGCTTGACCTCAATGATGAAAATTGCATCTTCGCAACTTGATTTTGAGCGTGCAATTGAACTTAGAAATAAAATCAACAATTTGAAAAAAAGACTGAATCGAAAAGACAGAATTGAATAGGATGTAACTGACTACGATTTTGATGCAGGGTGTAAATCGTGTCTTGACAGGTATAATAGTTTGTGATAGAATTGTTGTAGGGGTGAAAAATGAGTCAAGTTGATTACGAAGAATTAGCTAACATTCTTAAAGAAAAAATGGATAAAGTAAGACTTTTGAAACTTGCTGCAAAAATTAAACCAGTTGTAAGATTTGTTCAAAATGGGCAGAATGATTTTGCTTTTGACGACAATGGAGAGTTGTATTACATCCAACCATGCAATATCAGAACAGAATCTTTTTTGTGGACAGATCAAAATCCAATTTGTAAGGCTGTAAAACTTGTTAAACTTGCCGAGGTGGATTCATTACACACTTATGGGTATCCATTGTTATTTAAACCTTCAGTTGAAGAGTGTTTGAAATATCTTCCAAATGGAATTACAGACAGGGTTGTTGCTTTTGAAGTGAAACCAACATATGAAGAAGTTTATCAAGCAGTTGTGAAAACGGAAAATGGATCATTTCATAAAGGAAAAACAACTTTTTATGGTTTGGAAGAAGGAGCAAAAGTCCCTGAAGAAATTGATAATCAACCTGTTCGAGCTTTTGGCGATATAATTAAAAAATCAGAAATAGAAAAAATGTAAGATATAGTAAGAACAGCACAAAATGTGCTGTTTTTTCTTTTAGTTTTTGTTATTTTGTGATAAAATTATATAGAAAACTTGATGCTTTGCGCGTCTCAGAACGGAGAAATGGATGAAAAATTCGATTATTGTCAAGGGAGCAAAAGAGAATAACCTCAAAAATGTCAGTCTTGAAATTCCAAGAGATAAGTTTGTTGTGTTTACAGGGGTGAGCGGCTCGGGGAAGAGTTCGCTTGCTTTTGGCACGATTTTTGCAGAGGGACAAAGAAGATATATTGAAAGTTTGTCTTCTTATGCGCGCCAATTTTTGGGCGCTGCACAAAAGCCTGATGTGGAAGTGATTGAAGGACTTTCACCAGCCATTTCAATCGACCAAAAAACCACAAACAGAAACCCTCGTTCGACAGTTGGGACTGTGACGGAGATCTATGACTATTTGAGACTTTTGTTTGCGCGTGTTGGCACGCCTTATTGCCCACACTGCAACAGAGAGGTGAAGCAACAAACAATCGACCAAATTGTGGACGCAATCAAGGAACTCGGCGAAGGAGCGAAAATCACGGTTATGGCTCCAGTTGTGCGAGGGCAGAAGGGGCGTCACGAAAAGTTGCTGGCATCACTGAAAAGAAGCGGTTATGTGCGCGTTGAGGTTGATGGTGCAATTTTCACGCTGGATGAGACCATCACTTTGGACAAAAACCTTAAACACGACATCTCCGTTGTAGTGGACAGAATTGTTTTGAAGGGCGGCAAAGACACTCGTCTTTCTGGAAGCTTGGAAACGGCTCTCAAGATTGCTGATGGGCTTGTTATTGTTGAAAACGATGGCAAGAGAGAACTTTATTCAACAAACTATGCTTGCACTGAATGCGGCTGGACGCTGGAGGAAATTTCTCCAAGACTTTTCTCTTTCAATGCGCCTTATGGGGCGTGTCCTCACTGCTTGGGCCTTGGATACACGATGGATATTGATGAGGGGGTTGTGCTGAAAAATTCTCATCTTTCAATCAATGACGGGGCTTTCAGTCTGACCGGCTGGAGAATGGAAGAGGGGTCGATGGCGAAGGCATATTTTGTGGCTCTTTCAAAACAATATGACATCGATTTGAGTGTTCCGGTCAAAGAGCTTCCAAAGGACAAAATCAAAATCTTGCTTTATGGAAGCGGTAACGACAAGATTGATGTTGAGGTTGACAACGAACGCGGGAAGCATATGCTTTCTGTCAACTTTGAGGGAATTGTTAACAACTTGAGAAGAAGATATAAAGAGACGACAAGCGAATTTATCAAATTTGAAATCGGAAGATTTATGAGGGAGCAGGCGTGCAGTGTTTGCCACGGAAAAAGACTGAACGAAAGTGCGCTGTCTGTGAAAATCAACAAGAAGGACATTGTTGAATATTGCGACAACAGCATCAAAAATTTGATTCCTATCTTCGAGAATTTGGAACTGGGGAAAGTGAACGCTCAAATTGCTGAGCCTATTTTGAAGGAAGTGAATGCAAGACTGAATTTCTTGAAGGATGTTGGTCTTGCTTATTTGACACTGAATCGCTCGGCAGAGAGTTTGTCGGGTGGTGAAGCTCAGAGAATTCGCTTGGCAACACAGATTGGAAGCGGACTTGTTGGGGTGCTTTACATTCTGGACGAACCTTCCATTGGATTGCATCAACGCGACAACGAAAAACTGCTTGGCACCTTGCAGAAACTCAAGAGTTTGGGAAATACGCTTATTGTTGTGGAACATGATGAGGACACCATTCGGGCGGCGGATTATCTTGTGGACGTTGGCCCTTATGCGGGTATTCACGGCGGAGAAATTGTTGCCGCAGGCACGGTTGAGCAGGTTATGAAAAGCAAAAACTCCATCACTGCAAAATTTCTTCGTGGAGAGGAGAAAATTGAAATCCCAACTGAGAGAAGAAAGCCTAAAGATTTCTTGACTGTTGTCGGTGCGAAGCAGAACAACTTGAAAAACATCAATGTAAAAATCCCAACCGGCATTTTGACGCTTGTGACCGGTGTTTCTGGAAGCGGAAAGTCGAGTTTGGTGAATGGAATTTTGTATCCATATCTTTCAAATCTTCTCAACAACAGCAAGTTGGAACTTGGGAACTTTAAGGAAATCAAAAATGCGGAAGTGCTTGACAAAGTCATTAACATTGACCAAGCTCCTATTGGAAGAACCCCAAGAAGCAATCCTGCAACTTATACAGGTGTGTTTACTGCCATTCGTGACCTCTTTGCCTCCACACCTGATGCCAATGCGAGAGGCTTTGCTTCTGGAAGATTCTCATTCAACATCAAGGGCGGACGCTGCGAAGCGTGCGAAGGTGCTGGTGTGAAAGAAATTGAGATGTATTTCTTGCCGGACATCACTGTGCCTTGTGAAGTGTGCCGCGGGAAGAGATATAATCGTGAAACGTTGGAAGTGAAATATAAAGGGAAAACAATCAGCGATGTGCTTGACATGACGGTGGAAGAAGCATTGAAATTTTTTGAAAACTTGCCTTCAATCAAAAACAAAATCCAGGCACTATATGATGTGGGGCTTTCTTACATCAAACTTGGACAGCCGGCAACTACATTGTCAGGAGGTGAGGCTCAACGCGTGAAACTTGCAACAGAACTTTCAAGAAAAGACACCGGAAAAACGATGTATATTTTGGATGAACCAACCACAGGGCTTCATATGTATGATGTCAAGAAGCTTATTGCAATTTTACAGAGATTGATTGGAAATGGAAATTCCGTTGTTGTGATTGAACATAACTTAGATGTCATCAAATGTGCAGACTATATCATTGACATCGGGCCGGAAGGCGGAGATGAGGGAGGAACGGTGATTGCTGCAGGAACTCCTGAGGAAATTGCAAATTGCACTGAAAGTCATACTGGAAGATTTTTGAAGCGAGTGCTGGAAGGGGGCGCAACGTTCAGCCCCACCAAACCGCTTTCAACCGGCAATATAAATTGACAAATTTTTGATTTTATGATATGCTGTTCCTGCTATGAGGGTTATCAATTTGTCGTCTGGCAGTGACGGAAATCTTACATACATAGAGACAGAGCATACACGCATTTTGGTGGATGATGGTCTTTCATGCAAAGAAACCGACCGACGTCTTTCATTGATTGGGATTAAGGGCAGTCAAATTGATGGAATAATTCTTTCACACGAGCACACTGATCACATCAAAGGAGTGAATGTGTTCAGTCAAAAATATGACATTCCGGTATATGCGCACAATGAGGTTTGGGCAGGCATTTCTGACAAGTTTGACAGAGTGAAAGAGGGGAATAAAAAGATATTCACAGAAGCATTTGCAGTGAAGGATCTCATCATTAATCCCGTTGAAGTGCCACACGATGTGAAGTGCTTTGGTTTTTCTTTTGAAGAAAACGACAAAAAAGTAAGTATTTTGACAGATTTGGGGCATACTAACGAACGAATACTTAACAGTGTTCAGGGAAGTCAGTTGATATATCTGGAAGCAAATCACGACATCAATATGTTGAAAAATTGTTCAAAATATCCTTACACTTTGAAACTGAGAATTGCGGGTAAAAATGGACATCTTTCAAATGACGCCGCGGCAGATTTTATTGAAAAACTTGTTCGCACTGGCACACGCCAAATTGTTCTTTCGCATTTGAGCACCGAAAACAACACGCCAGAGCTTGCGTACAACTACATATGTTCGTTGCTCTCAGAAAGAGGTTTGATTGAGGGAGAAAACTTTAAGATTGATGTTGCATTGACAAGACCAACGACGTTTTTTAGATTGAATTAGAAAGGTCAGCTGAATTTCCAAAAGGAGTTTTATGAAGAAAATTTTGATTGGAACGATGCTGACTTTTTCGTTGTTTGTTGTTGGCTGCACCGAAACAGAAGTGAACATGTCTCCGCGAGTGATAACTGGCGGCGAGGATGCAATTCAGATGTTGGACGAGGTGCGTTCGGCAGTGGTTGGAATTTCGGTTGATTATGATGATGGCTATGCCGTTGGCAGTGGGGTTGCCGTTGTTGATGGCAGTTTGATTTTGACCAACAATCACGTTGTTGAAGACGGAAGCAACATAACGCTTTATTTTGCTGATGAAACGACAGCTGGTGCGGATTTGTTGTGGGCGGATGCTGGGCTGGATATTGCGGTGCTTCGGTCTCACAGAACAATCCCATATCTTGCCTTTGGCAGCAGTGATGACGCGAAAATTGGCGAGGATATCTATGCAATAGGCACGCCTTTGACGCTGCAGTTTAAACACACTGTCACAAAAGGGATTGTCAGCGCAAAGGACAGGGTTGTCGGTGTTGAAAGCGACTATGGTGACAGTTTCATGCAGTCCCTGTTGCAGCATGACGCAAGCATAAACCCAGGAAACAGTGGCGGGCCGCTTATAAACGCTCAAGGGGAAATCATTGGAATCAACACCTTAAAAGCATCTCAAGGAGAAGGAATTGGCTTTGCAATTCCAATTGAGATTGGAGAAAAAATTGCGACACAACTTAGTGCAAACGAAAATTACGTTGCTCCATATCTTGGCGTCTTTGGGTTTGACAGTGAAATTGCAAAGGTTTATGGCTATGATTTGCAAGAGAAGGGATTGTTTGTCGTCAGCGTGACAGGAGTTTTGGAAAACACTCTTCAAAAGGGTGATGTAATAACAAAATTTGGAGACGCAAAAATTGAAAAACTTCTTGATTTGAGACTTGCTCTTTTTGACCACAAAGTTGGAGATGATGTTCAGCTTGAATTTTTAAGAAATGGTGTTCTTCAAAAGATTTCAATCACCTTAAATGGAGATAAAGAAGAAAGGGGTTCAAGTCAGTCTTGAAGATTGCAAAAAAAATCTAAACATGCTTTTGTTTAGATTTTTTTGATTTATCTTATTAAATTTTATTTATCAAAAATTATAATACAAATTTAATAAAAGTATGTTATACTTTAAATATAACGATAAAAAAAACAAATAAAGGAATTGCGAAGAGTTTGTCTCTAACATTAAAAACAGAACAAAACTGTCTGTTTTCACAGCAGACATCACAAAAGAAAAGGACATGCTTGAACTTAAAAACTTTATCGTTGAAACTTATGGAAGATTGGATTGTTTGATTTAAAATGCTGGGATTATTCCAACTTCCTGTGGAATTGATGATATCACAGATGAAAATATTAACAAAACCATTGATGTTAACTTGAAAGGAACTTTTAGATGTCTTAGAATATTTGGAAATCTTATTAAAGAAACATCCAAGAACGGAAGCATTGTAAACCTCACATCAGTTGATGGAATTATTGGAGAACCTTTTGCAGTAATTTACTCAGCAACAAAGGCGGGGATTATATCCCTGACCAAGTCTTTCGCAAGAAAATTGGGCGATAAAGTTAGAGTTAATGCTGTTGCACCGGGCTTGATTGACACTCCTCTCACTGAAAGACTAGGAAATGATTCCAGTTGGACAACCGACTTTTCAATTATTAAAAGGGTTGGAAAACCAAATGAAATTGCAGATGCTATTGAATTTTTGTTAAGCGACAAAGCAACTTTTATCACGGGGCACATCCTGACAGTTGATGGCGGTTTTTCTTTAAAATAAGGGGAAGTCTTATGAGTGATTATTTTTATGAAAAGTCAAAATTTTATTATGAAAAATACAAAGCAGGTAAACTTACAAGAAAAGTTGGTGCAATTATCAAAGATGGAGATAAATATTTAACCCTTATAAAAAATGGCAAAAAGGCAATGTTTGCTGGTGGTTCGGTTGATGATGGCGAAACAACAAGACAAGCAATTATTAGAGAAGTCTTAGAAGAAACAGGTGCAAAAGTTTTTAAACTTAAATATTTGCATAGAGAATATTATTCAGTTGATTGGAAATTTGAAGGTGTTACCTTTCCTAACAAAAGGGTTTCATACACTTATCTTTGTGAAATAGAAAAAGGCGATTTAAATGCAAAAGGCTTGGAAGGCGAATTTGATAATAATATGTCCTTAAAATGGTGTACATTAAAAGAACTTGAAGACCTTAAATTATACAAAACTGACCTTGAGCTTGTTAAAAAGATTGAAAGCGAAAACATTGAGATTTAAATAAAAAGCCATCAGGTTCACGGATAGATTATTATTAATACAAAAGCACACAATCAATAGCGATTGTGTGTTTTATTTCAATAATTTCAAAAACTTGTAACTTTGCAGTTTTTTCGTTTTATGACTCTATTTGACTTCCGACTCGTCAGAAAAGTCAAACAAAATTGAATCTTTTGATTTATATTTCGCGATAAAACCATCGTTTTTGAGACTGTAAATGCCGTCTTCGCCAACAATGTAGCTGTCGACATAACTGCACTCAAAATTTATCAGCAACATTTGAACATACGCGGCGGCATCTTTGTCGTCTGGGGATGGCCTTGCAGTGCCACCAGGGTGGTTGTGGGCAATCGCAAACTGAGAAGCCTTTGTGCTGAAAATGAAATTGAAAACCTCAACTGGGTCAATTCCGACCGAACGCACTTGATTCATGTTCATGGTTCGCGTTTCAATCAAATTTGCATTGTTGTCAATGGCAAACATCATCAAATTTTCTGTTTTCTTGAAACGCAGAAGCTTTGAAAGGTGATTGACAAATTCCTTTGTGTTTTTAAGGCTGGTTTTTTTGCTGAGTTTTGAAAGAGAATATAGGTGCATGACTTCTTTGAAAAGAGATATCTTCATTGCACTTCTCTCATTGATTCCTTTGACTTTTTTCAAATCAGCCAGCTCCGCGTCAAGGATGTTTGCAAAAGTGCCATATCTGTCCAGCAGAGCGTGGGCCAAAGGGTTTACATCACCACGAGGAAAGATGTAGGTCAGGAAATATTCAACAGCTTGCACGTTGGAAACATTTTCAATTTTTGATCTGTATATGAGGTTTGTCAACCTTTCTCTGTGTCCGTCATGTATGCTTTTTTCTTTTGCCTTCATCTGATTTCATCCTTTGTTTTGATTGTTGAAAACATTGATGTTTTTGTCCGCAACCAGTTTTGCAATTTCCTCAATTGCAAGGGTGTTGAATTTTCTGAGGTCGATGTTTTTTGTGTTTTCAGCCAAATGTTTTCGACTTGTTGCGATGTAAGCAAGACGGATGTCTGTGTCGGTGTTGATTTTGTAGATGTTATGTTGAGTGGCAACCTCATGAAGCGCCTTTGCAGGGGTGCCTTTTGCGTTTTCAAGGGAGCCGCCAAACTTGTTGATTGTTTTCACGTGGCTTTGAGGCACAGAGGAAGCTCCGTGCAAAACAAGTGGGGTGTTTGGAATTGCCTCTTCAATTGCCTTTAGAACTTTGATTTCAAGTTTTGCTTTGCCTTTGAACTTGTATGCTCCGTGGCTTGTGCCAATCGCAACTGCCAAGGTGTCACATCCTGTTGCTGCCACGAATTCTGCGGCTTGCTCTGGATTTGTGTAGATGTTTTTGTCAGCAGAGACGGTGTCTTCAATCCCTGCCAAAACGCCAAGTTCGGCTTCAACCAGAACGCCTTTTTTGTGGGCATAGGAAACAACCTTTTTTGTCAGTTTGATGTTTTCTTTGAATGGCAAGCTGCTTGCATCAATCATCACGCTGTCAAAGCCTAAATCGATTGCCTTTTTGCAAGTTTCAAAGCTTTTGCCGTGGTCTAAATGCAGGAAAAGGGGAATTTTATATTCCTTTTTGGCTGTGTCGAACAGAGCTCTGGCGAAAGTTCCGCCCATATATTCAAGCGCACCTTCGCTGACAGACAAAAGTGCGGGAGATTTTGTTCTTTTGCAGCCCTCACAAATTCCTTTCAATGTTTCGAAATTGACAAAATTATATGCGCCAATTGCATAGCCTTTTTTGTTGCAGTCTTTCAGATAAAATTCCAAATTTTTCATAGACGACCTTGCCTTTCTTTGTTTTTCGCTAAATTTATATATATTCTAACACATTTTGAAAATTTTACAAACATATATTTCAATGTAAAAAAAAGTTTTTGAGGGGGAATTATGAAAAGAAAAGTTCTTCTTTGCTTGATGTTGTGTGTGCTTTCGATTATGCTTTTTGCGTGCGGAAAAACAACAGAGCAACGAGTTGAGGAAAATATGGCAGAGCGGACAAGGGTTTATTATTTTGCAGAGTGCGATGATTTTTATGTGACGCTTTCCGCTGGTGAGCGTGAAGGGGAATATTTGATGAATGGAAAGTGCGAAGACAGGGTGAAGTTTGCACTTTTGAGTGTGAGATTGGCAGAAACTTCAGCGGATGACATTCTCAGCATAGATGTGAAGATTGATGGTGAGGTTGAAGAGAAGGAGATGGAACTCAATGGCTTGAATGGTTGCTATATGCTTGACCTTGAAAGGGAGATTTCTGGCAGAGAGGTAATTTCGGTGGCTTTTGGAGACACAAATTTAACTCTCCAAAACTTGTCAAAGGACTTTGCTGTTGACAGCGAAAAAGCAATCGAAATTGCGTGTGGGGAGCTTGGAGATAGAATTCTTGAAGGTCGAAGTGGGAACAATTTAAACGCGGAGTGCTATCTGCGTGTGTTGGACAAAAAAGCGAATAACTTTGATGATTTCTTTTGGTGTTTCACTGTTGTTAACACGCAGAACGAAAATTATTCGGTTGTGATTTCAACTGTTGACGGCTCAATTTTGGCAAAAAGTATTTAAAAATTCAAAAATTCTGCAAGAAATTAACAAATTTTAGTGTTGTTTTTGATAAAAAGACATTTTTTTGATTGTTGGGTTTCTTTAAGTGAGGTTGGATTGTAACTTGCAAGTCAAGAAGGTGACCTCATTTTTTTATTGACAAAGGTTTTGAGGGTGTGATAAAATTTGAGCGTGAGTAAGATGCATCAAATTCAAGAAGAAATCAAAGAAAAAGCAATCATATTTTGTCCGCTTGAGAAAGATGCGGACAAGGATTATCAGTTTGCGGAAATAAGCAGACTGTGTTTTTCTGCGGATTTGGAAGTTGTCAAAATTTTCAGTCAGGGGATTGATGCGTTCAACAGACGCACAATCATGGGTACGGGAAAATTGGAAGAAATCAAAGCGTTCTTAGCGGAAAATCCTTGTGATTGCTTGGTTGTGGACTTTCAACTCACTGGCTCGCAGCTTCGCAATTTGGCGGAAGAACTCAACATCAAGGTGCTCGACAGAATCCTTTTGATTATTGACATCTTTGCTTTGAATGCAAAATCGAGCGAAGGAAAAATTGAAGTTAAACTTGCACAAAACAGATATTTGCTGACACGTTTGTCTTCAATGCAGGGCAGCTTTGGTCGTTTTGGCGGCAAAGGAGCAGGAATGCGTGGTCCGGGTGAAACAAAATTGGAACTTGACAGGCGTAAACTTGAAAAAGAAATCCTCACCTTGGAAAACGAGATTGAAAAAATCAAAGCAAGCCGCAAACAAAACAAAGTTTTGAGAGAAAAGAATGGAATCAAGAGTGTTGTTTTGGGAGGATATACAAACGCTGGGAAAAGCTCACTTTTCAATGTGTTGACAAGGGAAAATATCTATGCGGACGACAAACTTTTTGCCACGCTTGACACAACAAGCCGCAGAATGTTCTTGGGAGATGGAGAATTTTGCTTGCTGACTGACACGGTTGGATTTATCAGCAAATTGCCTCATGAACTTGTTGAAAGCTTTTCGGCAACCTTGGATGAAGTGAGAAATGCTGACTTAATCTTGCATGTTGTAGATGTTTCCGATGAATTTTATAAGAAAAACATTGAAATCACAAATGGTATCTTGCGTGATCTTGGGGCAACACAAAACAGACTTGTTATTTTGAACAAGTGTGACAAACTTGACAAGCCGATTGAAATTGAACAAAATCAAATTTTGGTTTCTGTGAAAAAGAAAGCAAATTTGGAGCAACTCAAAGATGTTATCAAAAAAATGCTTTAAAAAACAAAAAAACTGCAAAATTTTGCAGTTTTTCTTTCTTTTTGCGATGATTTTCAAAAACTTTATAAGTTTTCGTTGAGTTTCTTAATCAAAAAATCAACATCAATTCCATGAACTTGGCAAGCTTCTTCAATTGTTTCCATTTGGCTCATTGGGCAAGAGATGCAGTGCATTCCAAAACCAAGAAAGACCTCTTCCAAATTTGGATTCATTTTCAAAACTTCAGCGATTGTCATGTCTTTTGTGATTGTTTTCTTTTTCATTTTGTTTTTCTCCTATGCTTGATATTATATCACAGCGATTTTTCCATGTCAAAAGTCTGGGCTTAAATTTTGCATAAAGCTGTCAAAAAAATGTCAAAAAATGTAAGTTTTGGGTTTATTTGCACTTTTGAATATATCATAAGTGCGGGGAACATATAAATTAACAAGAGGGGAAGATGGAAAATATTTCAAAAATTGTGATTGAACTTGAGAGTGGAAAAAGGTTTGGATATGTTTTGGGGTTGGCTTTGGATGATAAATTGGACAAGATTGGTTGTTATGTTGTTGACGAAGAGAGTGAAGAGGAATTCTTGTTGAGATGTGAAGATGTTGCTTGTGTCGCAAAGGATTTTCTCCTTGTGGAGAATGTTTCAAAATTGACATTTGCGGCAGTCAGGGAAGAGTCGGTTTTTGGGAAACCTGTTTTGGATGAAGTTGGAAATTTCTATGGCTGCGTGCAAAAAGTGGAGCATAAAAAACGAAAATGTGTGAAACTTGTTACAGACAAGTGTGAGCTTTTGCCAAAGAATGTTGACAGGGTTGGAAAAGATGTTGTTTTTGTTTCATTCAAAAAGCGAAAGAAGCAAGAGGTGAAGAATGTCTTTCCACGAACGGAGACAGAAGTGAAGGTTCAAATTCAAGAAAACAAAACTGTTCCAGAAAAGATTGTTCTGTCGCAAAACTTTTATCTTGGCAAGGTTGCACGTGAATCTGTGTTTGGATATAACAATGAGAAGATTGTTTTGAAAAATGAAACTGTGACAAAAAATGTGTTTGAAAAGGCAAAAAAGCACAACAAATTAAATCAGCTGTTTTTTGCAATAAAACGCTAAAAATATCAAAAAAATGTTTAAAAAATTGATTTTTTATTGATTTTTTGGCATTTTTTATTATTTTTTGATTAAAAATTGCATAAAAATCATTTTTAAAAATAAAACAAAATATGAAAAATATTTCTTGACGCTGTATTTACGGACGATTGCGTTTTTTGCAAAAATATTTTAAAAAATTTAAAAATCAATTCGAAAAATATTTTTATATATTATTATATATTTTTTTGTCAATTTATTTGTATTTTTGGGGCGCTTTGTAGTATCATAAATGCAAGAGAGGAAGTTATGGTCAGAGTTATCCCAAGAAAAACGAAAGTTAGATCTGAATTTATACGTGGTGTCACAGGCTTCGATCTTGTGCTCGCGATTATTTTTATTGCCGTGGCAATCATTTTGTTTTTGTCAAACTTTTATGTTGGCGGAACAAACATCAGCCCTTGGATTGCCATCGCATGGGTTATCATTGCGGCTTCAATGTTTTTGAAACTTGCCGATGATGACAGGTTTTACGTGACGCTGATTTTCTTGCTTCGTTATTCCGTTCAGAAGAAAAAGTTTTCAAAAGGGGACGGTGAGAAAAAGAAAGCTGACATCAAAGAGATGATTGCTTATGAGGGAATTTATCAAGACCGTTTCATCGACTTTGGATTGTATTATGCGCAGGTCATTGAAATTCAACCAATGTTTTTCACACTTTTGACTGAATATTATCAAGACAACGTTATTGAAAGTTTTGCGAACGCTCTTCGCAGACTTAGCGCAGATCAAACTTGTTCCATTGTCAAAGTTTCAAAGCCAATGATTTTGGACAGATACATTCACAACGAAAACAGCAAATATGACGTGCTTTATGACATGCAATATGATGGGCAAATCTCTCAGGAAGAAATTGATGCCCGCGCGCCAATCTTTGAAGAACGCGTTTCACTGATGGAGTTTATGAACCGTCAATCTAAGGTTTTCAAAGACCACTTCTATTTGGTTGTTTATGACAAGGATATGGAGGTTTTGGAAAACACGACATCCGGAATGATAAGTGCTATGGCGGCATCTTTGAACCCAATCACAGCAAATCTTTTGACAGGAACAGACCTTGTTGTGTTTGTGAAAGCAAATCTTGGCAAAGATTTTGATGAGAGAGATTTGGAAATCACTCCAATTTCTGAATATGTCAACTGGGCGACACCTGAAAAAGTGAAATTCAACATTGCGAGATATTTTGTGGACGACAAATGCTATCGTTGCTTCAACTTGATTGACTATCCTTTGCAAGTTGGAAACGCTTGGGGGGCACAATTCTTCCTTTTGGACAGAACAAAAGTTGTCATGAAATTTGAGCCAATTCCAAAATCCGATTCTGAACGACAAATCGACAAAGCTATCATGGAAATGGAGACAAAACTTTACAAAGCGGGCAGAAGCTCAACTCAAATTGAACTTCAAACACACGTTGAAACCTTGAGAAACCTGCTTATGAGTTTGAAAAACAACAACCAACAACTTTACAATGTCAATACCTACATCGTGGCTGAGGATGCTGCAAAGAAAGATGTCAGAGCAATGCTTAAGCAGCAGGGGTTCAAATATAGCGAACTTTTCTCAAGGCAAATTGACGGATTTATTTCTTCAAACCTGTCAAGAAGGGATGTTGTGAAGGGAAATCTTCGAGGAATTCCAACATCAACACTTGCAGCGACATTCCCATTCATTTCAAATGCATTGCAAGACCCAAATGGAATTTACATTGGGGACAATGAATATCCAGTGTTTGTTGACTTCTTTAAGCGTGACCGCGAAAGGGTTAACTCAAACATGATGGTCATCGGAAAGTCTGGTTCAGGAAAGAGTTACGCAACAAAAACTCTTTTGACAAACTTTGCAGCGGACAACTGTAAGATTTTCATTCTTGACCCAGAAAACGAATATAAAGACCTGACAGCAAACTTGGGCGGAAAGTTTATTGACGTTGGTTCTTCAACGCACGGAATCATCAATCCTTTCCACGTTATTTCATCTTTGGAGGCTTCCGAAGACGAGGAAGAAAATGAGGAAGAAGAATTTGACGAATATGGCAGACCAATCGAGAAGAAGAAAAAGGTTGAAAAGAAAGTGGACGACTCTTTCCCTCAACACTTGCAGTTCTTGGAGCAATTCTTCAGAGTTATTTTGGAAGGAATCAATGCGGACGCATTCGAAGTGCTCAACTCTTTGATTATCGACATGTATAAAGAGTTCAAGATTGACTACAGAACCAATTTGGCGAAGCTTAAGCCTGAGGACTATCCAACATTTGACGCACTTTATGATTTGATTTTGAGAAGAATCAAAGCCGCGAAAGATGAATTCACTCTTCGAAATCTTATGACTGTTGAAACATACATCAAAAAGTTTGCGTCTGGCGGAAGAAACAGTGCGTTGTGGAACGGCCCAACATCAATCGAAACAAACGAAAATTTTGTTACGTTCAACTTCCAGTCATTGGTTGCTGGAAACAATGCAATGCTGACAAATGCTCAGATGCTTTTGGTGTTCAGATATTTGAACAACGAAATCATCAACAACAAAGATTTTAACAAGAAATATCGCAAAAATAGAAAAATTATTGTTGCCGTGGATGAAGCACACATCTTCATCAATCCAAAATATCCAATCGCTTTGGATTTCATGGCGCAAATGGCAAAACGTATCAGAAAATATGGCGGAATGCAGATTGTCATCACTCAGAACATTTCCGACTTTGTTGGAACGGAAGAAATCAGACGTCAATCAACAGCTGTTATTAACGCGTGTCAATATTCCCTCATTTTCTCACTTGCTCCAGCCGACATCAATGACTTGGTGCAGTTGTATGAAAAATCGGGCGGAATCAACGAAGAAGAGCAAAACTCAATTGTCACTGCCGGCGTAGGACAGGCGTTCTTGATTACGGGCGCGACCTCAAGAACAACAGTACAGATTATTGCTCAAGACTATGTAAAACAACTTTTCAGCTGATGAAAAAACAGCTTTTTGAAAATTAGAGCTTGAAAAAAGTCATAAAAAAGGAATCTAAATGACAAAAAAGATTAAAAACATTTTAATAAGTTTGTTTGGTGTATTTGCTTTTATGTTTGCAGGTGCCTTTTTTGTTGGCTGCAACATCAACTATGACCAAATCAGCCTTTCTGCAAGCAAGCAAGTGGTGAACCTTGAAGTGGGCGAAACGGTTGATGTTGTGGTGACGATTGAGGGGTATCAAGCAGGTTTTAGCAATAAAGTGAAACTCAACCCAATGGCAGAAGGACAGACTTCAATTTTCACGGTTTTGGACCCAGTTTATTTGCATGAAAACGAATTTAGACTGACAATTAAGGGTGTAGCAGGAGGACAGGGACAGCTTGAAATTGTCACTTTGGAAGCGGAAAAGAGATGTGTGATTGATGTCAGCGTCTCGCAAAATTCGTCATCGATGTCGTTCAACAGCAGTTTGCTTTATGTGTCAAACAAAACAACGTTCGTTCCGGATGAGAGTTTGTTTGTTTTTGACCCACACACAACCAACACAGAGGTTTCATATTATTTCATCCAGCCGGGGCAAGATATCAATTTCGCATCAGCCAACTTGCAAATTCTCGACCTTGAATCAAACAAGGCAACCTTTGTGGATGGCACAGGAAAATCTGTGACAAGAAACATTCTTCAGTTTGACGAAGTAAGTCTTTCGGAGGGTGTGGAAGCCTCATTACTTTTTGAAAACAGAGGCGAAGTGTCAGAAGTTGACATCCTTGGTCAATTTGATATGCTTGCGGTGTATGTTCCATCTCTTGAACAAGAAAAAATCATTAACTGTGTTTCAACAGTCAGTGTCTTTCCAAATCTTGACGTGAAGGTGACGGGTGGATATGTTCAGTCAAACGGTTTGGTGGAGGAATTTAAGGAAATCACCGAAAACATCAAAATTGTTCCAAACAACAACGACCTGATTGAATATATGTTGCGTGTCGAAATGAATGATTTGGAATATGCAAATGACGAAAAGGTGAAATTCTCTTCAATCAAAACAAATGTTGTGCAATCAAATGACTACATTGCAGTGAATTTTGACCACAACTATTCAACTGATTATGATGAAGGAAAAAATGTCAGATACATAAAAATCACACAAAATTCCCAAAAGAAGGCTGAAACAAAGCTTACGCTGAGCCTCTTCTATGAAAATGCACAAAAGGTTGAAGATGAAAGTATAAATGTGGAACTTAGTTATGATATTGTAACTGAAATTGCTCCAACAACCTTGCAGGTGAACGGCACAAGCGAACCTGAAAAACTTAAACTTTACAATTTCTATACATCTCCTGAATTTGGATGGAGAGACCTTTATATTGATGTGCTTTCAAATTTCAATACATCACCAACTTTTGAAGGAATTTATTTTGAATTTGACAGCAACTATCTTGACCTGATGTACAACGGAATCACCATTCAAAGTGGACAAAGCAGACTTTATACTGACCTCTCCAGTCCTTTCCAAGTGAGAGGAAAGAAGGGGACTGAGCAAGTGGAGGAAACTTTGTTGACAATTCACCTCAAGAGCGACATTTTGCAAAGTAAAGCGGGCGGAATTGACGGCGAGTTGACCTTGGACATCCCTTGTCAAATTATTGAGGGGGCAAAGGAACTTAGATTTGCAGAAAACTTTGATGGAAAAACTTATTTCTACTTGGATTATGGCTCAGAAACAATCGGCTTTTCAAGTCAAATTTATGCGGACAACGAATTTCAGGGCGTGAACGTGAAGTGTATCAGCGAAAATGATGGCGTTGCAATCACTGTGGCTGACAAGCCATCAATCAGCAATGAAAATGGAAGATATTATCTCAACCTTTCTGTGACACCATTAACAACCGGAATCAGCACATATATTTTGACCTTGGATAACGGAATTTCTCAAACGGTTGCTTTCAATGTGATCAAAACTTTGAATCTCACAAGCATTCCTTTCTATTTGACTGACGAAGGCAATCAGAATGTGACAGAGGTTTCTTACAGCAAAGACGGAGATGCCGAGTTTGACAATGTCATGAATATCGACATTCTCAACTCTTCAACAAAAAACTATGTTGAATATGGCAGCACTGCAACTTTTGAAATTGTTGCGAATGTCAACACGGATGGTGTGAATTTTGAACCAAATGACAGTTTGAATATTTCAGTTGCAAGAAGTGGAAATGTTTACAAAATCACAACAAAAGCAAATGGGCAAACGAAGATTAAGTTCACGCTCACTGGCTATGTTGTTGACGAGCTTTTTGAAAGACAAAGCAAGTCATATGAATTGTATGTCAATGCAAGCTCATATTCTCTTGTGGATGAGTTCTATTTCATGAATGGTTCATCTCAGGCGCTTTCAAATGTGGTTTATTACACAAACTCAGGAAACATCGACAAAACAGACACCGAAGTTCAGCTTACACCAATTGTGAATCACGAAAGTTCAAACAATTTCTATCGCTTTCAATTTAACGAAGAAATGGCAAAATATTTCTTCGAAAACAAGGATTTTTTGATTCCTGTTGATGAGGACGACCCTCTTGAAGAAGATTTTAGATTCAGTGTAACATCCGGGAATTTCAACAATTTTGTCACAAAAAATCTTGTCAAAATGGGATACAAAGACAAAGACGACAGCGGCGAAACTTTCGGCCCAAAAGCGATTTATTTCTATGCGTTGAATGATGCGGGTGGGCTTAAAGCTCAAACAGAAACTGTGGCTTCAATCACAAAAACATACGTAGACTCAATCACAGGGAAAAACAAGACGGAAAGATTGAATGTTTCGCTTGGATTCTATAACGGTTTGATGTTCAACGCTGAAGATTTTGTCTATGTTGACAAAAATGAACTTGGCGAAGTTGTGGCAACTTACAATGTGACTTTCGACAATATATATAAGATTGGAACATACGGCGAATTTGATGTTAACAATTTCAAATATACAAACAAAATCACAACAAACCACACTCTCATTTTGAACGCAAACCTTTCTCAACGTGTGCAAAGAGAGGTGTTGATTTCATACAATGCAAGAATTTCTGCAGTGGCTTATCAGTCAGTGAAGAGCATTTCTCTTGCTTCAGGCGTGGATACAATTGATTTTTCAAGCAAAAATCTGTCAAGCCTGTCAAAAACAATCGCGGTTTACACCTATCCGCTGGCTGCGACAAACAACAAAATCACTGTTCAATACATTCCAACAAGCAGCAGCAAATTGGCAAAGAATATGCTGGAATGGAGTGGTGATGATGAAGAGTCAGAAAGCGGAGTTTACAAAATCACACTCTCTTGCCAAAAGTTCTATAACACCTATGGCAGTGAACTTGTGAATGTGGATGAACTGTTGACTGGACGAATTTACATCTTCCCATCTGAGTGGGGGGCAAGCTACACGTCCATCAGCTCTTCATATAAGCCAATTGTGATTGATGTGCAATATCGAAACGGCTCAAAAGCAAACCCATATATTCTGGAAAGTGCTCAAGATGTTTTGGACATCAATTCGGGAGAAACCTCACTCAAGAGTCACTATGAAATCAGAACTACAATCAACATGAGTTCTGTTTCAAATCAGCTTCCAATTGGAGTTTTGTTTAAGAATGGAAATTATGAACTCGTGGGCTTCAGTGGCTCCATCATTGGAACAACTGCTCAAGCAAGAATTTCAAACATTTCAATTTCAAACAACAACTTCACAAGAAGAATCGACAAAGGTTCTTCGTCATACACATACAGCGGGCTTTTCGCACAAATCAATCCGTCGGCGGTGATTGAAAATGTGGCGTTCTTGGGCAAGTTTGATGGCTTGAAAACCTCAAAAACAGCAGTTGAAGGCAGTGTTTTGACGCAAAATGCTTATGTAGGGCTTTTGACGTCGGTTAACAAAGGGCGTTTGATTAACGTTGGAACTTCAATCAACACTTCTTCAATTTCGGCAAACGGAAACAAGATGTATTATGGCGCCGTTGCGGGCGTGAACTATGGAAAAATCTCTCAAGATTTGACCAAATTTGATGGAACAGGGTATATCCATAAACAATATACGGAAGGTATCACGCCTGATGATGCTTTGGGATATTATGTTTTGGTGGGCGACCAAACAATCAGAGTCGATGTGGATGGCTTCGTGGTTGATAACGAGGGAGACAAAGTTAAATATGATGAAGATGGCAATATTTTGCCAGACAGTCACGACTACACGGGACAAACAACACGAAACTTGGCTTTCTATGATGAAAAACTGACAATCAATGTTTCAAACTCAACTTTGTATGCGGGCGGTCTTGTGGGCGCGTCAGTGGGTGTGGTTGAAAGAATTTTGCCAAATGATTCAACATTCAAGATGTATGGATATTCCGGCTATTCAGCATATGTCGACCTTGTTGTTGCAGGAGATACATCAAGCTCAACACAAAACATTTTTGTGGGTGGCGCGATTGGACTTGCAACTTATGCAAAAGATGTTGTTCCAGTGCTTGGAACAAGTGAACTTACAGGCACAGACAAAAACAAAATTGATGGTGTGAACGAAATCATCAATGGGCAAAATGGCGTTTTTGGTTTGCTTGTGGGTGGTGAAATTGACACAACTGCGGCTGCGGGATATGTTGATTATGTTGGCGGAATTGCTGGAGCGGCAGACACTTGCAACCTCGGGGCGATTGATGTGCTCAGCAACATTTCTCGCACTTTCTTGCGTGTGAGACAATATGTTGGCGGAATTGTTGGTCTTGACAATTTCAGTGGTGCTTACAACGCTTCAAATATGGTGAATTTTGGGAAATCGAACAAGATTCAAGCAGTTGACGATGGAAGAAACAGTTTCTATGCTTCAATGATAATCAAAACAATCTCTGCTACACTTCCTCCAGAAGTCGGAGAGGTTCCAGTTCAAGGAGATGATGAAACAGCTGAAGATTTTGCAATCAGGCTTACTGCATATGAGGAAGCTGAAACTGAAAGAAATATCTTCCTTGCAGTTGGACGTGATAATGAAAGAATTTACAGCGACATTTCTTTTGAGGTGGTGTCATATTTGACAAGGACAAAACTTGAGATTTCTGCTGGCGGCGTGAGGGTTTATCCAGCTTCAATTTCAAGCACAACTGATTTCTATGGAGACTATCTTGTGGCATCACAAGGACTTGGAACGGATGCGTTGTCTTATATGATCAATGGTTCAGCATTCTTCAAGCAAGAAACTGTGAAACTTGGAAACATTGAAAGTGATTTCAGAATGACAAGCAGCGAAAGTGGAGCCCCAGATTTGTTCTTTATGTACAATTTCTCAGTATCTGGATATTTGGATGTAAACGTGGCTTCTGACAGCACTGTTTTGCCTCAAGATAAGGTGGATGAAATCAACTTCTTCACTCCAAGTTCTGACCTTTATCCTTTCACTTTTGAGAGTCAAGAAATCAGCATTTCAACCTCTTCTTCAAGCATTTTGACTGTTGATGTCAACGGCAATATGACAACGAAGGGTGTTGGGCTTGCAACAATCAAACTTTCAAGCATCTTGAATGTGATGGAAAGTAAAACGATTTACATCTACATCTTCAACTATTTTGACAAAAACATCACCTCTTCATTGTTCTTCACAAGTTCAAATGGAATGGGTGGAAATGTTGTGGATGGAAGTGGAATCACGGTTGTTGGAAATTCTTACACAACTCTCCACTTAAACCCTTCTTATTATTTGGGCAAACATGAAACCTCTGATGGAAAGAAATATCAAATCACAAGTGAAGGCATTTTGAACTTGCAAAATGTCAACTATCAACTCAACAAAAACAGCTCAATCACAATTGAAAGTTCTGAGGATGAAAACAACACTTTCTCAAATCTGGAAGTGCAAAAACAGACAGCAATTTTCCCAAAGGTTGACGGAGCAACTGAATTCTTAACAGACAAATATTCTCTCGCTCCAGTGCTTAAAGTCAGCTTGATTGACGGTGGAAAAACTTATTCTTATTATTATATGTTTGCAAAATCTCAAATCAATATCAATGTTGATTACAGAGAATCTGCAAGCGCAATTAGAACCCATTATTCATATCATTCAATGAAGACAAATGACAGTTTCTCTGACACTGTGACTGTGGAATCAACAAACCCTGAGGAACTTCTGTTCTATGAGATTTATGACGAGAAAGAAAACCTTGTTCAAAGCAGACTTCCTGTTGAAATTGGTCAGATTGATGCGGCGGGTTGGGAAAATTATGTCAATCAGCAAAATGACACAACGGAAAAAGGAATTTATGGAGATTTGTTTGGTTTGCAATTTGTCAGAAGAGACGGAACAAACATCTTTGACTTTACTTGCAAAATCAACACTGAAAGTGAGAAATTCAAAAATAGATTTGCTGAAAATGGAAACATCAACGGCACATATGTTGTGAAACTTTATTCAAGCGAATTGAACATTGGCGATGCGGTTTGTTCGACATTCAGAATCAGACTTGACGAAGCTGAACTTAACTATTTGAGTTTGAATAACTACAGCGATTTTAGCAAGGTTGTGCCAGATGAAAACAACATGGTTGTTGCTTCCGATAAGATTGCTGTTCCATCTCAACCGGGACTTTTGGAAATCTCTCTTGACCCAGTTGAGGCAGTGTTTGACACACTGACAGTTTCAAATAACATCATCAATCAAATGGAAGGGGCGACAAACGCAACTTTCAACTTTGTTTATCAAAGAATAAACGCACAAAACAAATTGGAATTTGTTGAAATTTCAACTGTTGGTGATATGGTGACTGGTGAAAATGGGCTTGGAGATATCGCATCTGATGGCAGTTTTGTGCTTACATATGAAAACATGATCAAATTCCTTGAAGAAAACAAGGTTGACGGAGTTCTTCCATATTTGGGCAAAGTTTACATCAGATACATCCTGCCATCAAGAAATGTTGAGGATGGTGCAAAGGTTGCTTTTGATGTGAAAGTGACACACGGGAACCAAGGCGAGTCAGAAGCTTTAACGCAAACAATTCCTTTGACTGTGAAACTTGGCAGCTATGCTGAACTTGTTTTTGACAGCAAACAAAGCTATGGTGGAGCATACTATGTTGCAAATGGATTGTCTTATGACATGACATTGGACTATTATGGTTTCGGCCTGGATCAAATTTCATTTAAGGTAGAAAATTCAACAGCAAATTCTTCAGAGTTTGTTTCAATTCTTCCAGTTGGGGGCGGAAAATTCAGGCTGGCAGTAAATTTGAATGATTTGTCTGTTCCATACAATCCTGACGAACCTGGATATATGGTTAAAATCACGACAATTGGTGAGAAGATTGTTGATAACATTCCTGTCAAGACGGAAGATGTGATGGAAATCTACATCATGGAATATGTCATGGACTATGGCTATGCTCAGGGGGTGAATGAAGATATTGTTGAAGGCATGGAAAATGGCGCAATCAACAATGCAATTGGAAGCCCATACACTTTGAAACTTGATATTCTTGAGTTTATGGAATATGACAAAACAGACGAAAGTGTGGCAAGGGAACTTGAAACTTTTGTTTCTGATATGACAAAGAATGTTGAGTGGACTGTTCATATGCAAAAAATGACAGAGCGTCTTGAGGAGGGAAAACAAATTCGTGACCCAGACGGAGAATATTTCTACATCAACTCCTTCACGGTGACACCAATCAAAATTTACACGCCTTCAAACAACATCTATCATTTCTCAGTAAATGGATATTACACAATGGGTGGCGGGCAATATAAATATTCGTCAAACGCTGTGAATGCAAATCAACTTTATACAGAATTTTCATTTGATGTGCATCAACAAAGCACAGATGACAGCCCAATTCCTGTTGAAAACTATGAAGAACTTGCGGCGATGGATGCAGGAGAGCACTACATTTTGGTGAAGGACATCATTCTTCCATGTAAGAATTATGCAGACGCGAACGAATGTTCTGAGTTTGCTCCAATTGCTGCAAACTTTGCAAGTTTGGATGGAAACGGATATAAGATTTATTATTCAGGAAGTTATAATTTTGACGGCTTGAATGCAGTCGGGTTGTTTAGTTCAGTTTCAGAAAATACAGTGCTGAAAAACATTACCATTCAAGTGATTGCTGACACGACTTTCAACATGAATGTTTCAACTTTCAATGTTGGACTGTTGGCGGCAGAAAACGCTGGAACAATCACAAACTGCCTTGTTGAAGCGGTGAATAAGTGTGGATTCTCAGTGATTTCGTCAGTGACAAATACGGCATCTTATGTTGCTGGCTTGGTGGCGGACAACTCTGGATATGTCACACATTCACGCTCAAAAGTTAACCTTTTAGCAACAGTCAACTTGGCAGGCTTGGTGGCTCAAAACTCAGGATTGATTGCAAGTTCATATTTCATGGGGGGAAGTTTGACGAACGACACGAAATCTTCTCCAACTGGGAACTATACCGCGGGACTTGTTATCAACAACAGCGGGAAAATTTACACATCATATGTGAGCGGAACGTCAGAAACCGGCAAGGTTTATTATGACGGCTCTGGAAATAACAACGAAAACTCAATCACCTCAAGCAACCCTATGGCGGGTTTTGTCTTCACAAACACAGGCTCTGTTGCTGATTGCTATTCAAACATCAGAATGGATGTCAACGGGACATTCAATGCTGGTTTTGTTTATGAAAATTCAGGAACTGTTGAACGTTGCTTCTCAACAAGTGTGCAACAACGAGGCTCGTTCAGTTATGGCTTTGTTTACATAAATTCTGTGACTGAACAAGAGGGAGACACCTCTGTGACAACAGAAGGCGGAAAGATTGTTGACTGCTTCGTCTTGCAGCAAAAAGAAGATAAAGTGAATGGAATTCCTGCAATCAACGACAATGTTGTTTTGCTTGCAAATGATGAAAACATCTCCATCACGCCGCTGAGTTTGTCTCAATTCTCAGACATGTCATTCTTTGAAAACTTTGTTGTGGCTGAAGGAAGAGATATCAATTCGGTATGGTTCTTCAATGATAATTCAGACGATGTAGCAAACTTCAATAATCAACAATTCAACACTGGCAGATTGGAACTTGTTGCTCCAAACATCATTGCTTCTTCTGAAAGAAAACTTGACAGAACGGAGATTGTTGAAGATAAGGCATCCGGCGCAACCTACACAAGATATATTTATGTCTTCAAAGAAACAAGCCCAGCGCTTGGGTCGGTTTATAACCCAATCTTGATTGATAGCGCGGAAACATTTGAAGACTATATCGTGCAAGAAAATAACTCTGCAAATTACAACTATTCATATTACAGAGTGATTGGCGATATTGCTTATATGGGCGACACAAGCGGTGACTATCTTGAAAACGGCAGGACATACAAGACAAAGTTTATGGGGTACATCGAAGGAAACTTTATGAGCATTGAAGGGCAAACACTTCTTTCAAGTGCCAGCCTGAAATATGCCGGAATGTTTGCAGAGCTCGGCAGCAGTTCAATTTCAAATGCAGTTGGAACTGTCATGAACCTTAACATCAGGCCTCAAACAGTTTCATTTGCAAACACAAATGTTGTTGGAACAATCGCTGGAAAAGTTGACGGTGGAACAATCATCAATGTCACTTTGGAGGCTTATGGAAGCGATGCTGTCACTGTTGACGGAAACAACATTGTCGGTGGTGCGGTTGGACTTGCACTTGGTGACTTCAGAATGGAAAACGTGCACTCTGATTTCAGTGCGAAGGCAAGAAATCAAATCATTTCAAATGACAACAACTTCAATTCAAGTTCAACAAACTACGCACTTTATTCGTTTGCCGGAACGATTGCTGGAGTGTTGAGCGGAAGCGGAATCTATGAAAATTCAACAATTGATGCTGCTGTGTCTGTGACAGGTGGCAAGGCTGGACTGATGTTTGGTCTTATTGATGAAGAGGTGACGGCAAGAAATCTGAAGGTTTACATTGATTCTGGCATGGTTGTGAATGGATATAACTATGCGGGCTTTGTTGCCGGCGAAAGCAAAGGAAAAATCAGTGGTGTTGAAGTGGTTGGAAATGATGACTTCACATTTACAAACATCAGAAAAATTCCATACATCCCAACTGCGGTGGGTGGATATGCCGGACTTGTCAGCGGCGGAAAACTTGATGACATCAAGATGACACAATCAATTTCAATCAGCACATCAAGTTCTTCAAGCGGAATTGAATCTTTGGGCGGAATCGCTGGAGTTGTTTCTGCAAGAGTTGAGATGTCAAACATCACAGTTAAAGCAAATCTCACCGGATTTATGTATGTTGGTGGTGTTGCAGGACAGATTGATATTGGACGAAATGTTGTTTCAATTGAAAAAGTCGATGTTGATGCTGGACTTGTTGTGCTTGGAACAAAACTTTCCCGTGTTGGAATTGGTGGACTTGCAGGCAAGGTTGGTTCTGAAACAGCAATCTCGATGACAGCTGACATAGATGAAATTTTGGCGGAAGTTGCGATCGCACAAGCAAAAGTTGAGACGGCACAAAAAGAGCTGGTGGATGCTGAAACTGTTGAAGAGGGCGAAACAAGAGATGAAGAGCAAATTGAAAAGCTGAAGGAAGCTCTTGAAAAAGCTGAGGAAGAACTTGCTGACGTACAAGCGGAATATAAATCTTTGTGTAACCACTTTGATGTTGAAATGCAAACTCAACTTTATGTTTACAACACTGAGATTGAAGTGTATGTTGGAGCAATTTTGGGTGACAATCAAGCAATCAGTGCTCACACCGTTTCTGACACAATTTCAAACCTTGTGACAAGCGGACACGGAATTTATGTTGAAGATGTAAATCAGCCTTCATCAGCTGTTGTGAGTGGAACAATCAGTGTTGCTGAAACTGGAGGATTGGCAATTTCAGAAAAATCATATATTGACGGTGAGGTTTTGAAAGCAACAAACCTTCTTTCAGCAAGATGTGAAAGTGGATGTAACATTGTTTACACAACAACCATTGTGAACAATGCTGGTGCGGCTCCAAAAGGAAACAAACTTTTCCTTAACATTTTTGGCACGCTTACCTCTTCATCACAAAGCGAGGCTTAACATTTTTTGAAAATTTTTTAAATTTATTTGACTTTAGTGTGGAAAAAGATTTATGCTTATCACAAGTGGAGGTGTTAAATGCAGGAATAATATTATGCGTTTAATAATTTTCAAAAATTTTTTAAAAATCTGTTGACATACATCCGATTATTTGTTATAATTAGACGTTTAGTTGGCGCTATGTTTAGAAAAAATTACGATATTTAACTTAAAAATGGGAATATTGGGGCATTTTGTGCTCCTGTATTTCCTTTTTTTAAATTTATGAGGAGAGCTGTATTATGTCAAATATCATGAAGAAACAAAAATTTGGAAAAGCCGAAAGATATACCTTTGCGCAACTCAAAGATTATCTTGAAATTCCTGAATTGCTTGAGATTCAAAGAAACTCATATAAGGAATTCATCGAAACAGGCATCAAGGAAGTTCTTGATGAATTTTCTCCAATTGTGGACTATTCTGGAAAGGCGAAGCTCCATTTCCTTGACGTGGTGATGGACAAGGAGCCTAAATATTCAAAGAAAGAGTGCAAGCGCAGAAGTGCAACATATTCTGTTCCACTCAACGTGAAGACACGTTTTGTTGTGGAAGAAACAGGTCAAGCTGTTGAAGATGTTGTTTTCTTGGGCGACATTCCATATATGACAGACGACTGCTCATTCATTTTCAATGGTGTTGAAAGAGTTGTTGTAAATCAAATCATCAAATCTCCAAACTATTATTTGTTGATGGACAAGGCTCGTGACACTTCAACTCTTCACGGACAAATCATTCCAAAGCGTGGAATGTATATCGAGTTCGAACAAGGTGCAAACGAAGTTCTTAAAGTTGTGCTTGACCGCAAGCACAAAGTGACACTTGGACTTTTCCTTAAATGCTTTGGATATTCTGCTGATGAAATTTCAAAATTGTTTGGTGACCACAGACTTGTCAAAAACGTGCTTGAAAAAGAAACAGTGAACACTCAAGAAGAAGCTCTTGTTGAATTTGCAAAGAAAACACGTCCTGCAGACGTTCCTTCTGCTGAAACAACAAGAAGTTATCTCAACCTTTGGTTCTTCTCAGAACAATGGTACAACCTTTCAAGAGTTGGAAGATACAACCTCAACAAGAAATTCTCAATCGCAAAGAGAATTGAAGGACACATCTTGGCTGAAGATGTCATCTCTCCAGACGGCGAACTCCTTGCAAAGAAGGGTGAGGTTGCTGAAAGAGAAGTTGCTGAAAAGATTAAAGCAGCTGGTGTCAATGAAGTTTGGGTTCAACTCACAGACAAAAAACACCTTATCCGTGGCAACAACAGGGTGAAACTTTCAGACGTGTTCCCATGCAACGAGAGAGAATTGGGAATTTTGGAAGAAGTTTACTATCCAGTCCTTGCTCAAATTTTGAAAGATAACAAAACAAAAGAAAAGAGAATGCAAGCCATCAAAGAACATGCAAAAGATTTGATGGTGACAACTCTCACAATGGACGATATTCTGGCTGGAATCAGCATGTATTTGGACGTTTTGGAAGGAATTGCAAAGACAGATAAAATCGAACACCTTTCAAACAAGAGAATTGCAACTGTTGGCGAATTGTTCCACGACCACTTCCGTTCTGGTGTGACAAAACTTGTTGCAAATGTTCGTGAAACATTGCAAGGAAAAGAACTTTCAGAAGTTACTCCAAGACAAATCGTAAATCCAAAAGCAATCAACAGAGCTCTTCGTGACTTTGTTGCATCATCTCAGCTTTCACAACTTATGGATCAAGTCAACCCACTTTCAGGAATCACACAAAAGCGCCGTGTGTCTGCCGTGGGCCCTGGCGGTATCAGAAAAGAAAGAGCCGATGCTGAAGTTCGTGATATTCACTACACAAACTACGGACGTATCTGCCCAATCGAAACTCCAGAAGGACAAGCCATCGGTTTGGTGAACACTCTCACAAGCTATGCAAAAGTGAATGAATATGGTTTCCTTGAAACTCCATACAGAAGAGTTGACAAAGAAACTGGCAAAGTTTCAAACAAGTGCGAATATTTCATGGCTGACATTGAGGACACTGCTTACATCGCACAAGCAACAGAACCTCTTGACGAAGAAGGAAGATTCATCAACAAACGTATCGTTTGCCGCCATAAGGACTATGCGATTGAAGTTCCTGCAAAGCAAGTTGATTTTGTGGACGCTTCTCCAAGACAATTTATTTCAGTGGCAACAAGCCTTATTCCATTCGTAAACAGCAACGAAGCTAACCGTGCGCTCATGGGTGCAAACATGCAACGTCAAGCTGTGCCACTTCTTCGTGCTGAATCTCCAATTGTTGGAACGGGTATGGAAGCAAAAGTTGCTCATGACTGTGGATACACAACATTGGCAAGAGAAGACGGTGAAGTTGAATATGTAAGTGCTGACGAAGTTCGCATCAAAAACGATAAGGGAGAAGTTGACATTTACACTCTCACTAAATTTGACAAAACAAACGATGAAACTTGCTTCAACCAAAAACCTTGCGTTGTTAAGGGTGAAAAGGTTAAGAAAGGCGATGTTATCATCGATGGATATTCAACAGACAATGGCGAACTTGCACTCGGAAAGAACGTGCTTGTTGGCTATATGAACTGGGAAGGATACAACTACGAAGACGCTATTCTTATCAACGAAAGACTTGTTAAGGAAGATGTCTACACATCAATCTGCTTGAAGGTTGAAGAACTTAAGTGCAGAACAACAAAACTTGGTGACGAAGTTATTACAAGAGACATTCCAAACCTCGGTGAAGAAGCTCTCAAGAACTTGGACGAAAACGGAATCATCAGAGTTGGTGCTGAAGTTAGACCAGGGGACATCTTGGTCGGAAAAGTTACACCTAAGGGTGAAACAGAACTCTCTCCTGAAGAAAGATTGCTCCGTGCCATCTTCGGTGAAAAGGCAAGAGAAGTTAGAGACACTTCACTCCGCGTTCAACACGGCAAAGGCGGTGTTGTTGTGGATGTTCAAGTGTTCAGCAGAAAAAATAAAGACGAACTTGAACCTGGCGTGAACGAACTCGTTAAAGTGTTCATCGCTCAAAAGAGAAAACTCTCTGTCGGCGACAAGATGAGCGGACGTTACGGAAATAAGGGTGTCGTTTCAATTGTTATGCCAGAAGCCGACATGCCATTCATGGCAAATGGTCGTCCTTTGGACATCATTTTGAACCCATTGGGTGTTCCTTCTCGTATGAACTTGGGACAAGTTTTGGAAGTTCACTTGGGTCTTGTGGCTGGCTCACTTGGCTGGAAAGTGGCAACCCCTGCATTCGATGGTGCTGACGCAGAAAAAATTCAACAACTTTTGGTTGAAAACAACTTCCCAGCAGACGGAAAAGTTCAACTTTATGACGGAAGAACTGGTGAACCTTTTGAAAATAAGACAACAATTGGTATGAAATATATGCTCAAGCTCAACCACATGGTTGACAGCAAGATTCACGCTCGTTCAATCGGACCATACTCACTTATCACACAACAACCTCTTGGTGGAAAAGCTCTGTTTGGTGGTCAAAGATTTGGTGAAATGGAAGTTTGGGCTTTGGAAGCTTATGGCGCTTCTCACGTGCTTCAAGAAATGCTCACGGTTAAGTCCGATGACGTTGTGGGACGTGTTAAGACATTTGAATCAATCGTTAAAGGTCTTCCAATTGCTGAACCTGGAATTCCAGAATCATTCAAAGTTTTGGTTAAGGAATTGCAAGCGTTGGCTCTTGACGTGAAGATTTTGACAGAAAACGATGAAGAAATTGAATTGCCAGAACTCTCTCAAGACGAACAAGACAAGATTGGACTTGACGCTGATGTTGAGAAAGACTTGAACAAAGTTACACTTGACATTGATGACATGCTTGCAAACACAGACGAGGAAGAGAAGACTGAAGTTCAAAAGGAAATTGAAGAAGAAACTTCAATGCCTGCTGGACTTGAGGAAATCGACTTGTTTGACGATTTCGGAGACTTTGACGAGTAGGCAAGGCTCATTCATTGGCGACTTCGTCGCAACTCTTTCTCTATTTCTAAGAGGGAGATTCTAAGAGATTTGGAAGTTGATTAGAAAAAATATTAGCAAAAAAATTAGAAGCTTAAAACGATGTAATAGACACAAATCTTACAAGTTGAGAAATTTTTGATTGACTTGAGAGAGCAGACTGAAAAGTTTGCGACAATATTTTAAGGGGAAAATAGTATGTTTGAACTTAACAATTTTGAAAAAATTAAAATAGGAATCGCATCACCTGAGAAAATCAGAGAATGGTCACACGGTGAGGTAACGAAACCTGAAACTATCAATTACAGAACCCAAAAACCTGAAAAGGACGGTCTTTTCTGTGAAAAGATTTTTGGACCTAAAAAGGACTGGGAATGTCATTGCGGAAAGTATAAGAGAATTCGTTACCGTGGCGTTGTCTGCGACAAGTGCGGGGTTGAGGTCACAAGAAGCAAAGTTCGCCGTGAAAGAATGGGACATATTGAACTTGCTGCTCCTGTGACTCATCTTTGGTATTTCCGCTCTGTGCCTTCAAGAATTGGAACATTGTTGGACCTTACTCCAAAAACTTTGGAGCAAATCGTTTATTATATCAACTATATCGTAACAGACCCAAAAGCGACAGACCTTGAATATAAACAAATCCTCAATGATAAAGAATATCGTGAAGCAATGGAAAAATACGGCTATGGCAGCTTTGACGCTGGCATGGGCGCTGAAGCTGTTAAGGTTTTGCTTTCTCACGTTGACCTTGAAAAAGAAAGTGCTGACTTGAAAGAAGAGGTGAAGACTGCAAAGGGACAAAGAAAAATCAAGGCAGCAAAGAAATTGGATGTTGTTGAATCTTTCAGAAAGAGTGGAAACAATCCAACTTGGATGGTGCTTGACTGCTTGCCAGTTATTCCACCAGACCTTCGTCCTATGGTTCCATTGGATGGCGGAAGATATGCAACAAGCGATTTGAACGATTTGTATCGTCGCGTTATCAACAGAAACAACCGTTTGAAAAAATTGATGGAACTTGGTGCTCCTGACGTTATCGTCAGAAACGAAAAGAGAATGCTTCAAGAAGCTGTTGACAACTTGATTGACAACGGAAAGCGTGGAAAGCCTGTTCAAGGATCAAAGCAACGTGACCTCAAGTCACTCACAGCAATGCTCGGCGGAAAGCAAGGTCGTTTCAGACAAAACCTTTTGGGTAAGCGTGTTGACTATTCTGGACGTTCAGTTATCGTTGTTGGTCCAGAACTTAAGATGTATCAATGCGGGCTTCCAAAAGAAATGGCTTTGGAACTTTTCAAACCATTCATCATCAACAGATTGATTGACATGAATCAATCAAACAATATCAAGAGTGCAAAACGCATGATTGAAAGAGAAAAACCAATTGTTTGGGATGTTTTGGCGGATGTTATCAAAGACCATCCAGTGCTTTTGAACCGTGCTCCAACACTTCACAGACTTTCTGTTCAAGCTTTTGAACCTGTGCTTGTTGAAGGCAAGGCAATCAAACTTCACCCATCTGTCTGCGCTGCGTTCAACGCTGACTTCGACGGTGACCAAATGCCTGTTCACATTCCACTTTCAATTGATGCAAGAACTGAAGCAAGAACTTTGATGCTCGCTTCAAACAACATCTTGAAATTGTCTGATGGTGAACCAATCGTAACTCCTGCTCAGGACGTTGTGCTTGGATGCTATTATTTGACATTGATTAAACCAGGTGCGAAGGGTGAAGGATCAATCTTCTCATCTAAAAACGAAGTGATTTATGCTTATCAAACAAAGAATTTGGATTTGCAAGCTGAAATCACAGTCAGACTTTCAAAAGAAGTTGACGGAAAGACATATTCAAAGAGAGTTACAACATCAGTTGGAAGAATTTTGTTCAACAACATCATTCCTCAAAACCTTGGCTATGTTGACCGTTCAAACCCAGAAAATATCTGCGACCTTGAAATCAACAAGGCTGTGATGAAGAAAGAACTTAAGAAAATTGTTGCTGACTGCTATGACAAATTTGGAACATCTGAATGTTCAAAATTGGTTGATAGACTTAAGGATATTGGTTATAAATATTCAACTTTGGCTTCAATTTCTGTTAACATTTATGACATTCAAGAGCCAGAAGAAAAGGCGCAAATCTTGAAAACTGCCGAAGAAAAAGTGCTTGAAAATGAAAAAATGCTCCGCCGTGGACTTATTACTCTTGACGAAAAAATCAACGAAAACGTTGCAATTTGGAGCGAAGCGGTAAACGAAGTTCAAAGCGCGGTTGTTAAACACTTGGACACATTCAACCCATTCAGCTTGATGGTGCTTTCAGGGGCTCGTGGAAACAACACACAGCTCAACCAAGACTGCGGTATGATTGGTATTAAAGCGACAGCTTCCGGTGTTAAGAACGACACTCCAATCAAATCATCATTTAAGTCTGGTTTGACACCAATCGAATATTTCATCAACTCTCGTGGTTCTCGTAAAGGTTTGTCAGATACAGCGCTCAAAACAGCGGACTCTGGTTATTTGACAAGAAGACTTGTTGACATTGCTCAAGATGTTGTCATCACAACTGAAGACTGCTTTGAGGATGCTGGTGAAAAGGTTAAGGGCGTGACTGTGACAGACCTCGTTGTTGATGGTTTCGTTCAAGAAACATTGGATGAAAGAATTTATGGAAGAGTTGCAGTTGAAGATATTGTTGACCCTGCAACAAAAGAAATCATCGTTCCTGCAAACACAATGATTTCAAAAGAACAAGCTTCAAAAGTTGTTAAGGCTGGAATCAAAGAGGTTCAAATCCGTTCTCTTATCACTTGCCGTTGCAAGCATGGTATTTGTGCAAAATGTTATGGAAGAAACTTGGCAGGCAAAGAAATGGTTACATTGGGTGAAGCAGTTGGAATTATTGCTGCTCAATCAATTGGTGAACCTGGTACACAGCTCACAATGAGAACATTCCACACCGGTGGTGCTGTGGTTGCTGCCGACATCACACAAGGTTTGCCTCGTGTCGAAGAAATTTTCGAAGCAAGAAGACCTAAGGGAGAATGTATCTTGAGTGAAGTTTCCGGAAAAATCAAGATTAAGGAAGACTCAAAGAATTACTACATTTCTGTTATCACAGGAGAAGGAGACATCGACTATGAAGTAAGAAAACCTGCTGTCTTGAAAGTGAAGAACGGCGACAGCGTTGAACCTGGAACACAGCTCACTGCTGGTGCAATCAACCCTGCTGACCTTCTTGTCACAAAGGGACTTAAGGGCTTGCAACAATACTTGCTTTCAGAAGTTATCTCTGTTTATCGTGGACAAGATGTTAAGGTTAATGACAAACACATTGAAATCATCATCAGACAAATGCTTAAGAAGGTTAAGATTGAAGACTCTGGAGACACAGCTCTTCTTTCTGGTGAAATTGTTGATGTTTCTCGTTGCGAAGAAGAAAACGAAAAGGCTCTCAGAAATGGTGGGAGGCCTGCAATCGCAAGAAGAATTTTGCTTGGTATCACAAAGGCTTCACTTTCAACAGAATCATTCCTTTCAGCTTCTTCATTCCAAGAGACTTCAAGAGTTTTGACAGACGCAGCTCTGAAGGGGAAAGTGGACAACTTGATGGGTATCAAAGAAAACGTTATCATCGGAAAACTTATCCCAGCTGGTTCTGGCTTGAAGAAATATCGCACAGTTGTGCCTGTTAAGGTTGAAACTGACGATGTTGAAATCGGCTAAGATATAAAAAATCAAAAAAAGACTGAATTGTTCAGTCTTTTTTTTGCTTCAAGAGAATGGATGATTTTAAAAACTTAAATTTTTTAGTGGTTGCTTTGAATGTGCTTCTTCTGACATGGAATGATTGGATGAAATTCAAAAAAAAATCCAATTTGCCTATTGAAAAACGAAAACGGGTGTGATAGAATAAAGAATATTAGGAGTTTTTTATGGCAAAATATTACGGATTGGAAAAAGGATATGATGGATTGTTTGATTTGTGTTATGACTATGATATCAACTTGACAAAAACACCGGTTGCAGTTGCGGATTTTATGGATAAAACTTACGATTTTTATGTTCTCAAAGCGAGATATATCATGAAATATAGACAAATTGCAGCAGAGCTTATTGAACATTTGCATAACGAAAAGAGAAAGTATTGCGAAACAATTTGTGACGCGAGAGAAAAAAGTAAACTTGCAGGGCTTTTGAATGATCCAAAACATGCACGATACTGTGTCGAAGATTTTGAAGAATATATGGCTGAGAAAGAGGCAAAGGCTGAAGCTTATAAATATGTGAGATGGCAAATTAAAAAACTTGCAGAGAGTGGTGATGTCAAAGCTTTGGCAATGTATATTGCTCATGAGAGTGCGGGAGATGTTGACGCTGAACTTCTTAAAAAGGCAAAAAGCATTGAAAATCAAAGACTCAAAACTCCTGAGGAGTGGGAAGTTGTTGCGGCCTTATACATAAAGGAATGTCCAGAAGAATTTATCAGATTGAAAATTGACTATGATGTTGAGGATGCAGCGGCAAAAGCTTTATTTGCACATAAAAATTATATTGGGGCTGTTGAATTTGGTGAGTCTGAAAATGCTTTCAGATTTATGCAGGTTTTTAAAAGATATCATGAAGCTGCGATGTCAACAAAATATGCGCGTGCAATGCAGAAAACTCAGCTGGGATATTATGCGAGATACTTTAAATATTATGGCTATTCATCTGATTTGGGGGAATATCTTGCGGTGACAAAGGATGGCCGGTCGAACTACATTGATGGTGACGCTTTTGAGACGTTCAGCAAGGGAAGATATTTTTCAAGAGATCAAATTTCAGCAATCTTGAGAAATACATATAGAAAAAACAAGTTCAATGAACTTACAATCCCTGACAAACTCGCTTTTGCGGAGGCGTTGACAGGCTCTATACTCACAACAAGAAAGGGGATGAACTTACTCAGGGAAATTGCGGAAATTGAACTTGAAAATGATAAGTGTGACAATGTAAGGGCCCAAGATACCTTGCGAACGACTCAACTTATGCAAAAACTTGAAAGAGAACTCTGATTTTTGGCGTGAAAATGCATATAAAAAGTTGACAATTTGGGCATGGAGATGTTAAAATATTTCTTGTAATTGGAGATTTTATGTCTGAATTTGTAAATTTCAACAATCAAAATAATCTTTGCACTTCATTTTAATGGGTTCTTTTTGCGTTGTTGATTTTTGAATTGACGGAGTGGAGAGAACCATTCCGTTTTTTACATTTTTAGATATGAATTAAAGGGGTTTATATGAACAAAATTGAACATTTGGAATATTTGAGCAAACTCAAATTTTCAGACGAGGAACGAGAAAAGTTCGAAAAAGAATTTGACGATGTTCTTGCTTTTGTGGATGAAATCAAAGCGTTGGAAATTCCTCAGGATTTGGGGCGTGACAAGCCTATTGCGCTTGCAAAGCTTCGTGAGGACGAGCCAAAAGAGAGCATGAGCAACGAAGATGTGCTTCAAAATGCACCAAAACAAAAGGACGGTTGTTATGTGACACCGCTGGTGGTTGAGTGATGGAATATTGTGATTTGACATTAATTGAAATTCGCGATGGAATCAAAAATGGACAATTTTCAAGTGAGGAAGTTGTCAAATATTTCATTGCAAGATGTGAAGAAAAGAAAAGTCTCAACGCAATGATTGAGGTTTTTGATGATGTTTTGGAAAAAGCCAAAGAAGTTGATGCGAAGATTGCTAAAGGCGAAAAAGTGGGCATTTTGGCTGGCGTGCCAGTGGCAATAAAAGACAATATTTTGTGTAAAGGAAAGAAAATGGCCTGTGCAAGCAAATTTTTGCAGAACTTTGTTGCACCATATTCTTCCACTGTTGTTGAAAAATTGGTGGCTGAGGATGCAATCATTTTTGGAAGAACAAACATGGACGAGTTTGCAATGGGTGGCAGCTGCGAAAACACTTGTTATGGGGCTTGCCACAACGCAATCAACCCTGAGTATGTTGCAGGTGGAAGTAGCGGCGGAAGTGCAGCAGCAGTCGCTGCTGGGCTTGTTCCTTGTGCGCTTGGGACAGACACAGGGGGCTCAATCAGACAGCCAGCTTCTTTCAACGGCGTTGTTGGGGTGAAGCCAACCTATGGCACAGTTTCGAGATATGGAATTGTTGCGTTTGCAAGTTCTCTGGATCAAGCGTCTCCAATCGCAAAAACTGCAAGTGATTGTGAGCTTGTTTTGAAGGTTCTCGCTGGAAAAGATGCAAACGACAGCACCACAATTGACAACAAATTGACAGGTGTGCATAAGAGCAAATATAAACTTGGCGTTTGCAGACAAGTTATGCAAGCGTTCAAAGACAGCCCTTGCCGAGAAAAGTTTTATGCAATGCTTGAGAAATTGAATGACACGTTTGACATTGTTCAAGTGGACATTCCTCACATTCAAAACTCACTTGCGTGCTATTACATCATTGCACCAGCTGAGGCAACATCAAACCTTGCACGTTTTGACGGAGTGAAATACACAACCCGCGCTGACGACACGTCGGACCTTGAAAGTGTTTATGTGAAGAGCAGAAGCGAAGGGTTTGGGAAAGAAGTTAAACGCAGAATTATGCTTGGAAACTACGTGCTTTCAAGCGGCTACTTTGATGCGTATTACAACAAAGCAAAAGCGGTACAGAAGTTGATCAGGAGAGAATTTAAGACTGCTTTTGAGAACTGCGATTGCATCATCATGCCAACAACATCGGGCTCAGCATTCAAGATTGGGGAAAAGATTTCTGACCCAGTTGCAATGTATAAGGAAGACCTCTTTACAGTGCCAGCAAACATTGTTGGAGTGCCGGCAATTTCTGTGCCATATGGAGTGGCTGAAAATGGATTGCCATTGGGAGTGCAGTTCTATGCAGACGAGCAGAACGAAGCTGTTATGTTTGAAATTGCAAAGATGTTTGAGAAAGTGGGGGGTGCAAAATGAGTTATTTGGACAATTATGATATTGTGATTGGCTTGGAGATTCATGCTGAACTTCACACAAAGACAAAGGTTTTTTGTGCTTGCAAAAACCAATTTGGGGACGAACCAAACACAAACACTTGCCCAGTTTGCACGGGCATGCCTGGGGCGCTTCCAGTTTTGAACAAACATGCAGTTGAACTTGCAATTAAGGCTGGGCTTTCATTTGGATGCGATATTTCTCCTTATTCAGTTTTTGAAAGAAAGAACTATTTTTATCCCGACCTCAGCAAGGCATATCAAATCAGTCAGTTGGTTTATCCTCTTTGCATTGGCGGAAAGATTGAACTTGACAGCGGAAAAACAATTCGTCTGAACAGAATTCACCTTGAAGAAGATGCAGGAAAACTTGTTCACATAAACAAGGCTGTTGGAACGCTTGTGGACTATAATCGCGGCGGAACACCACTTATTGAAATGGTGACAGAGCCGGACTTTTCGTCTGCTGATGAAGTGGTTGAATTTTTGAAAAAAGTGCGTGAAAGTCTTGTGTTTGAAGATATTGCAAATTGTAAGATGGAAGAAGGAGGAATGCGTTGTGACGTCAATCTTTCACTCAAGAAAAAGGGTGATAGCGAATATGGAATCAGAACAGAAATGAAAAACCTTAATTCTTTCAAGAGCGTGCAAAGAGCGATTGAATATGAAGCAGAAAGACAAGCTGAAGTTCTTGCGACTGGCGGACATGTTGTTCAAGAAACAAGAAAGTGGGATGATGCCAGTGGACAAAGTTATGCAATGAGAAGCAAAGAGCAAGCACAAGATTATCGATATTTCCCAGACCCAGACCTTTTGCCAGTTGAGATTCCAAGTGAAGAGGTTGCAAGAATCAAGTCTGAGATGGTCATGCTTCCACAAGATAGACGTAAACGCTATATCGAGGAGTTTGGCTTGCCAGAATATGACGCGGGAATTTTAACTTCAACAAGATATATTTCTGACTATTTTGAAAAGTGCGTGGAGAATTTCAATGCTCCAAAAAAGATAAGCAACTGGATTATGGTTGATCTTTTGAAACTTGTGAAAGAACAAGAAGAGTTTGAATTCCCAATTGACGAAAAATCACTTGCAGGCATTGTGAAAATGGTGGAAGAAAAAGTTATCAACAAGACAGTCGGCTTGCAACTTTTGGACAAAGTGATTGAAACGGGGAAGGATCCTCTCGTGCTTGCAAAAGAAATGAATTTGCTTGTGACAATTTCCGATGACGAGATTTTGGGATTGCTTCGAAAGTTGAAAAGTGAGAATGTCAAAGTGGCTGAGGACTATAAAAATGCACCTGAAAAAGTTGTTGGATTTATTGTTGGATATGTTATGAAAAACACAGGAGGCAAAGCAAATAGTGCAAAGGTGAGAGAACTTATTGCAAAAGAATTTCAATAAAAAATGAGGAAAAACCTCATTTTTTTTATGTTTTTTTGCAAAAAATTTGCTTTTTTTTAGTTTTTTCTTTATTCTTTCTGTGTTTTTCTTTTAAAGAAATGGTTTCCTTTTAATTTTGAAATTTGCAAGTTTTTTGTGTTTATGTAAGTTTTTGAATGCAGATTTTTCTATAATCTTTGATGAAATTATTTGATTAAAAAATCTTTTTGAAAAGTTTGTTAACCTAGTTGACAAATTTATTTTGTGTGCATATAATAGATATCGTTGACAAAAGGAGAAGGAACATGGCGACAAGAGACCAAGCTATGCAGGTTATTAAAAGATTTTGCGATAACAGACCTGAACATGTTTTTAAACATGTGTCTGAACTTGAAAATGGCACGAGATTTGTGTTGATGTTTTTAAGTGAGGCGGAAACGGAGGTTTATGCTTCCTCGATAAGTGAAGCAATGAACATAAGCCGTGCTCGGGTTGCTGTTCTTCTGAAAAAGGTTGAGGATAAGGGCTATATTAGAAAGAGGACATCATCAAAAGATGCTCGAATTGAAGTTGTGTCCTTGACAGAGCAGGGACTGAAGAAAGTGGAAAGCATGAAAGAGAGGGCTATTGAGGATGTCATGAAGGTGATTGAAGTCGTGGGTATTGAAGAGATTGACCATTTTTTGAAGACGGCTGAGAAAGTGAAGAAGATTATGGAAGAAAGAATTTAGCCTTTAAAGCATATATAATTAAGTTTGAATTTCAAAATTTGTTTTTTGTTTTAATTAAGGAGAAGAAATGTTTAAACTGTTGAAATATTTGAAGAAAACTGACTGGCTTTTGATTGCTGTCAGTGTTGGATTGATTGTTGTTCAGGTGTGGCTAGAACTTACAATGCCGGATTACACAAAGGCACTCACGGGGATTGTTCTTGCTGGTAATGCTGAGATGGGCGAAGTGTGGCGTAACGGCGGACTGATGCTTGCTTGTGCTGCGGGCAGTTTGCTTGCGGCGATTGCGTGTTCGGTTTTGATTTCAAAGGTTGCAAGTTCATTTTCAAAAACGCTCAGAACGGAGCTTTTTAACAAAATTTCCACTTTTTCTGATGCTGAAATGAAAAAGTTTTCAACTGCAAGTTTGATTACAAGAACAACAAATGATGTTATGCAAATGCAGAATTTTATGGCAATGGGCGTTCAGCTGCTGTTCAAGGCTCCAATTATGGCAATTTGGGCGATTTGCAAAATTTCGGAAACTGACATAAGCTGGACGACAGCAGTGATTGTTTGCGTTGGAGTGATTGTTGTTTGCATTGGAATTTTGGTGGGAATTTGTCTTCCAAGATTTAAGAAAATTCAAAAACTTACTGATGACATCAACAATGTGACCAGAGAAAATGTTGCTGGTGTGAGAGTTGTCAGAGCGTTTAACGCAGAGGCATATCAAGAAGGCAAATTTGAAAAAGTGAATGACAAAATCACAAAAAATCACCTTTTCACATCACGCGCGATGGGTTTTATGATGCCTGTGATGACAATTGCCATGAATGGATTATCGCTGGCAATTTATTGGATTGGTGCTGTTCTTGTCAACAATATTGCTTTCAGTGGAGACCCGATTGCGTTGATGCAGTCAAGAGGTGCGTTGATTGAAAACATGTCGGCATTTTCGATGTATGCAATGCGTGTTGTCATGGCGTTCATGATGCTTATTATGATTTTCATCGTTTTGCCAAGAACAATGGTTTCCGCCAAGAGAATTGTTGAAGTGTTGAAAACTGAGCCTTCAATTGTTGATGGAAAGGGCACTGTGAAAACTGACAAAGTTGGCGAAATTGAATTTAGAAATGTGTCGTTTTCTTATGGGGATTCTGGGTACAGCGAATGCGCGCTGAGCAACATCTCATTCAAGGTGAACAAAGGTGAAACGCTGGCAATCATTGGCGCGACAGGGAGTTCAAAGACGACACTTGTCAACATGATTCCACGTTTTCATGACGCGACTGATGGTGAAGTGCTTGTTGATGGCGTGAATGTGAGGGATTATTCTGAAAAGGAACTTCGTGACAAAATTGCTCTTGCAACCCAAAAGGCGGTGCTTTTCAAAGGAACAATCAAAGAAAACATCACATATGGTGCGGACGAAATTGACGATGAAAGGGTTGCTCAGGCGGTGGAACTTTCTCATTCAGATTTTGTGAAAGATTTGGAGGCTGGAGTTGATGCGGAAGTTGCTCAAGGTGGAACAAACTTTTCGGGCGGACAGAAGCAGCGTTTGTCGATTGCAAGAGCGCTTTATAAGAATGCCGAAATCATCATATTTGACGACACATTCTCAGCACTGGACTACAAAACAGATATGCTGGTGCGTAAGTCTATCAACGAGAATTTGAAGGATACCACAGTGATTATTGTTGCTCAAAGAATTGGAACAATCAAGGATGCTGACAAAATTCTTGTTTTGGATGAAGGCAAGATTGTTGGGCAAGGAACGCACAAAGAGTTACTTGAAAATTGTGAAATTTACAAAGAAATTGCACTTTCGCAATTGTCAAAGGAGGAGTTGTAATATGCCAGGACCATTTGGACCAGGGCGCGGAATGTCTCAGGGCGCTCGTGAAAAAACTGACTTTAAAGCCATCAAAAAACTGTTTGCATATTGTAAGGCATATCTGCCAGCAATCATTGTTGCTCTCCTGCTTGCTGTTGCCGGTGCAGTGACATCAATTGTGGGGGCTGACCGCGTGAGAGGATTGATTGACATCATCACTGATGGGGCAAAACAACTTGCAGGGGTTGATATGTCTGCTTTTGTCAGTGCGGCCGTTGTTATGGTGTGTTTGTATGGAGGCGGTGCGATTGCAAATTATTTACAGCAATACATCATGGCGGGAGTCACTCAAAAAACTGCAAAAAAACTTCGCACCCAGATAAATCAAAAAATCAACAAATTGCCATTGAAATATTTTGACACAACAACTCGTGGAGATATCTTGTCAAGAGTGACAAACGATGTTGACACAATTTCGCAGACGCTTGGCTCGACAATCGCAAACCTCGTCAACGCCATTGCACTGTTTGTGGGTGTTGTGATTATGATGTTTGTGTCAAACTGGGTTTTGGCACTTGTCACAATCGGAACATCAATTGTCGGATTTTTGCTTATGTTTGTCATTCTTGGAAAATCCCAAAAATATTTCAATCGCAGGCAGGAAAACTTGGGCGAAATGAACGGACAAATTGAAGAAGTTTTCACAAATCACACTGTTGTGAAGGCTTACAATGCTGAGGAAAAACAAAAAGAAAAATTTGAAAACGTGAACAAGAAATTGTTTGCCAACAACTGGAAATCGCAGTCGCTTGCTGGACTCATGCAACCGCTTATGGGCTTTGCGGGGAATTTGTCATATGTTGCAATTTTCATTGTGGGTGTTGCACTTGCTTTGAGCGGCAGCACAGCTGTCACTTTTGGAACTATCATTTCGTTTACAATGTACGCAAACCTCTTTTCTCAACCGTTGACAACCATTGCACAATCGATGGCGTCAATTCAACAAGCTTCGGCAGCATCAAAGAGAATTTTCGAAATGCTTGAGGAAAGTGAACTTGTGGATGAAAGAGGGAAAATTGTTATGCTTCCAGCTGAAAAAGTTGAAGGAAATGTTGAATTTAAGAATGTGAAATTTGGATATAACAAAGAAGAAGAAATCATCAAAAACTTCTCTGCTGACCTTAGGAAGGGGCAAAAAGTTGCCATTGTGGGGCCAACGGGAGCCGGAAAGACGACAATCGTCAATTTGCTTATGAGATTCTATGAGGTTGATGAGGGGGATATTTTGATTGATGGAGTTTCAATTAAAGACATCACAAGAGAGAATGTACATGATCTTTTTGATATGATTTTGCAGGACACTTGGTTGTTTGAGGGAACAATCAGAGAAAATCTTGTTTATGGCAAAGAGGGCGTCACAGATGAGAAACTTGATGAGGTGTGTTCAGCTGTTGGACTTAAGCATTTCATTCAAACTTTGAAGAAAGGTTATGACACAAAATTGGACAACAGTTTGGGGCTTTCAGAGGGGCAAAAGCAGCAACTCACGATTGCAAGAGCGATGATAAAAGACTCTCCACTGCTTATTTTGGACGAGGCGACATCAAGCGTTGATACGCGCACGGAGATTGTCATTCAAGAGGCGATGGATAAACTCACGGAGGGCAGAACATCGTTTGTGATTGCCCACCGATTGTCCACAATCAAAAATGCCGATGTCATTCTTGTTCTTAAAGACGGGGACATCATCGAACAAGGGGATCACGAAACTTTACTTGCTCAAAATGGCTTTTATGCCGAACTTTATAACAGTCAATTTGCAGACGTGGGCTAAGCAATCAACAAGTAAAATAAAAAAATGAGGAAATTTCCTCATTTTTTGCATTTTATACGAAATTTCTTACAATTTTTGGATTTGATACATAAAAAATTAGAGAAATTGATAAATCGTGAAAATAGGAGATGAATGTAACTTTTGAATTTTTTGATTTTTTTATTTAAAACGCTAAGAATGCTTGACAATTTTTCGGGGGGCAATTTAATTGACTTTTTTAAAGAAAAAAAGGGATATATGTTTGATATACAAATTTACTGACGCAACAAATGACACTTATGCATTTGATTATACAAGCAATATTGAAATCGCCGAAGGCGTGGAAAAAATTGGATCCTTTGCATTTCCATATATGAAACCTTCAAAATTTAGTTTGCCTTCAAGTTTGAAAGAAATTGCGTCATGTGTTTTTGAAGGAACAAATTATTCTACTTCAGAAGTCATTCTTCCTGCTGATTTGACAAAAAAATCATATGCATTTGCCTTTGGAGGATTCAATTTTATCGTTCCTGAAAATCTGAACATGATTGAAGATTGTGCCTTTTATGGCATGGCAAATTCCGTTTGGCTTGAAGGACCTCAAGCAGGTAATGGCAGGGGCTCGAATTGGGATTCTGATTGGAGTAAAAATTATTCTTCGACAATCAATTATGGAGTGAGTTATCAGGCTGAATAAAATGGTGTAAAAAACAAAGAAAAGAGGCGATGCGGGCTCTTTTTTTTGTTAGGGAAATGATGGAAAAGTTTATGTTTTTTTTGTGTTTCAGAAGATGAAAATGTGTGGGGTAAGTTTTATTTGTTTTGCGACTCTGCAAACATTTAAAGGAGCAGAGAGGAAAGAATTTGATTGTTTTGTGCTTTTAATTTTTGCAATAGTTCTTTGCTGTTTCGATGTCTTGAAGATAGTTGTGTGCGGAGACGAGGTTTGCTGTCAAACTGCCAAGTTCGCAGCCAATTTGCTTTGCAATTTCCATGCCCATTGATGCGATACACATTGCGTCGCATGGAAATTTGCGATAGACATCTTGGCTTCGGATTGTGTAAAAAATGTTGAGATTGTTGTCTCTCAGCATAAATTGAATGGCCGAAATGCAAGGCACTTTTTCTTCTCCATATGGTACAAAAGTCAAAACAGCTTTGCGTGTGTTTGGATTTTTTGTCAGAATTTTGCAGATGGCCTCCACAGGGGAGGTGACGCTTGAATAAGGCGTGAGAATCGTGTTGCCGTAGCTGTGTCCAAAGATATTTTCTTGGGTGGAAAAGAAAACTTTTTCCATTTCCAAATAATCAGCATGGATTCTTTTGTCGGATTTGAGTTCGTCATAATTTTTAAAAGAAAAAGTGACGTTTTCGCCCAAGTTTTCGATGTAATCTTCAACTTTATATGTTGGATTTTTCATGATTTTTGTCATCAAGCCAATCCAAGTTTCTTTCAATGTTTTCATATGTTGCCCTCCAAAGCATTTTTCGCGGCTTTTCTTTTGTTTTTAAAATGTTTATAAATGTCCACTCCAATTCGGTCAAGCATTGTTGCGATAATCAAAATCAGAAGTAGGTGCCCGAAATAGGTGACAACGCCAAAATGCTCGAGCACGCGCAGAATGGTTTGATAGGCATAAAGTCCAAAGCTTAACGAGCCAAGGAAGTTGAATGGCTTAAATTTGATGTTGACCTGTGCTGTGAAACACAGAAGCAGTGGGAAAATTGCAACAATCATCACGAAATCAACATATGTGTCAGATTTTGGCATTGCTGCCAGCCCGACTGTGAGAAAAATCATAAGAATTGTGAAAATTATGTTTGGATTAAATTTCTTGCCATCAAATGAAATTTTTGGAATTTTGTTTGTCAAAATGCCTAAGTTGATTCCGCCAAGAGCACGGAAAAGTCCCCACCCTTCGCAAACCGTGAAGAGGAGAATGAAACTGACAAGACAGACAGCGGCACAGGTGATTGTAAATGCTTTTTCTGATTTTATGAGACGCTTTGCAACATACACGAACGTGAAGCCAATGAACATTTGAGGAATGTACCACAGATAGCCGAATATGTCCAAAATCATCCAGCTTGGTTCAGTGAAGAAATAGATTGCCGAAAAAACAAAACCAATCAAAAGTGCGGGGCACAGGCTGAGGATTCTCTTCCAAGAAAATTTGAAAAAGCCCTTGAAAAATGGCATTTCAAAAAAAATTTTCATTCCGCCAAGAAGAAAAAATCCGGTCAGAATGAAAAAGAAATCAACAGCCAGATAGCCATGATTGAAAAGGCTTGATTTTGGCATGATGAGATAGTCGTGATAGAAAACCACCCAAATTGCAAAAATAAAACGATATAACTCAATTAAACTGTTTCTTTCTCTTTTGCTTCCAGAATTTTTCATAACATTTTAATTCTAGAAAATATTGTCAAAAAAGTCAAGATTCTCGTGCCATGTGGATTGAATTTTTTGTTCAATTTTCAAAACTAAAAAAACATCGTAGGAAGCGGCGACGAACTGGCTTTCTCAAGCTTCAAACGAGTCGTCCTGATCACAAGTTAAAAAGGGGGCTCAACACAAAAAAATAAAAAATGGAGCTTATGACGGGATTCGAACCCGTGACCTCCGCCTTACCAAGAACGAGCCCTGAAACCAAAGTGTGTGAGCCCTATATCTTAAAATCATAGATAAATAAAGGAGTTTTGAGATATAAAAAAATATTTGCTGTCTTTTGCTTTTTAAATTTGACAGCAATTGACAGCAAATGAGGTGTTTTTTTATAATTTAGGTGGTTTTAAACTATCTAAATCGCTCTAAATAGAACTAGACATTTTTAGTCTAGTTTTTATTTTAACTTCTTCATCAAGTCTAATATAGTTTGTTTACCGTCTTGTGAAAGATTGTTATATAAATCTAAAACATTCTTATCTTCTTTGTTATAGTGTTCGCCCATATAAAAGAAGTCTTGTGGAGTTATATCTACAATATCAAAAAATTCAAGCAATGTGCTAACTTTTAATTCAACACTCTTGTTTTCTATTCTTTTCATAAATTGTTCGCTATAACCAAGTCTTAAACTTGTTTCTCTTGCTGACAAGTTTGCCTTTGTTCTAAAATATCCAATTCTATGGATAATGTCGTTGTAATCAATTTTCTTTTCCATAATTCACGCTCCAATATTTGATACTTATATTTTACCTAATATTGAAATTTCTAACCTTGCAGACAATGACCCCAAGATTACAAATATTACCCAATGTCCGACATTGTATGGTTGACAAATGATTGTAAAAATCATATAATGATTGAATATCAATCATTGAGTGGAGGTTTTTACATATTGTCAGACATTAAGTGTTCGTTTTTTGGTCATAGAAAGATTGAGATTACCGAAGAACTTAAACAAAAAGTAAAAGAAGTTGTTGAAGATTTGATTATTAACCACAATGTGTTAACTTTCTTGTTTGGTAGTCGTAGTGATTTTGATTATCTTTGTCATTTAGTTGTTACTGAACTGAAAGAAAAATATCCTAATATTATTAGGAAATGTTACACTTGCAGGAGCGAAACCTGCACTTTGGAAAGTGAACGAGCACACTGGGAAGAAGTTTATAGTCATTTTAGAAAAGAAAAAGTAACCTTGCTTGGTGTTGAAGAAGAAGTTGAACACAAGACAAAATACACATCTGGTCGTGCTAGTTATGTGGAACGAAATCAAGCTATGATAAATGATAGCGATTATTGTGTTTTCTATTATGATGAAAACTACCAACCTGAAATGCGAAAATACTCTAAACGAAGTATTGGTTATTATCAGCCAAAATCAGGCACAGCGCTTGCCTATGCCTATGCAAAACAAAAGAAAAAGAATATATACAATATAATAATCTAAAAATTTTATAAAAAAGAGCACCATTTTGAAAATAATGTGCTATACTGAATTTGATAAATAAATTATAAGGAGAAAAAATATGAAAAAGAAAATTTTAACTTTTTTATTTGCAATATGCTTAATTTTACCTTGTGCATTTATAATGACAGCATGTAATTCAGGAGGAGACCCACCACCTCCACCAGCACATAATGGAAGTGTGCTCATTAATGGAACGAATGATTATGTTATAGTTACTCCTGCAGATACTGAAGATTATACCAATTACACATATGAATCAACCGATGGGAATTATGCTGTATGGCTTGCGGACTTTTACGATAAAGATACTTTGGAGGTTTGTTTTGATGAAACGCCTCTAACATTAACATCTTGTGTTGATGATAGTTTGTATTATGATAGAACAATTAGTCTTAATATTAGAAAAATAGCAACATTTTCTATTCCTGCCGAATATAATGGTGAACATAATATAAATGTTTCTGTGGAAGAGCAAGAACTTACTGTAAGATTTGTAACTAATGACCAAGAGTTTACAGAAGGAGAACTTGATATATTAGATGATTATCATATAACATCTATGGGTGGAAGAACTTTTAAAGATATGATGTTGAATGATTATAGATTATATACAACATATTCTCAAATTATTACTTCTGAAGCTTTTTATAGTGATGGAATAGAATTTACTGGCGATAAAAAACTGGGTTATTATGTATCACATCAAATTATTAAAGCGGTAGACCCATCTCTTGAAATACATAATAATTATCATAAATTAACTGGTAATAATTATAACTATTCATTTGTAATAAATCTTGTTGATACTAATAATTTTGCGGGCTTTGAAAGCACAAATATATTGCTTACATTTGATAAAGAAAATTTAAAAGTGTCTAATTTTTACTTTAATGGAACAAATCTTGATAACGAAATTTTATCTTGTAAAGTAAATGGAGTTGAAATTGCTGAAGACAAGTTGCTTTCTTCACTTTTATGGAAACCAACTGATGATGGGGATATTAAATTATACATAGAGCCATATGCTGGCGTAGATTTAACCAATGTTGAAGTATTTGTTAATGATACAGAAATGACTATTAATGAAGATAGTGGCAAAAAATACATCTCTATTCCTGAAGGTGCTCTTCCAATCGAGTATATGGAAGATGATGGCAATATGGTTGACTTTATGTTTGAAGCAAAAACATTTGTTGTTTCTATAAAAAATGTAAATGTTTTACCAGCATCAAATTTATATACCAGTCTGACATCAACATCTAACAATAGTGATATTACTTCAGGGGTTTATACGGTAACATACTTCATTTCAGAAGATAATGATGTAACTTATTATGTTCCTAATGAAGATATTTATGCTTATTACAACATAGAAGGTAGAAACATAAGACCAATTAGACTTATAGTTGATGGACGAACAATTAATCTTTCTGAAAATATCACAAGAAAAAATTTAGCCATTACAACAGAAATACAGGAGATAGAATATGGTATTCTTTCTTGGAAAGATGAAAACAATTATGAGTATTATCATCAAGTAGGAATGGACGATAATTATATTCTTATGGTAGTTAGCTTTAATGCAGATGGCACCATACGAGATTTTGGAGTTAGATACAAATCTTCTGGAGATTCTTCGGTTAGACTTGAATTTTAATAAAAATAAACCTATTAGGAAAAATCCTAGTAGGTTTTTTATTTGTAAATCCCTAAAAACAGATTTAAGTGTATTTCAACTTAAAAACTTTGTCGAAAGCCCAACACTTTTGCTTTGTGTATGATATAATGTTCAAAAGGAGTTTTTGTGTATGGCATATTATGGAACACCTGAAGAACTAAAAGAAGCGAAAGCTTGGATTGAAGAACAAAAGAAAAAACGAGATGAAGAATATAAAGAAGCTAAAAAGAAAGACCCTAATGCTAGAAAAGACAACTCTCTTGTAAGCCCTGAAAATAAAGAAAGAACTTATCGCAGACACGAGGTTAGTTTTTCACAAATTAAGGGAAACAAAAGTCAAAAATATCTAGACAACTATCTTGCAAAACATAGCTCACAAGAGGAAGATAGAAAGAAACAACTTGATGATGAACTAACATCAAGAGTTATTTACAGGACAATTTATCGCTTTGAAGGTAATGATAGAGAAATTTTGCAACTATATATGCAACAAGTTACACAAAAAGAAATTGCCGAAAAACTTGGAATATCTGCAAGTGCTGTTAGTCAAAGACTAAAAGTTTTAAAAGAAGATTATAGAGTTATGCTTTGTAACGACCCTGAATTTAGAAAAACAAAACAAGCAAGAACTTTGCATTGGGAAAGCAAAACTGCCTTTAATAAATACATTGAAGAAATTAGAAAATCTGGCAAATTTATGGTAAGTTTAGACAAAGTTCAAGACTTTATTGATGAAGTCAAAAAAGCAATAAAAAAGACTATTTCAACAGGTGCCGATATAAGTATCAAGCAAAAACTATCTAAACAAATAGATTACTCTAACCTTGATGATAAATACATAGAAAATATGAACAAAGCATTTGCAGATTATGGTATTGTGGCCCATTTTGAGAACTTAAAAACCTTTAAAGGAAATGTAATGCAAGTGCTAAAAATGGTTGAAGATTTTATTCAAAAACTACAAGAAAAGGCACTAAAAAAAGAAAAATAATAAAAATTTTTAACAAAAACTCAATTTTGCCTTAATTTTCACTTAAAAATTGTCCTTATATATAGAGGGACTAAATACTTGCAAATTTAGGAACTACCAAACAAGGTAGTTCTTTTTTGTCTAACAAAGAAAAAATATTTTGACCTGTTTTGTCGCCCCCCCCAAAAACGACTTGGCAAAATCAAAATTCTTGTAGTTATAAATATAGG
>JAGBFI010000017.1 GCA_017936585.1 Clostridia bacterium | reverse complement strand
TGTTGCACTGTCAACACCACTATAACTTGAACTTGTTGGAGCTGAATTAAATCTGATGTAATAGTCATAACTTGAAGAATTTGAAGCTGAAACAGTCAAAGTAACTGAACTTGTTTGATATGCTTGTTTCCATGTTGTTGAACCGCCAACACTCAAAGTAGTTGCAGCCAGAGTTCCACTTGAAACAGAAAGTCCAACATTTGTTAAATTTGTTGAGTTTTCACTCTTATAATTTATTGTCATTGTGTATACACGAAGAGTCCACTTCGCATAAAGCGTGTGCGCTGCCGAAGTAGAAACAATTGTTGATGCATCAACCTTGTTTACAAATGAGTTTTCCTTATACCAACCATCAAAGTCATATCCGCTTCGTGTTGCCACAGGTAAATCGTTGGTTGAAGGCATCTCCCTATAAGCAGAAAACTCCCAACCATTTGAATATAAATCCCCAACAAACACTTCCAACTGAAAGGAAAACTTTCCTCCTGAACCAGCAGGTATTATTATGAAAGAACGCAAGTTATATGGTTGACTACCCAATGTGCTTGCCGTATTAAAAACACCACTATAAATCCCAGTTCCAGATATTTCCTTTATGATGTTGTCTGTTGCAACATCTTGATTTCCTCCAGCATCATTTGGTGACGCCAAAACAAACTTTATTGTCCCTGTGTAAGTGTTTTCTGTAACATTTAAAATGTAAGAATACTTTGTGCTCGCACAAAACAAACCATCGTATGGTTGAAAAAAGTTTGCATAGCTGACAGCTGTGGTTGTGCTTGTTGAAACTGAGATCTTTGCACTTGCTTCATCCGCAACCCATATGTTTCCAGAACCAAAAGAAAGCCGATTCATCTCATAATTGTAAATGTTTGCCTTTCCATACTCTTCTCCAAAGCGAGCGTAATCCTTTTTGCTGCTTGCCGATTCTATTATCCCACCATTTGCATTGTATGTTACAGCATATGTACTCATGATTTTATTGAAAGTTAACACTGGAAACCCACTGTTTTGCCCCGACAAAATCACATAATCTTCATACATTCCCCAATTTTGATATACATCCCACGAAGTCTTTTTTGCATCGGTAGCCAAAGAAGAACTATACACTCCTCCATAAGTGTTTGACTGACTTGATTCTTTGCCATAATAGCAAGATACAACAGAATGATATTGGTCATCAGAATAACCAACAATGCCGCCATTCCCACTTGAATAAGCACATACAACAGTATGCGTGGCATAGTTGAAACAATAGGAAATTGTAATTGAATTTGAATATGATTCTTCTATGGTGCCAGCAATTCCGCCTAAGTAAGCTCCATAACCACTTCCTTCTGCACGAAGAGCCCCAATATTATAACAATTATCTATATATGCCTTATCAGATGATTTCTTAACTGTAAGTTCCCCAATAATACCGCCAACATTCGCGCCATGATTTACCACCGACACCGAGCCTGTGTTAAAACAATTTTTCATTTCAAGTCTGCCACTATTGCCGGCAGTTTCCAGACTCCCAATTATTCCGCCAGCAGAATAAGACATTTCTGGCGCTGAATCTATCGCAGAAATTGCTCCGGTGTTGTAACAATTTGAAATATTTACTTTACAATAACTGGAACCAGAAGCAACACCAAGAACACCTCCAACATCACCACCAATCAAACCTTCACCCTGCAACTCTACCTTTCCTTCATTATAGCAGTTTGTAATCTTTAAAACCGTTGTGTAAGCATTAAACCAGCCAACAATTCCTCCTCCATACAAACCAACACTTAGTGAACTTTTGTTGTAGCAGTTTGTAATTGTGCATCCAGTCTTATTAACATATCCAACTATCCCACCAATTGAAGATCCAGTAGCTTTTATATTCCCTGACAAAACCCTACAATTCTTAATTGTTGATGTTGTTGAAACATATCCAGATATTCCTCCTACATAACTAGAGGTAGTTGACACAAGACTTACACTTGTAAGAATTACATTTTTCACAGTTGCAGAAGAGAGTCTTCCAAACAGACCTATATACTTGTTGGTTCCCGAATATGTCAAACCACTTATTGTGCGATTATTTCCGTCATATATCCCAGCGAAAGAATAGGAACTTGCATCAATTATGGTCCATTGTGTTCCGGACATGCTTATGTCTTGAGTTTGTCTAAAATAAATCCCACTATAGGTTGTCCCGCCATTTACATCTGTTGCCAATTGCTGTAAATCAGCCACAGATGCAACCACATAAGGACTTTCGAGAGTTCCTTTTCCAGTCCACGCAACCGCTTCAACTTGAGGGTCTTTGACTGAACCTAATTCCTCTTTATCAGCGTCATCCCCCTGTTCCGGCGTTTCCAAATCCCCCGGCTGACTTACTGAAGGCTGGTCAGGGGCACCCCCCCCCCGACCACTGTCAGGATTACAAGCTGATAATAAAATTCCACAACCTAGGGTGAGGAAAATTCCACAAATTATTAAAATAAACGAATTTAATAATTTCTTCATGTTTATATTTTACATATTTTATCTTTTTTTAGCAAATAATTTTCAGTGTTTTTTATAAAATAAAAAAGCTGAGCGAAAATCTACATTTCAATTTCAAAAAAAACAATTTTATGAAAAGAAAAAGAAAATCAAAATTTTGGAATTGGCTGAGCGAAGAGATTGACTGGGCGGCGGAAGCAAAATTTTCGCCCTTCGGGGGAAATTTTGCACATTGCGGGACGCAATTTGTGCACGCAACAGCGTGCAGCTTCCGCCCCCATCACCCACTATTTCACATTATACATAAAATTTTTATACCCCTTAAAGTTGATCATTTTCTTAGGTGGGCAGATGTAATATCTTTTTGTTTGAGGGTTCAAAAATTTTCTCTCAGCTTTTTCCTGCAGTGAAAATCTGCCAAAGTCTCTCAAACTAATTTTCTCTCCTTTGCAACACACCTCAAGCACAACTTCTTTAAATTGATTGAGCACCAAATTACACTTACTTTTTGGCAAGTTCGTCCTTTTTGCCAGCAATGCAATAAATTCTGTTTTGTTCATAGCAACATCCTCCAAAAAAGAGGATTCACAATATCCTGCAAATTTAAACCTTCTGTCTCAATTTTTCTTTTTTGAAAAACTTATGTCCAAAAGGGATGGTCAACACCAAATACACCCCCACACCCAAAATCATCGCCAAAATGAGGTTGACAATGGCATGAAAATAGTTGCAGTTGATGAAAGTATAGACCGTCAAAAACATTGCAATAGTGGAGAAAATAAGCAAAAACACATCCCACGCTGGCAGCGAAAACTCGACAATTTTTTTAATTCTCCAAAGAGCCAAAATACACACAGTTGCATTCAAAACAAGGTTTCCAAGCACAAGTGCATATATGTTGACGCTTGCAACTGACGACAAAAAGAAGGAAATCATCGCTTTAAACACTCCCCCCAGAGCAGTTACGCACAAAATAAATCTAAACTGTCCATTAGCCTGCAGCAGCATGATAAGATATTGCATAAGTGCAGTGAAAACAATCGAAAATCCGCCATACAACATCAGATTAAACGCCGCATCCAAGATTGCGCCAGTCATGTTGTTATAGAAAAACACAAACACCTGTTTTGAAATCGCCACCATACCAAAAGTTGTCGGCAAAATGAGATATAAAAGCATCTTCAGCCCGCGTTCAATCACCTTTTTTCCACCCAACCCCTTCGAAATCAAAAAAGATATGTTTGGAAGCAGCGTTGTCGTGACCGCCATTGAGATGATAAGTGGAAAATTCAAAATTGCCCCAACAACACCAGTTTGCAGCCCAAAAAGTTTTGTTGCCGTGCCAGTGGAGAATCCCGCCAACAGCAATCTCGGAATGATAACCAACCCGTCAAAAGCATTCACAAGAGGCAAAATCGATGCCGAAAACATCAACGGAAAATTCGCCTTATCAAACTCTTTTCGTGCGAACCTCACCCGTCTTAGGTCGTTTTCCTTTTGTTCTTTTTTCCCCTTTCTCATATAAAAAACAAACAAACTTGCCAGCGCCACCACTTCTGACAGCACAATCCCCAGAAATGCACCAAAAACCCCATGAGACATGCTGATTTTGCTATAATAGAAAGCAAACACCAACCCAAAAACAAACTTAAAAACCTGCTCAACAACTTGACTAACTGCCGTTGGCACCATGTTTTCATATCCCTGGAACAGCCCCCTCAAAGTGGCAAGTCCTGCCCCAAGTGGCAAAAGTAGGACAAAGAGCATATAACTGTAAGAGGCGTCAATTCCTTGCAACGAAGAGATGTAGTTTCTCAAAATCAAAAACAAAGTTCCAATCAAAAGCCCAATGCCAACTGACACAAAGACAGCCCGTCTGATATATGTCGAAATCTTGGCAGTTTCACCCATTGCCCGAGCAGTGGAAATCAGTTTTGACAGTGAATTTGTCACCCCGCCGCAGGTCACCACCAGTGCGAAAGCATAGAGAGACATCACTAGTTGAAAAACACCAATTCCTTCAATGCCAAGAAGGTTTGTGAGTGGCAATCTGAAAAGAGCCCCCAGTCCCTTACAAACAAGCCCACTCACCAACAAAATCAAGGCACTGACGCCCAAAGAAGATTTACTTTTTCTCATACATATCCTCCACAAACGCCCTAATTTACATATATCATGCAGTTGAAAAGCACAAAATATTCAAATTTTTTTTGAAAAGGGTCTTTACAATTTGAAAAATGTGTGTTAAAATAGGTTCGAATACGAAAGAATTAAGAAAAGGAGATTGCTATGTTTAGAAGAGACACATCAAAACACGTAATCATGATCCAAGACGACAACGAAAAATCAATCTACGATGTAAATGATTTCATCGACAAAATCAACAAAACACTCACGCTTTTGGACTGCGATGACCAACCAGGGCTTTATCACCGAAATGCTCTTTACGGAAAACTTGAAAGAGATGAATACAATTCATTTTTGAGAGAAAAAACCCAACTTGCTGAACAAATTGGTTTTTTGGTTAAAATTTTGAAAGCGGGACATCATCCTATTGTGTTGCCTGATGCAGAATTCTTTTTGAATGACTATAGAAACAGAATTTCAAAACTTTCAGGAGAGGCTTTCGACAAAGCAATCGAAGAACAAGCGACCCTTCTTGTTGAATCAGTCAAAATCGCTGCAACATCAAATCGCAAATACGCAAATGCTCACAATTTGCCAACAAAAAAACCTGCACCAACAAAAGATCGCACAAGCACAAAATAACAAGCAAGAAACACATCACGGGATGTGTTTTTTCTTTTCAAAAGTATTAAAAAAATCAATCCTGATTAAATTTCCGTTTTTGTTTCCACCTGAAAATTAAACAAACAAAAAAATCCCGCCATTGTTTTTGCGAGATTTTTATTTTGTGATTTCCATTTCATTTTGGATTTCAAATTTGTTTTGTTTTTTCGCTTTTTTCTCTTGCATCTTCACTTGTTCGCCCGTAACTCTTTCAGGAACATCTCTCGTTTCTTCTTGAACTTTGTTTTTTAAATCCATGTTTTCAAGTATAGTCTCTGACTCTACTCCCTTTTCAGCAGAAAATTCTTCAATCTCTACACCAAGTTCTCCGACAAAATCCGTTTCAATTGATTTTTCCTGATTACTAATTTTGGTTGCCTTATCACTTATTCCCGCTTTCACAAACAAAGAATCCAACTCTGAAAGGGCGGTTTGATCAATTGCAGGTTTTTCTCGATCTTCTCTTTTTTCTTCAACTTTTTCATACTTTCCAGCGGCAGTATTTTTCGCAGGTCTCAACAAAACAGGAGGAGTCTTCTTTTTATCATCCTTCTTCTTGTCGTCCTTCTTCTTTGCCTTAGGGAAAATTTTGCTGTAGTCAAGTTTGAAAGCTTTGATTTCTTTAGGCTTTGACGCCTTGCCACCTTTTTTCTTTGCTGGGGCAGCTGGAGCCTTAGCTTTTTCTTCTTTCTTTTCTTTTTTCTCCTCTTTTGACTCAAGCAAATTAGGAAAAGTTTTGTCACGAATGTTTTTCAATGGAGTGCTGTATCCCTCCATGATTTTCTTGCCTTCCTCAGTTTTAAGCACAACATCAAATGTTTTGTTTTTCTGCATGACACTATCAAGCAAAATTTTCTGCATTGTGTAGTTGGAATTAAAATCAGGATATTTCTGCAAATATTTTTCCACCAGAAGTTTATATTCAAACTTGGCTTTTGCCCCCTCCTCTCCAAGTGTGTCCAAAAGCTGGAGCATTCTCAAAACATAAAGTTGTGACAACACTTCAGTGATGTCTCGATTGAATAAAAATTCTTCTTTTTGGAGTCTTAAATATTTCTCCAAAAGGTCATTTTTGTCGTAGATTTCCTCATCATAATAAATCTTCCAACGCTCAAAACAACTGTCACGGAAAAGTGGAGAATAAATTGCAATTGCATCATCAAGCTGAGTAGTGTGTTTTATATCTTCTTCCACCCCTTGCTCAATTTCAATGATGAACAATTTCGCAGTGCAATAGTCCGACTGGATGTCCATTTCAACCTTGAAATTAAGCACAAAATCTCCAAGCACTGTGGAAGCATATGCCAAATTGTTGTCGAATTTTTCAAATTTTTTTGGAATTGTCAGAAGTTCAGAAATGATGCTTTCAGAAATCACATATTTGTCGCCGTCAAAAGAGCCAAGCAAATTGTTTCTTTGCTTTCGTTGATAGTTTAAAATACTCAAAAATTCTTTGTGTGTTTTTGTTGGATCCAAGGCTTCCGCTTTTGAGGCAGGCTGCCCGGAAACCGCAAAACTACGCTCTTTTGCTTTTCTTCCCATGAGAATATTATACAACACATATTTTTCTTTTGCAACAGTTTTGAGTCAATAATTTATGGCAAAAAATCAACATCTTGTGGCTGACCGCAGGTTGCCCTTTTGAAAGATTGCATATATGTCCAAGTGTCGACCTGGGCAGAATGTGTGTTTTAGGCAAAATTGTCTGGAAGGTCGTTTTCAAACAAAACAACATCTCCCTTTGTGACGATTTTTTTTAGGAGTGCGGTTTGTTCTTCTCGCGTTGAAGCAAAATAGAGATTATTCATGCTGGACGCCCCTTCGCTGAGGGCTTCCCTGTTTGTCGCGTTCATCACAACAAAAACATCCGCAATCTTTGCAATCTCCTGCCCAATAAGTTTGTTTGTTTCATATTGAGCTGCTCCAAGTTCAACAAGTCCTGGCGAAACAACAATCTTTCTGCCCTCAAATTTCGACAGCACCGAAAGGGCTTCTTTAAAACCATCCAAATTGCTATTGTAAGAATCATCAATCACATCAACCAGCGCCCCACGGATAATCTGCAAACGATGTGGCGTCGGCTTCAAATTTGCAATTCCCATTTTGATTGAATAGGCGCTCTCCCCCAAAAGATATGCCATCGCACTTGCCACCACAATGTTGTCTATGCTAGACTTTCCAAGCAGTTTTGTTTTGCAATCAAACTCCTTGTCATCAAGCACCAAAGAAAATTCTGAGCCGGTTGCAGTCACCTCAACATTTTTTGCATACGCAAAAGAATTTTCGGTCGCCACAAGATATTTTTGTTTCGGAAATTTCTCGAACAAACTTTTTGATGCTTCACTCTTGCCATTAAAAACAACCAGATTTTTTGCACCCTCGCAAAGCTCATATTTTGTATCAGCAACATTTTGCAAACTGCCAAAAGTTTCAAGATGGCAATTCCCAATCGGAGTGATAATTCCAAAGTCAACCCCAACAAGTTTTGAAAGCTCAGCAACGTCTCCCTTTTGTCTTGCCCCAAATTCAACAATAAAGAAATCATCCGTGTCTTTCAAATTTTCCAAGATGGCTCTGCAAACCCCCATCGGAGTGTTGAAACTTTTGGGCGTTGCACACACATCAAACTCTTCACTCAAAATTTGATATAGGATGTTTTTTGTTGAGGTCTTTCCAAAACTTCCTGTGATTGCAATTGTTTTGCATGGCATTTTTGCAAGTTTGCTTTTTGCACGTTTGATGAAGTTTCGTTTAATTTGATTTTCAATTGGAAGTGCAACAAGAAAACTAAAAATGACAAAAATTGGAGATAAAATCAAAAAAGCAAAAACTATTGAAAACTTAAGCCAAAAATTTGAAATTAACACAAAAAACAGCAAAAATATTGAAAATTTCAATAAAAAATCGCAAAAAACCAGCCTTTTTATGCGATTTGTGAAAACAAGTGGGGTTTTTCCACCAAAAGCCAACTGCATTTTTTTGAGTTTTTTTATGTAGTTTTTTATTCGATAACTTTCAAGCTGATAAACTTTCAAAAACATCAAATCCGCAGTCACAAAAACAAGTGAAATCAAAAAAGCATACAAAACAAACATCTTCTCACTCCTTCAAAAAATCTCTCAAAACAGACAGAAATTCAAGCCGTCTGTCAACATAACAAAAATGCCCGGCATTTTCCAAAACAACCAATTTCGAGGCCTTGATTTTTCTCTTCATTTTCTTCGCCATATAAAGAGGAGTTGTTTTGTCATTCTTGCCAAAAACAATTAAGGTTTCGGCTTGAATGAAAGGCAAAAAATCATCCAAATGCGTGGTGACAATACTGTTGAAAATCTTTTTCATCCCCTTCGAAAGCGCCAGATAGTCACAGCTGCCAAAAGTTGAAGTGTCCAGCCCCAACATTTTCCTGATTTTGTAAGCCCAGATTTTGAAATAATATCCAAGCGATCTCCGAGGTTTCAATCCCGCACTGTCAACAAGAACAACCTTGTTCACTTCATTCTTGCAAAGCACTGCCAAAATAATGGAAATTCTTCCCCCAAACGAATGTCCAATCAAATTGATTTTTTTGATTTTCAAATGGTTGCATAAATTCATGACCATGTTTGCATATGTAAAAACAGTCCAATCCTTGATATCTTTGCTGCTTTCGCCAAAGGGAGGAAAATCTATGAAAAGCGAGCTTTGGCTGTTATGTTTATGGCAGAAAAGAAAGCTCTTATGGTCGCACCCCCAGCCATGCAGATAGACATTCACCACTTCACTTTTTCTGTCAAAAAATCTGTAAAAAATCTTTGCGTCACGAAAACTTTTAATCATAATAACATTCTACTCTAAAAAATTATTTTTGTGTAAAATGTTTGGCAAATCACCTGCCCCCAAGAAAAGTAAAACAATATTTTTTCGATTTAATTTTTGCAAGAAATCAAAAAGAGAGGCAAAATTTTCAAAATATTGAGCGTTTTTATTGTTTTTTTTGATAATTTTTGATAATTTTTCCGCATCCACACCATCTTCAGGTTTTTCACGAGCGGAATAAGTTTTAAAAAAAAGCGGCATTTCAAGTTGCTTAAAAACTGAAACAAAATCATCAAGCAAGTTCTTTGTCCGCGAAAAAGTGTGCGGTTGAAAAATTGTGACAAGAGTTTTTTTCTTGTAAATTTTCTTTGCAGTTTCTATCGCTTTTGCAAGTTCGGTTGGATGGTGAGCGTAATCGCAAATCACCGTGTCAAAATGAGGGCATTCCACCTTCTCAAAGCGTGTCTTCACCCCCTTGAAATTCTCAAAAGCTGACTTTATAACACAATCCTCAATTCCCAATTTTTTTGCCACCAAATATGCATAAATGCAATTTTGCGTGTTGACCTCCTCACATATTTTCATATGCACATTCATGATTTTTTCTTTCCCTGCCCACAGCGAAAACATCAGCCCACCATTTTTGTCATGACGAACTCTCTTTGCGACCACGCCTTCAAACCCTTCAACAACAAAATCGGATTGTTTTTTGAATTTTTCAAACGATTTCAGTTGATTTGAAAAAGTTTTGAAATAGTCCATATGTTCTTTTTCAACATTTGTGACAACACTCACATATGGATGCAAATGCAAAAAATTGTCACAATATTCACACGCTTCTGTCACAAAAAATTCTTTTCCGCCGAGGTGAAAATTTTTGCCGTTCTCCACTCTGAATCCTCCCAAATGCAATGTTGGATTCACCCCCGCTTCTTGAAGAATTTGAAAAATCAAAGCCGTTGTGGTGGTTTTCCCGTGCGAACCTGCCACCGCAATCACCTTCTCATGTTCATCTGAAACCATCCCAAGAAGCTCTCCGCGGGTCAAAATTTTCTTTCCGCAAGAAACGGCAAACCTCTTGCAAGGATTGTCATCCTTTATCGCCGAAGAACAAATCACGCAGTCAGCCTCTGAAATGTGCTCTTCATTCAAACAAAAATCCACACAAATCCCCTCTTGCTGCAAAATTTTCACAGCATCATTTTCAACCTCGTCAAAACCCCCAACAGCATAGCCACGTTCTTTCATCATGACAGCAAGCCCTGACATCGACACGCCGCCGACACCAAAAAAATAGACATTCCTTCCCAGTTTTTTCATTTGCACTCCAACAAATTTTGTTTCTATTGACATATATGCCTCAAAAAAATTTTTATTGTCAACATTGCAAAATCTTTTGCAAAAATTGGTGATTGTGTTATAATACTTTTGACCGACGAGGTTAATTAAAAAAAAGGAAGGTATAAGAACTTGAAAATTACGGACATTAGAGTAAGAATTGTCAACAACAACAACGACAAACTCAAAGCTGTGGCTTCAATCACAATCGATGACGAACTTGTTGTACACGACATCAAAGTCATCAATGGAAAGGACGGATATTTCCTTTCAATGCCAAGCAGAAAAACAAACGAAGGAGAATTCAAAGACATCGTTCACCCAATCAAAACTGAGGTTAGAGAATCTTTGAAAGAACAGATCCTTGCAGAGTATGAAAAAGCTCTCGCTTCTGTTGATGCAGAATAAGTTTGCGTTTTAAAAGGCCTTGCAAAAGGTCTTTTTTTTATTCCACTTTTTGAAAATAAGTTTAAAACAAAAAAAATCACCAGTCTCCTGGTGGTTTTTTTATCGCATCTCTGCCTTTTGCCTTTACATAAGTTTTGAGCCGTCAGTTGTTTCAACAACTTTCAAGATGTTTTCCTCTTGTCCTGTGGCGGCATTAAAATAGATGTAATAAGTCGCGCCGTCTCGAGTCGCTTCAAACTCAAAACACAGAATCTCTCTGTTGTAATCAAGTGGAGCAAGCACAAGTCTTTCTTTTTTGATTTCAAACGAGCTGTCAATGTTTGCTTTGGCAACATCAACAGAGATTCCCGCCGCGCCCAAGCTTCGGGCTGCATGATTTGTGAAATATGAAATTGCGTCATAACCAATCACATCCCCATGTTCCAAGTCAACTTTAACTTTCACAAGGTCAGGATAGAGAATGATGTTGTTTTGAACTGGTGCGATGTTGAAATACGCCTGAGAATTCAGCTCTTCGCTCCACACAACTTTCGCGTTTTCCACGCCATTTGATTTTGCAAAATCCAATGCAATTTTCTCCGCCTGAGCAAAATCGATGTTTTTGATATTACTCTCAACATTTCCACTGACCGTCAAAATGTGTCCTCCAATTTTGGTTGTTTGAACAAAAATGTTTTGTCCTTCTGAGTTCATCAAAGAATAGTTGAAAGTGCTAAATCTTCCGTCCGTCTCCCCTTGATATTGCAAATTGGAAATGTTTTTGAAAAGCCCGTCAATCTTCTTGTAGGCATCCTCTTTCGAAATCTCAGCGCCCGAAAGCCCCTTGATTTTTTGATTTACAACACTGTCAGAAAAAGGCCCATCATAAATCATGGTTGGATAATCCGTGTCATCAGCCTTTATTTGTGCAAATTCCAACGTGAAATCATCAAATTCACCATTCATTTGCGAAGAAGCCCCCAAAATTGAATATCCATTCCACATATTTTCGGACATTTTGTTCAAATATTTCTTCATTTCCGTCAAACTGTCATGCATGTCACTCAGAGTTTCTTTATCAGCTTCAGAAAGAGTGTCACCTTTTGCCAGTTTTTCCTCCAAAACTTGTGTGTAGCCCGCCATCTGATTGATAAATCTCACACTTTGCATAACATTGTCTCCCGAAAGTGGAAGAGTTGCAATGTTTGACTGCATTTCTTTTGACGCTTGGCTGATTTCTGTCAGCATTTTCCCTTGATATTCGCGACTGTTTGATGCAAGAAGTTTACTAATTTTCATGTCCGCATTGTTCACGCTGTCAACAAGTTCATAATAATTTCGTTGATAAACGTTTTCAAGTTGCATTGAATAGGTGTTCGCTTGATTTTGTGTGACTCCATAAGCAATGCCAAAGCCAATCGTGCTTGCACCCAAAAGGCTTGTGGCAATCGTCAGCCCGATGACTGCTTTTTGATAGCCACGGATTTTGTTCGCATGTTCATTTTCTTTAAATTTCACTTCTTTTTTCTGCTCAGATTTCTGTTCAATTTTTTCTTGTCTCAAATCTTCTTTCATAACCCCTCCTTACACTGCAAACACGTGATTTCCTATCGTCACTGTTGTCTTTTTGTTGTAAATCCATTTGTTTGTCGCAGTGCTCGCGTTGTAATAATACAAAGCACCATATGTAGGGTCCCACCCATTGAGTGCATCGCGCGCTGCATTGTATGCAGTTTGGTTTGGCTCCAGATTAATTTGTCCATCATTGACAGCCGTAAACGCCCATGGCTGATAAATCACTCCCGCAATTGTATTTGGAAAATCTGGACTTTTCACTCTGTTCAGAATGACAGCTGCAACCCCAACTTGTCCAGTATAACTTTCTCCTCTCGCCTCAGCGTAAACGCACTTTGCAAGAAGATAGAGATCGTTGTTTGAAACCGAGCTGTCGTCTCCTTTGATGCTCATTCCAAGTGCAGCGGCAGTTTTAGGCCCAACAATTCCATCCACAGCAAGTCCGTTTTTCTGTTGAAAATAACGCACTGCTTTGCGTGTCAAGTTTCCATAGATTCCGTCAACTTTGCCCGTGTAATATCCCCAGCGCTTCAGTTTTGTTTGAACCGTCCTTGTTTGACTTGTTGTCAGCGCAGCCTCAGCCACCTCAATGTTTGAATTTATGTAATTTGTTGTCACCACAGTGATTGCCCCAACCGACATAAACGAAAACGCCATCGCAAAGGCAAATGCGACTAATTTTTTCTTCATAACACCTCCCACGAAAAAATTATTTTATACACTATTTAATATCTCCCAAATTTTGGAAATATACACAAAATTGGCAGGATTTTTTGTGTCAAGAAAGCATACTGCTGGAAAAACAACACACCACCAGTTGTCTCCTTGCGCCTGGCCAAGGCTGATGTTCAGGCATTCATACACGCCCTCCTCCAAGATCAAATTGTCATATACACGCATGGGCATGTTTTCCTCTGAAATGGAAACAGTGGCAGAATAAGCCGCCCCCTCACAGCGCAAAGCCGCCAAAACGACTTCATTGATTTTGTTGATGTTTTCAAGAATAATTGTTTTCGCCTCGTCTTTTGTCTCCGCTTCAGCAAGAACCGGAATCAAAAACTCAACCACTGCATCCTTGACCACATATTTCACATTTTGATCCTTTTCAGAGTTTGAATTTGCCACAATGTGAATGCGCATATAATCTTCATTGACCGCTTCAACACTCGATTCTCCGCGACATAAAAACACTGCCAAAACAACAATCACAATCCCAACAAAAGACAAAATATATTTCATAATTTTTCCTCTCTGAAATCATTTTTGTCAGAAAAATAATAAAAAACCGCATAAAAAATGCGATTTTTTGCGAAATTCTATTCAAAAACACGAAGTTTTTGTTTCATTTTTTAAAATTTTAAATTTTGAAGGGGTTGATTGTTAAACATTCTCTCCTTGAGAATCAAAGCTCTGCGCTTTATGAAAAACAACAATGTTTTCATCTTTTTCAAGTGGAAAAACAAGGTCAGGATTTTGATAAATCACATTCTCTTCTTTCACCTTGATTGACTTTGCAACATCCCAAGCCGTTTGTCCTGCATGCGCAAAAACAAGTTCAATCGCACAGTCTCTTTCTCCAAATTCGCCCGCTGTTTCCACTGTTGAAATCACCGCACCAATTTCATCGCAAGAGAACTCGGCAATGATTTTAAGTTTTGCATCGAAATAAAATTCTCTGCCTTTCTTGACAACAACATCCACATCAATAAGCGCCACCTTCACGGAAACCTGAGCGCCATCCTCGGCATCCGTTTTGTCACTTACGACAAAAGGAACTTCCACCACAACGCTGTGAAGCGAATTTGTTTCGTCATTAAGATAAATCACATTTGTTTTTGTCACGCCTTCAACAAAAAACTCTCCCTCTTTGACATAGGAATTTGTCACAACGATATTGCTGCCGCCCACAAACATAATTTTGTCAACTCTCGGTTTGTTGTCATCAAGCGTCAAAGTTCCGTCAATCTTTTCTTCATAGAATTCGCTTGCAAGTTGTTTTGACATCTCAAACGAAATTGTTGAAACTTCCAGCTCGCACTTGGTGCTGTAGATGTCTTTGATGACAGTTTCGCTTTTTTCGGTGTATGCAACAACTTTCACATCAATCGGAACAATAACCCTGACCTCAACACCTTTTTCAGCTGTTTCAATTTCACATTTCACGGAACTCTTTCTCACAGTTGTCATTGCCTCACTGACGGATTCGCGCGTCACACCTTCAAGTTCGACCTCTTCCTTAAAGTTGTCTGTAACATATGAGGTTTCAAAGCGGTCATTTTCAGTTAGATACAAAAGCCTTGTCACAACCTCACCGCTAACTGACACAAAATTCACTCCACTTTCAACAGCCTTCACGCAAACTTGGCTGTCTGACGAAATGATTTTTCTTATTGGTTCTTTGATTGAGAAATTGCTTTCAATCGTAAACATGTCCTTCGCTTCGCCAACAAGCGTGTTCACCAAAATTTCGTCAGTTTTAAGACAAATGTCATCATCACCAGTCAAAATTGTTTCAACTCCGCGTGAGAGAACAAGCATCGCAGACTGCTCACAAGCACAGCTGATTTTGATGTTGGAACTTGTCACACTTTCAACTGAATAGTCTTCAACCTCCACACTGATACAAACTTTGTCTCCAACCATAATCATGTTATCCTCAAACTTTGATGTGAACGGACATGACGCATTGATTGTCCCAATTTCTCCATCAACAGTCAGATAAACGATGCAAAGGTCGATGTAACCCACATAGTTCACCACTCCATTCAGAATTTCAGCAGAATCTGCCTGCGAAGTGTGACAAACTGACAAAATTTTGTCAATTTCCACGCTGTTTTCAACATTGCATTCCACATTGAAAGTCGACTTTTCAAGTTTTTTCTTCTTGACCACATTAAATTTGTTTGTTTCAAAAGACATATTTTCCCCTCCAAAATTTCATCTCAAACATATTCTATTTGCCACAGTCCAGCCTTAGAACAAAAAATTTGAATTTTAAACTTTTAAAAATCTCACTTCTTGGCAAAAATTCCTCAAAGGGGTGAAAATGAGAAAGATAATTTATGGACTTGACGATATCAAGGTCAAGATTCAAAATATGAAAGGTCAAAACGTACAAATGCAAATCAATCGCGGCAGAAAGAGGATTGAATCGGTCAGTGCAACAATCAAAGATGTGTATCCAAGCGTTTTCACAATCAAAACTGAGGATGAAAAGTTGCAAACCTTCTCATACTTTGATGTTCTTTGTGGCAATGTGGTGCTGGAATAGGATATTGACATCATGCCTCCTTGCTGATATAATAAAAGCACAAGGAGTTTCAATATGACAAAAGAAAACTTGCAAGGTTATAAAACAGACAAATTGTTGAAAATGATGTACAGCTTTGATTATAAGTGTGCCGAAGATGGCAGCAGAAAAATCGTCAACAGGTTTGACGACAATTTTTCTTTTGACGACATGAAACACGGCAAAGAATTGGCTCGCTCCGTGAGATTTTCACTTTTTGTTCGTGACATTTTAAAAGAAGAAACAAAAATTTTGCACCTTCCAACAATGGTGAACATGGCAACAAAGCTCAAGCTTCTTGAACCATTCTTTGAAGATTTCAACGAACTTGTTTGCCGTTATGAAAATCAAGGAGCAACAATGTTGCCTCACAAAGAAATGTTTTCTCTTTGCCACAAACATGCATCCTGCCGCACTGAAATCAAAGAAATGATAACCCAATTCGCTGACGCATCAAACAATCAACAATCCTTCAAAACAGCCATCCAGTTTTTCACCGAAAAAGAAAATCCAACTCTTCAAAGCTTTGAGCTTGTGCTGAACACACCAAACAAAAAGGATGACAACATCAACCCAGTGCAAAAGACAGAAAGAGATAAAACTTAATCTCAAGCAAAAATTTTTATTGAAAAGCAAATTTGAACAAAAATTTTCTAAAAAAATAAAAAATCCAGAAAAACACCAAAAATTAGGTGTTTTTTCTTAAAAATCTTGACTATTGAAATAAATATGCTATAATAAAATTATATGGAGGTTAAGCCTATGTTGAATAATAAATACATAACAAAAACAATTATTGATTTCAAAAATCCATTTTATAGATGTGGTGGATACAACGGCACAAGCGGAAAAAACATGAGAGACAACGAGTATGTTCATTTCACACCAGAAGAAACTGCATTTGGAAACTATCTTTATGCCATCGAAATTCTCGCAGGTGATGCAATGAAAAGAGATCCTGAGGGATATCCTCTTGTTGACCATCTCTATGTGCAAGGCAGAATTGACGCAACAATTGAATTGCTGGACAGTATTGCACTTTCTTACATTGACTCAAAAAATTTAACAGCAACATTTGATGCTGAAAAAACACCTTTCAAAGGCCAATATGCAAACGTAACATATTTGATGCCATATGTTATTCAATATGTAGCCTTGAAAAATGGGTTTACGTTTGTAGACAACAAATCTCTGACAAGAAATGGAGGGACAATGCTTATGGACGAAGGGATTGTTCCTTGTCAACCAACAACCGACCTTGATATGATTGGTTCAATCAGCATGAAATGTGGAAAAGAACCTTCCTTCTATCTCTCAGGACAAGCAGACTACACAAAATAAAAACAAAAAATTGAAAGAACGCGATGCTGCGTTCTTTTTTCTTCACTTTTAATCCAACATCCCGCATCTCACTTGCAACGGAACTTCTTTCTGTCACACTTTTCCTCCCGTCTGCCATCCCTGTTTTTTTTCAAAAGCAACCCTTTGCCTCAGCCATCCTTCTTCAGTATCAAAAAAAAACACCCCAATTTGAGGTGTTTTTGTTTTTTTGAAAATTATTTACGTTTCTTTCTTGGGAACTTGATTGCAGCTTGAGCGGCAGCAAGTCTTGCGATTGGCACTCTGTATGGAGAGCATGAAACATAGTTGAGTCCAACTCTATGGCAGAATTCAACTGATGATGGGTCTCCACCGTGTTCACCGCAGATTCCAAGTTTGATGTCTGGGCGCGTGCTTCTTCCAAGTTCTGAAGCAATGCGAACAAGTTTGCCTACGCCGTTTTGGTCAAGACGAGCAAATGGGTCGCTTTCAAACACTTTCTTTGAATAGTATACATCAAGGAATTTTGCAGAGTCGTCACGAGAGAAGCCAAATGTCATTTGTGTCAAGTCATTTGTTCCGAATGAGAAGAATTCAGCATATTTTGCAATTTGGTCTGCTGTGATTGCAGCTCTTGGAATTTCAATCATTGTTCCAACTTTGTATGGCATTGTAACTTTGTTTTCTGCCAAAACTCTGTCAGCTGTTGCTGTCACGATGTCTTTGACATATTTAAATTCAGCGCTGTCGCAAGTGAGTGGGATCATGATTTCTGGGATAACATCCAATTTGTCTTCTTTTTGAACTTCAATCGCTGCTTTGATGACAGCTTCAGTTTGCATCTCAGCAATTTCAGGATATGTCACAGCAAGTCTAAGACCACGGTGTCCCATCATTGGATTGAACTCGTGGAGAGATTCAACTGTTGCTTTGAGAGCTTCAAATGTCAATCCCATTTCTTTTGCAAGAGCTTTGATTTCGTCATCTTCGTGTGGCAAAAATTCGTGAAGAGGTGGATCCAAGAAACGAATTGTCACTGGAGCACCCTTCATTGCCTTGAAGATTCCTTTGAAGTCGCCTTTTTGCATTGGAAGAAGTTTTGCAAGAGCCTTCTTTCTCTCTTCAGTTGTTGTTGAAACAATCATTTCTCTCACTGCAGGAATTCTGTCTGCTTCAAAGAACATATGTTCAGTTCTGCACAAACCAACGCCTTCTGCTCCAAAGTTGAAAGCAACGCCAGCATCTCTTGGGTTGTCTGCGTTTGTGCGAATCTTCAAATCACGATATTTGTCAGCCCATGCCATGATTGTTGCAAATTCGCCAGAAATTTTTGCATCTGTTGTTGCGATTGCTCCATCATAGATTTTTCCTGTTGAGCCGTCAAAAGAGATAACGTCCCCTTCTTTGTATGTCTTGTCGCCAAGTGTGAATGATTTTCCATCATCAGCAAACTTGATTGCGCTGCAACCTGCAACACAGCAAGTTCCCATTCCACGAGCAACAACGGCAGCGTGAGATGTCATTCCACCACGAGCTGTCAAGATGCCTTGGCTGGCAGCCATACCTTCGATGTCTTCAGGAGATGTTTCAAGACGAACAAGAACAACTTTTTCTTTCTTTCCCTGTTCTTTTGCTTTTTCAGCAGTAAAGCAAATCTTTCCGCTTGCAGCCCCAGGAGATGCAGGGAGCGCTTCGCCGATTTGTTTTGCCTTCTTCACTTCTTTATCATCAAAAGTTGGGTGCAAAAGCGCATCCAATTGTTTTGGGTCAATCATTGAAAGAGCAGTTTTTTCGTCAATCATTCCTTCTTCAACCAAGTCAACAGCAATTTTGAGTGCAGCTTTTGCTGTACGTTTTCCGTTTCTTGTTTGAAGCATATAGAGTTTTCCGTTTTCAATTGTAAACTCCATGTCTTGCATGTCTTTATAGTGTTTTTCAAGTTTTTCGCAAATTGCAACGAATTGCGCGTAGACTTCTGGATTTTGCTTTTCAAGTTGAGAGATTGGTTGTGGAGTTCTCACACCAGCAACAACGTCTTCTCCCTGTGCATTCATCAAATATTCTCCATAGAGAGCATTCTCACCAGTTGATGGGTTTCTTGTGAAAGCAACGCCTGTGCCTGATTCATCGCCCATGTTTCCGAAAACCATTGATTGAACGTTTACGGCAGTTCCCCAGTTGTATGGGATGTCATGCATTCTGCGATATACATTTGCTCTCTCGTTGTCCCAAGAACGGAAAACAGCTTTGACAGCTTCAATAAGTTGAACTTTTGGATCTTGTGGGAAGTCAACTTTTTGACCTTCTTTGTAAAGCTTCTTGAAGAGTGCAACGATTTCCTTCAAATCTTCTGCTGTGAGGTCTTTGTCATACTTCACACCTTTCTTTTCTTTGATTTCGTCCAAAATTCTTTCATATTTTGATTTTTCTTGTTGCATAACAACATCACTGAACATTTGGATGAAACGGCGATATGAGTCATAAGCAAAACGAGGGTTGTTTGTGAGTTTTGCAAGGCCTTCAACAACCACGTCGTTGAGACCAAGGTTGAGGATTGTGTCCATCATTCCAGGCATTGACACTCTTGCGCCAGAACGAACTGAAACAAGAAGTGGATTTTCTGGATTTCCAAATTGCTTTCCTGTGATTTTTTCAATTTTTGCAAGGTTTGCTTCAATTTGAGCAACAATGCCTTCATTGATCATTCTTCCGTCTTCATAATATTTTGTGCAGGCTTCAGTTGTGATTGTAAAGCCTTGTGGAACTGGAAGACCGATTTTTGTCATTTCAGCCAAGTTTGCACCCTTTCCACCAAACATAGCTTTGTTTTTTCCGTCAGCCTCTTTAAATAAGTAAACATATTTTTTCATAAATCTTCATCTCCTTTTGAATTACAGGTATATTCTATCAAAAACGCCCATAAAAAGGCAAATAAAATAGCATATTTTTTAAAAAAATAACAAAAAAAGGTGAGCCTCCCACCTTTCAAATATGCGTTTGTTGAAAAATTTATTTGTGAGGCAATCACCCCTCCACAACCGATTCAATGTATTCCAAAAGTTTTTCCTTGCCAAAGCCATTTTCGGATGAAAACGGCATGATAAGCTCCCGTCTAATTTGAAGTTCTTTTGAAATGGCTGTGCAAGCTTGTGGGATTTTGCTTTTTGCAAGTTTGTCCACCTTTGTTGCAATCACCACATATGGAATCTGATAGGAATTGAGAAAGTCCAGCATCATTTTGTCTAGTTCGCTTGGCTTGTGGCGGCAGTCGACAAGCACAAACACTGTGCGAAGGTTTGGAGAGTTCAAAAGATATTTCTCCATAAGCCCCGCCCAATTTGCAATATGTTTTTGCCCAGTTTTGGCATATCCATAGCCTGGCAAGTCAACGATTTTGAAATTTTCGTTGATAAGAAAATAGTTTATCATTTTTGTCAACCCCGGCGTGGAAGAAGTTTTTGCCAAATTCTTCTGTCCAACAAGAGCATTGATGAGAGAAGACTTGCCGACATTGCTTCTGCCGACAAATGCAAGTTCCACCATATCATCTTTCAAGATTTTGCTTTCTTCAACAACGGAAGTTAAATATTTTGCGCTTGTGAATTTCATATTTTCATTTTAGCAAACTTCCACCAAAATGTAAAGAAAAACATACAAATTCCGCTTCCAAGTTTTTGAAAAACTCCTTTTGAAAAAAAAGTGAATTTTTTGTCAATTTGGAATTTTACTTTACTTTTTCCGCGTGCAAAAGTTATAATAGCACCATGAAAAATCAAAATCTTATTCAAGCTTTTAAATTTTTGATGTTCTCCATTTCAGCCGGCGTCATTCAAATTATTGTGACAACAATCATGGACGATTGTTTGGGAATTGACTATTGGGTTTCATATCTGACCGGCCTTGTTCTGTCCGTGATTTGGAATTTCACTTTCAATCGAAAATTCACTTTCAAATCTGCAAACAATGTGCCTTTTGCCATGTTTTTGGTGGCTCTTTATTATTGTGCATTCACACCTCTGTCAACATGGTGGGGAAACGCAATGGAAGGTGCGGGACTTCCTGGCATTTTTGTGACAGTTTTTTCAATGAGCATCAACTTCGTGACCGAATTTTTATATCAAAAATTTGTCGTTTTCAGAGGAACAGTCAACTCCGCAGTCAACTGCGAAGAAGAAAAATTCAAGAAAATCATCAAACTTTTAAAGGAAGAGTTCTAAACTTTTTCATCTTGGAGAGAATACATAATATATATCTTCCTGTTTAGGAGACAATTATGAAAAAAGAATATGACAAGAGTTTGCCTAAATACACAAAGGGTGAAGAAATTTTTAACGCCGTCACGCATATTGTTGGCGGCGGATATGGCATTATATTTCTGATTGTTGGAGTCATTTTTGCACACATCAATCTCAACTGGGTGGGCATCCTTTCAATGTACATCTATGGCTTCTGCATGATCATAACCTACACCATGAGCGCGATTTATCATTTCCTGAGGCCAAATCGTGCCAAGAAAGTTTTCCGAATTTTTGACCACTGCTCAATCTTTCTGCTGATTGCCGGCACCTACACCCCATATTGTCTCATCACTCTTGCCGCCGCACCTACATGGGGATATACACTGTTTGCTCTCGTTTGGGCACTGTCAATCTTGGGCATCGTCCTCAACGCAATCAACATGCACAAGTGGAAAAAACTGTCAATGGTTTTATATCTTGCTCTTGGTTGGTGCGTGGTCATAGCAATAGTTCCTCTCCTTCAAAACCTCCCAATGGCTGGATTTTGGTGGCTTTTGGGCGGCGGAATTGCCTACACTGTTGGAGCAATTTTCTACGGCTTCGGCAGCAAAATCAAATACATCCACAGCGTTTGGCACTTGTTTGTTCTGCTTGGCTCAATTCTGCAATTTGTTTCAATTTTGTTCTATGTTGTCATGTAGGTTTTTCTCAAAAATCAAAATCCGCCTCTCAAAAAAAACTTCTTCAATGATTTTGAAAATTAAGGGCAATTTTCCCAAGACATTCAAAAGAAAAGTTTCTACAATGAGGCAAAAAAGGGCTTGAGAGCCTTCAAAGCACAAACAAAAAAAGTCGATTTTATTTCGACTTTTTCTTTTTTTCATCAACAACAATCCATTGGTCTTTTTCAAAGAACAAATCCCTGCCTGGGCGAAGAACTCTTGAATATTTTTCATCCCCAAAGCCACAGTCCTGGATTTCATACCACTCTTTCGCAACGCGCTTTGTTGTTTCGTACACCTGCTTCATCATCTTTTCTGACTGAGATTTTTCATCTGGAAGAGTTTTGTCAATTTCCACAGGTTCGCAAATTGCAAAGTTGAGTTTATATTTCCATTTCCCGTTTCTTTTCTTCTTTCTTTTGAAAAGCACAACAATTGGAAGCACAGGGACATCGTTTTTCACTGCGGTGGAAAATGCTCCTCGCTTGAACGGCCTGATATCGCGATAATATGGCCAAAGCGAAGCCTCCGGATTGAACAAAACTGGCCTGTTGCTTTTCAGAACCTCGCCAATGTCCGAATTAAACTTTTTCATTCCGGACAAGCTGCCCGCAGGGATTGGAATTCCTCCCAAAGATCTCAAAAAGAAACCAATCATTGGACGTTTGATGTTGCGGCTCAGGGTTGTGTAATAAATTTTTCTCCAACAAAACAAATTTGTGCCGATTGAAAGGTCATCAAGCATATGCACATGGTTGCAAGTCATAACGAAGCCTTTTCCCTTCATCTTCTTTCTGTTGTCCCATCCAAAAGTGTACATATGATGGCTGAGCACCATGTATGGATTAAACACTGTGATTGCAGCTGCACGAAAAAAAGCCGCCCACATGCGGAAGAAAATGTTGCGTGGACGATAGCTATATTTGTCATCAAACTTCACTTTTCTTGTTTCGTGCTCAATGGGCAAAATGTGTCCATCGGCCTTGTCGGGTCTTTCAAACCCATCCTTATCAACCATTTGCTGCTCCCAAAAATAAACTGTAAGTCTATTTTAGTATAAATTAAATAATTTTACAAGCAAATTTTCACTATTCGCTCCAAAATATTCTCATCGGGTCATCAAATGTGAATTTTGAGAAAATGCTGCCCCCGCGATAAAAGTCAAAAAATTTTGAAACAAATTTAAAAATGATGTGGTATAATCTTCTTATGGAAAAAGTAAAAGATTTAATTTTATATCAGGTTGCCACGGACCAGAACTATAAAGTTGGCCAAAAACTGAAATTCGACAAAAAAACTGCAAATGGTCAGTTCAATCGGGTCTTCAACACAGCTTTCAAGGTTGATAACGCCCGCCTAAGCGACAAAATGTATGAGGCTGCGAAGAAGCGTTTTAAAAAGTTTAAATCGAAAAATGAAATCTATGACATTGCACACAAACTTGAAGCATATGATGTGCTTGTCAAAGAACTCGCTTTGGAAGAAGTGCGAAAATAAAAGTTCGCAGACTATCCTTCAAGACTGCATTGTATGTATTTATCCACGAGCAAAGAAATAGCCCTTCAAAACATGCAAAGCATGGCAAACAGCCGCGAGAAAAATGGAAAAGTATTTCAAGCTGTCGCCGTGAAGCTTAACGGCAAAATTTTCAAAGCCGGCAGAACATATGTTATGCGTGAAGGAGAAAGTTTTTCTTATTACAAGAAAAAAGCCCATGCCTATTGGAACCAAAAAGACCTCTCTCAAGAGGAAATCAAAGAAATCCTCTTTGAGGGCTCGGCCGAAATTGTTGATGTCTTAGGCGAAATTCGAAGCGAATAAATTTCTCTCCTCAGACCACTCCCATTTCACTACACAATCCAAATTTTAAGGCTTATAATCTCACTCTTAGCAATAGAGTCGCGACTAAGTCGCCAATTCCCCTTACGTCAATGATATTGCTCGTTTACTCGCCAAGAGAAAATATCATTCCCGTCAGGGAATATCATTGTTGAATAAAAAAAGAAGCATTCAGCTTCTTTTTTTATTCAACTGGTAGTCAACTTTGAGTTTCTGTCGAACACTTAAATTGTTATTTCTTTTTTTCTTTCCTTCGTTTATCGTTTATGATGTCAAGTGCGGCTTCGTCAATTAAAGTGATGTTTTCTTCTCTGGCAATGTTGACCATTTGGGTAAGTGCCATTTTGAGAAATACTCTTAGGATTTTTACGAGTTTTGCGCAAGCTCCTTCTGTAAATTTTATTTCAGGATCGATTCTATCTGCAGCATACATTACAGATTTCACGTCGCCATCTTTTGCGGGGATTTTTTTCTGAAATTGGCTTAGAAAATTTTGTATACCAAAAATTTGTACTGTCTCTATAACCATAATCAACAGGCATAATCAAATTTGGGTGGTTTAATTTTTGATTATTGTTTAAACTTAAAGCATTATTTGGTTTGAGTATAAAATTTTTAAATACATCTAATATATAAAGAATTGATTTTTAATAATTAGAAAACATTTTATATTGTTTGCTAAAATCATGTATTTGTGTTAAAATTTAAATGGGTAT